>JAYVGC010000063.1:0-70739 GCA_043772535.1 Flavobacterium sp. | reverse complement strand
TTACTTACATTAATTTTTTGTCCATTTTTACTCAAGTAAATGTGTTTGGATGTAATACACGGGTTTTTTATAATTTGTTGCCCTATTTAAAGAAAAATATTAAGAAAATTGATCTAACACATGCATTTTCCGCCCCAGGCACTGGCATGGAGAACTATTCTTTACCATTTATTAAATATATTAATACACGGATTGTAATAAATAATAGAACTTTGACCGATTACCGATTACTTTACGAAAAGTACAACATCGATAATAAGTATTTAAGTAATTTTATTGTAATATCAAACGGAACTGAAATCAAAGATTTTGATTGTAACATAATTAAAAAAAGATTTGAAAATTTTACAATTGGATTCGTCGGTCGCAACTCCGAAGAAAAAAGACCTGAATTATTTTTTGAAATTGCATCAAAATTAAATACCAAAGCCAAGGTCGTAGGTGACAATTTTAGCAATTTTAAGCTCCTTAATCCGAATGTGATTTTCTTTGAAAATTGTAACGATTCTGAAGTAATTCGCAATGAGTTTTCGGAGATATCCTTACTATTTGTAACGTCAGACAAAGAAGGGTTTCCGTTAGTAATTTTGGAGGCAATGGAGTTAGGTATACCTGTTGTAGCAACTGATGTTGGTAGTATAAGCGAACATCTAAAAACAAATTTCAATGGATTTGTTATACCCATTGATTTTAAATCCGATAATGTTATCGTTCTTGTAAATAAAATAAGTTCCGATTACGCGTGTTATAATTCGCTGGCAACAAATGCCCGAAATTATGCTGTTAACAATTTTAATATTAGAGATTTTAAAGAACAATACAGAAAAATTTTTGAATGAAAAGTTTAATTTCCATAATCGTTCCTTGCTACAACCAAGCGCAATATTTGTCTGAGGCTTTGCAATCGGTACTTAACCAAACTTATCAAAATTGGGAATGCATTATTGTAAATGACGGTTCGCCAGACAATACCGAAGAAGTTGCAAACGATTGGTTGCAACGCGACAACCGATTTTCGTATGTATTTCAAAATAATAAAGGACTAGCAGCAGCCCGAAATTTAGGAGTTCAACACGCTCAGGGCGAATGGATTTTGCCACTTGATAGCGACGACTATATTTCGAACGACTATTTGTACTTGGCATACCAGCAATTTCAAAACCAGTACAGTTTAATTTATTGCAATGCAAAAACGTTTGGCATTAAAAATGAATTTTTAAAACTAGGCGATTTTAATTTGAAAAACTTAGCAATCAACAACGTGATTTTTGCAACAGCCTTTTTTAAAAAAACAGATTGGTTGACAATTGGTGGCTACGACGAAGAGTTATTGAAAGGTTTGGAAGATTGGGAATTTTGGATTCAGTTATTAAAAAAGGGTGGTCGCGTTTATAAACTTTCGGAAATTTGTTTTTATTACCGCATCAAAGAGGTGTCAATGCTAACCGAATTTATAAAAGATGATGCCGCAACATTAAGATACATCGAGAAAAAACACTATGAATTTTTTGCCGAGCAGTTGGGCTCAATTAGCAAATTGTACGGAAAAGTACAAAAGTACGAAGGCATCCTCAACGGTAAATCGTTTGGAATAGTATATCGATGCATCGCAGCAGTGCACTCTTTATTTAATAAACAAAGGTAAATCAGATAAAAATTAATTCAAAAAAAGTGTCACTATGGTCGTATTTACGGTGCTTGTAACTTACAATGGTTTGCATAAAGATTGGATTATTAAATCAATCACATCATTACAAAATTCAAATTATCCAACAAAAATTATCGTAGTTGACAATAATTCGTCAGACGGAACGGTGCAGTACATCACTACTAATTTTCCGGACGTATTTATAATTCAAAATTTAAATAATGCCGGTTTTGGTAAAGCCAATAATCAAGGAATATCGCATGCGCTTCAGCACAATGCCGACTGTATTTTTTTATTAAATCAAGACGCGTACGTTTTAATAGATACACTAACAAAATTAGTTGCTGTTGCCGAATTGAATAAAGATTTTGGTATCATTAGTCCCATCCATTTAGATGGTACAGGAGCAAATGTAGAGAACGATTTTTTAAGTTTTGCATCGCCACCCAATACCAAAAATCTTGTAAATGATGTGTTTTTAAATAAAGTCGAAAATAAACTATATCAAACCAATTTTGTGAATGCCGCCGCATGGCTAGTATCAAAAGACTGTTTTCGAATTGTGGGTGGTTTTAGCCCAACATTTTATCATTATGGCGAAGATAATAATTATTGCCATCGAGCGCAGTTTCATAATGTATCTATCGCAATTTACCCACTCGCCTTTGTATTGCATGATCGCGATCAAATGCCAGCAGAACACGCTGATTTAAGTGAAAGAATGTTTAGAGATCGTTTGGTATTGTGGGCAAATCCGAATACGAATGAAGTTTACAACCTTTCGGCAGTAAGACTTATTGTTAGCTATTTTATGTACTTATTGGTCTTAAACAAGAAAAAGACAGCCAACGCTTCACTAAAATTATTTCGTTATAAATTATATAATTTTACTATGTTAAAAAATAATTTACAAATTTCAAAGTCAGCATTAACATATAAATTTTTAGATTATAAATAAATATTGTTGATGTTTTGCTGAGTTAATAAAGTATATTATAATTTTAATGTGGTAGTTTTAGATAACAATGCAACGGCAGAAATATTAAATACGATTATTAAAAATGCCAATGGAACTATCGAAATTATGTGTTATCTTGGTTATGCAGGTGCTGAAAATGGAGAATACAATTTGCAGCGTTTGGCTGAAATAAAAGTATTGTGCAGTGATGAATATAAAAAGCGTACCAAGTAAAGATAGCAGCACGACATAAAGAACTAAAAGACAGATAAATTTGAAAGTTTCAATAATTATACCATGTTACAATAACGCCGAACACTTACCAAAATGTATCGAAAGTGTACTCAATCAAACCGTTACAGACTTTGAATTACTGTTATTAAATGACGGATCTACAGATGCCACTTTAGCGATTTGCAACGATTTTCAGAAAAAAGACGTACGAATCAAAGTGTACAGTCACGAAAATAAAGGCGTGAGTTATACTAGAAATAGAGGAATTGACTTGGCGCAAGCCGATTATATTATGTTTATTGATGGTGATGACTATGTGAAACCTGATTATTTGGTACAAATTATTAAAAATACTTGTGACAAAATTTGGACAATTTCTGGAATGGTTATCGAAGAAAATAATAATTTGATAGAAAGTTTAGATTTTAAAAAGTTATTGACGGTTTATCCTGAAAAGCAAATTGAAAAAAATAATTTTATTGATTTGTTGCGGTATTATTGCTTTAGTTCGCCTTGTGCAAAGATATATTCAACAAAAATAATACGAAAACATGTAATTCAATTTGATGAAAATTATACGTACCAAGAAGATATTTTATTTAATTTAAACTATGCTAAGCATATTGACAAGATTTTATTAATTAATTGTTTTGGATACGTTTATGTAAACCATAAAATTTCAGCTTCTGGTAGGTTTCATCTTAACTTTAATCATATAGAATATTTATACATGCAACTAAATACTTTTGTGAAGTCAAAAAATGACACTTTTTTAGTACAAGAATTTATTCTTCAAACATGTTTGCGAAAAATTTCTAATGTTTTTCATACTCATGCTCGAACATCAAAAACAGAACAATTATCTGAGTTAAACGAATTATTTGCCAGTGCGTATTATAATTTTTGTTATGATGCCGTACGTAATTTACAGATTAATGGTGTTTTAAAAAAAATATTGAAATTAAAAAAACCCATCTTTGTTTACTGGTACTATAAAATATCAATTATAAAAAAAAGATTAATCACGAAATAGTTTTGGTATAAGTTGCTTCTACAATTAGCAATTATTGTGGCAAACTACCAAATAATCAACTTGCGCAATCGAGATAGATTAATTATCAATAATTAAATGAAAAATAGAGTATATATAGATTCACGGTGTCAAATTTTATATTCTTCATATTATATTTTAGGTCTTTATGAAAAATATGGCAAAGAGAATGTAAAATTTGGTAATAACTATTTTAAGTTGCTTTCGTATAGTGGGAGAAGTGATTTTGATCAATTTTTTGCTTTTGTAGTAATTGACAACCAGTCACAAAAACTTATGCGTTGCATTGTTGATTACGGTGATCAAAATTATATCAGTGAATCTGCTTATATATGGACTGATGTTTATGCAAAAATTAATATTTGCAAGGATTATGTAATTTTTAGAGAAAAATTATTAAGTATTCCACCATCTTTTGGAATTAAAATATACAATAAATATCAAAATAGATATATTGCAATAGCAAACTTGATTAAGTGTTTTTTTAACAGACCAGTATCTATAAAAACTTTTATTGGTAGTTATAATGCCTGTGCATTTAGGCAACCAATTGCAAATTATTTATCAATTAGTAAAGACGAACAACAAGAGTATGTATTCTTTGCTTCTACTTTATGGAGTCATCAAGAATGTATTGATTATACTAATCCGTTAAGATACAGTTTTATGAAAGCAGCAAAAAGTAGTGTGGAAATGTTTGAAGGAGGTTTTATTTCAAAAAACAATTCGAGTGAGGCTAGTAAATATGAAGATATGTTATCACCAATACGCGTTAAACCGAGTGAATACATATTAAAAATAAAAAAATCTCTTTTTGTTTTTAATACTCCAGCAGTACATAATTGTCATGGATGGAAACTTGGTGAATTTTTGGCAATGGGCAAAGCAATAATATCTACACCGTTAAGCAATAAACTTCCTGGCGAATTAAAACATAATGAACACATTTTAATTGTAAATACTACCGTTGAATTAACAAATGCAATCGAAAAATTAAAGGATAGAATATTTAGAGAAAAATTGCAAAAAAATAGTAAAATATATTATGAAAATTATGCATCCCCGCAAGCAGTTATAAACTTAATCGTAAATAGTGGTAAACAATGAAAAAAATATTATTCTTGCACGGATCTTTAGGAGGAGGTGGTGCCGAGCGCGTTTTAATCGATTTGTTGACCAACCTAGATCATACAAAATACGATGTCGATTTATGCCTAATTATAAATCAAGGAATAATGCTGCCCGAAGTACCCAAACAAGTTACCATTATACCACTGTGGCAAAATTATTCGCTGTACTATAAAGTGGCGTTGCGAACGTCAATATGGTTCAAAAACAATTATATGTTTAAACGGGTTTTAAAAAATAAAATTGTAAAAAAATACGATGTTGAAATTAGCTTCTTAGAAGGAATGCCTCTTAAATTGCATGCGTTAATGGCTACAACTGCCAAAAAAATTACATGGGTTCATTGTGATTTATTTAATTTTCGGTACCAAGCCACTTTATTTTCGGACAACGACGAGTTGCAAGCATACCGTAAAATGAATGTAGTGGTGTGTGTTAGTAACGATTCAAAAATGGCTTTTGAAAAGCGATTTCCAGCGTGCCAAACTAAAAAAAGGGTGCTGTACAACCCAATAGACAGCATAAAAATTGCTAAATTAGCCAATGAAACGTTTTTAGTAAAAAATAAAAAATTTACCATTGTTACGGTTGGTCGTTTAACAATGCCAAAAAAAATAGATCGTGTTATTCGTTTGGCAGCCCGTTTAAAAAAAGAAAAATATGCTGTTGCATTTCAAATTATTGGCGACGGCGAATTAAAAAATGAGTTGCAGCAACTTACAATAGATTTAAACGTTACCGATTGCGTGGCATTTTTAGGGTTTCTTAAAAATCCATATCCTTACATCAAAAACGCCGATGTGTTGCTCTTGCCTTCTGGCTATGAAGGATTTGGCTTGGTCGTTTGTGAAGCGATGGTTTTGGGTGTTCCGGTGGTATCGACCAAAACAGCCGGACCAACCGAAATTATACACAATAATGTATATGGTTTGTTGTGCAATCATGACGATACATCTATTTACCTAGCTGTTAAAAAAATGATGGATAACGAAATAGTACGCAATCAATACAAAACCTTGGGTTATCAGCGGGCAGCAGCTTTTGATATTGAAAATACGGTGCGGGCATTTGACCAGTTAATAGTCGAATTGTAAACAAAAATGAACAAGAAAATACTTTTTATCGTTAGTACTATGGAAAGCGGAGGCGTATCAAAAAGCATGTCGACTTTATTGAATGTTATCGATACCAATCGGTTCGAAATTGATGTGTTGCTGTTACACCCAACAGGGGTTTTTATGAACTTATTACCCAAAGGCATTACTGTAATTAGCGATTATAAAACGCAACTCTTTTTTTCAAAGTTCCCCAACAACTTACTTTTATTACTAAAAAAAGGCTATTTTTTTGCCGTACTACTGCGATTTTTTGCGGCAGTGTTTATGTTGTTTAATAAAGGCATTGGAGCAAAATTATTATCAAAAGGTATTTTGAAAATAGCCAAGCAGTACGACTTGGCAGTAGATTATAATGGGCAGCATCAGTTGTATTATTTAGTAGATTACGTAAATGCAAAGGTAAAAGTAAGTTTTTTTCATAGTGATTATTCCAAATGGGCCTACTACTATTTTATGGATAAAAAATACTATCCCAAAGTGGATAAAATTTTTACTATTTCAGCAACTTGCGTACAGTCTTTAAAAAACTATTTCCCAAATCAATCTAGTAAAATAGAGCTGTTTGAAAACATCTCTTCCTTAAAAGTAATGAATCGCTTGGCAGCAGAACCTCTTGCAAAAATGCAGGTAAATTCAATTGTAACCGTAGGTCATTTAATAAAAACTAAAGGCACACTACTTGCGCTTGAAGCGGCGGCACTATTAAAACAAAGGGGTGTTCATTTTACTTGGTACTTTGTGGGGCAAAACACTCACGACCATGATTATTATGGGTTGGTGCAAAAGTACGGCTTGCAAGATAATATTGTTTTTGTTGGAGTTACTCCTAATCCGTATCCGTACCTAAAAAATGCCAAAATTATAGTGCATACCGCTTATTTTGAAGGAAAATCTATTGCTTTAGACGAAGCCAAATTATTTTGTAAACCCATTGTAGTTACTAATTTTAGCACGGTACAAGACCAGTTTCAACACAATTATACGGCCACAATTACCGCATTTGATAGCGCAATTATTGCTCAAAATGTAATAGATTTGCTTACCAACGAGGCGTTGCAACGTACCTACGCTTTTAATTTAAAAAAAGAACGCAACAGCAATGAAAGTGAAATTGAAAAATTATACAATTTAATATAAGCACAACTATTGGAAACCTATTCGACACAAAATTGGTCTGGCTTTTGGTACAACAGCATTCTATTTATGACGGTTTTACTATCGTTAAGGTTGCTCATTAGTAAAAAAACAATTGCTGCACCAACAGCACTTTTATATTTTTTTGGCATTGGTATATTGTTATTTTTTACCAGTGAACCTATTTTTATTTACGACGACAAATACAACTACATGTCTTCCTTTGAAAGTGTTTTTGACCTTAAAAAAAATAAATTTACGGGCGATTTTGGCTTTATATTATTATCAAAATGTGTCAAATATTTTTTTAATTCATTCTACGCTTATTTAGTTATAATTGCATCAATTTATATTTTTGGATACCTTAAATTTATCAAACATTTTTTTACCAAAGAACACCAATTTATAGTTTTTTTTGCTACTATTTGCTCGCTTGGGTTTTATGCCTATGGCACCAATACATTAAGGCAAGGTATGGGTCTGTCCTTATTTTTAATAGCTATTGTATACCAAAGCAACAGATTAAAACATCTTTTTTTTACAATTATCGCGGTGCTTATTCACAAAAGTTTAATTATTCCGGCAGTAGCTTTTTATATTATAAAAAAATACAATCCCAAAAACAATTTTATTTACTTTTGGATTTTTTGTTTAGTACTTACCTTAATTTTTGGCAACGCAATAGCGGTATATCTTGGCGATTTTGTGAGTAGCAGCGATGTACGATTAAATAATTATGTTACTGGCAAAAACGATGGTTATAAAGCAGGCTTTAAACTAAATTTTTTAATTTATTCTGTTGCGCCAATAGTGTATGGTTTAAAAATAAAGAGTAAAATTAATAGCGAATTCTATAATAGAATGCTTTCGTTATACATTGTTGTAAATGCAGTGTGGCTGTTAGTAATTCGCATTGCGTTTACTGATCGCTTTGCGTATTTAAGTTGGTTTTTAATTCCGTTTATTTTTTTATATCCGTTGTCAATACAAAAGATTTACAAACATCAAAATGCTATAATTGCCTTAATTATTGCTTATTTATCAATAGTTTGTTATATAATTGCAACCAAATGATGGTAACCCTATTTACAGCAACCTACAACAGAGCTAGTTTATTGCCCAAATTATACGGCAGTTTACTACTACAAACCTATGTATGTTTTGAATGGGTTATTGTAGATGATGGCAGCAGTGACGGAACAGCACAACTGATTAAGTGTTTTATTGCCGAAAATAAAATAGCAATTCGATATTTTAAGCAAGAAAATGGCGGGAAACACCGTGCAATAAATAAAGGCGTTGCTGTTGCACAGGGCAGCTTGTTTTTTATGGTAGACAGTGACGATTATTTACCTTACCATGGTATAAATACGGTTGTTACCAATTATATATTTGCCAAAAAAAAATACAATATCAGTGGGGTAGCAGGCAGGCGTATGTTTTATGATGGTAAAGTAGTTGGGTCACCTGCTTTTGAAGCAGTTGTGAGCACAAGTATAGAAATACGATATAAATGGCAAGTGCGTGGCGATTTGGTTGAGGTTTTTGAAACCCAAGTACTTAAAGAATTTCCTTTTCCGGAATATGAAAACGAAAATTTTTGCCCTGAAGCACTTGTATGGAACCGAATTGCACAAAAATACACGTTATTTTTTTTTAATACGGGCATTTATACTACCGCGTATCTTGCAGATGGTTTAACATTCAATATTGTAAAAATACGCATGAAATCTCCCAGTGCCGCAATGGCGTGTTATAGTGAGTTAGCATCATTTAAAATACCCGTAACCCAACAAGTGCGGGCAACAGTAAATTTTTGGCGTTTTGCATTTTGCTCGCAAGTACCATTTTTTATAAAATTAAAAAAAGTATCGTTCATAAAGTCGCTGGTGGCTTTGCCGCTTGGTTTTTTATTGTATATAAACGATATAAAAACCACCACATGAAAGTCGCCCACCTAATAAACTCGATGGGTACCGGTGGCGCCGAAAATTTAATTGCCGAATCGGTTTCGGTTTTTAAAAATCAAGGTGTGGTGGTTGATGTAATTTTGTTAAATGGCACAGCAACTCCTTTTTTAAATAAGCTCTATGCCAACGGCTGTACTCCTGTTATTTTAGGAATGCAATCGGTGTACAATCCGTTATTGATTTTTAAAATTATACCGCTTCTAAAAAAGTACGATATTGTACATGTGCACTTATTTCCAGCACTGTATTGGGTTGCGCTTGCAAAATGGATGTCATTTTCAAAAATAAAATTGGTCTTTACAGAGCACAGTACATCTAACAGAAGAAGAAACAATATCGTTTTTCAAATAATTGACCAATTTATATATTCTTTTTATACCAATATTATTACCATTTCAGATGATGTTGATTTAGCAATTAAAAAATCGATAAAAAATAATTTAAAAAAATTTATCCTTATAAAAAACGGAATAAATTTGAAATTAATTGAAAGTGGCAAAATATATGACGATGCTATTTTCGAAAAAAAAGGCAATAAAAAATTCCTTATTCAAGTGTCCTCTTTTCAATACCCTAAGGATCAAAAAACACTCATAAAATCGTTGCTACATCTGCCTTCAAAGTTCTCTTTGTTTTTAGTTGGCAATGGTATTTTAAGACCAGAATGCGAAGGTTTAGTAAATACTTTAAATTTGCAAAGTCGAGTTCATTTCTTAGGAATTAGAATGGATATTGCAAATTTACTGCAAACCGCCGATTTTATTGTGCTTTCGTCGCATCACGAAGGGCTATCGCTGGCAAGTATTGAAGGATTAGCATCTGGCAAACCGTTTATTGCTTCTGACGTTCCCGGATTACACGAAGTGGTTGCCGGTGCGGGTTTGCTTTTTAACGATGGCGATTACAAAGCATTGGCACAGCACATTTTGCACTTAGATACTAATTCAGATTTTTATAACCAAACCGTTAAAAATTGTCTGAAAAGAGCATCTGAATTCGATATCGAAATTATGGTACAAAAGCAAATACAATTGTATAAAACACTAATAATTTGAAAAAATTAGTCCGCACTTCAACCGTTGCCATTTCATTAGACGTATTGCTAAAAGGGCAACTGCGTTTTTTAAATGCGCATTTTGAGGTAGTCGCTATTTCGGGCAAAGATGCGCATTTGCTCGAAGTTCAAAACCGCGAAGAAGTCAAAACAATAAATGTGCAATTCGAGCGCAAAATTGCCCCATTAAAAGATGTGGTTTCGCTGTTTAAATTGTACCGCGTCCTTAAAAAAGAAAAACCTTTTATAATCCATTCCATAACACCTAAAGCCGGATTGCTATCAATGGTGGCAGGTTATTTTGCAAGAGTTCCAATACGAATGCACACTTTTACCGGATTGATTTTTCCGTCAAAAACAGGCGTAATGCAACGGTTGTTAATTGCAACAGATCAGCTTTTGTGCCAATTTGCTACGCATATTTATCCGGAAGGCAACGGCGTTAAAAACGATTTAATTCGATATAAAATAACCAAAAAACCACTTAACATTATTGCCAACGGAAACGTAAACGGCATCGATTGCGACTATTTTGACAGCAAACATTTCGATGTAAACGCTCTTTCAATACTACGAAACGATTTAAACATTAGTAAAGATGATTTTGTATTTATTTTTGTGGGTCGTTTGGTACAAGACAAGGGTATTAACGAACTTATTGCAGCTTTTGTAGCATTTGCTGCCACACAAGTAACTGCAAAACTGCTTTTGGTTGGATCGTTAGAGCCGCATTTAAGCGCATTAAAAAGCACTACGATACACCAAATCGTTAACCACAAAAGCATTGTTTCGGTGGGCTATCAAACCGACGTTCGCTCGTATTTTGCATTGGCTGATTGTTTGGTTTTTCCGAGTTACCGCGAAGGATTTCCAAACGTGGTGTTGCAAGCAGGTGCTATGAATTTGCCCAGTATCGTAACGAACATAAATGGTAGTAACGAAATTATATCTGATAAAATAAACGGATTGTTAATTGAAGTTAAAAATGAAAAGGCTATTTTTGACGCAATGAATATTTTGTTTTGTGACAAAAAATTGGTACAAAAAATGAAAAATAGCGCCCGCGCGAATGTGGTATTAAAATTTGAACAGCAGTTGGTTTGGAACGCAACTTTGAACGAATATATAAACATAATAGAAAATGTATAGAACATTTTTTAAAACAGGACTTGATTTTTGTACGGCGCTTTGCGGGTTGGTACTTTTAAGTCCCGTGGTGGTTGTAGTAACAGCGGTACTGTGTATTGCAAATAAAGGTACACCTTTTTTTGTACAATTACGACCTGGTTTGCATCAAAAAATTTTTAAAATTATCAAGTTCAAAACCATGAACAACAAAAAAGATGCAGATGGAAATTTGCTATCCGATGCCGAACGGTTAACTACATGGGGTGCTTTTGTAAGAAAAACATCGTTAGACGAAATTCCGCAATTGATAAATGTGTTAAAAGGCGACATGAGTATCATTGGACCGCGACCGCTGTTAACGAACTATTTGCATTTGTACTCTGATTTTCAAAACAGGCGTCACGAGGTAAAACCAGGCATAACAGGTTGGGCACAAGTAAACGGGCGTAACGCCATTAGTTGGGACAAAAAATTTGAACTCGACGTGTATTATGTGCGCCATTGTAGTTTTTGGTTGGACCTACACATTTTGTTTAAAACAGTAAGTAAAGTAATAAAAAGTGATGGCATAACCGCTGCTGATGCAGCAACAATTGAACCTTTTGAAGGACAGTACTAATAGGTATTGGTGCAAGTACCTGCCTTAAAATAAGCCTGAAAAAAATTGGGGTTTATTAAAGAATAGAAGTAAACCTATTGTTATTGTCGGCGCTGAGGTTGCGTTAGCGATTGCAATGAAAATACTTTTTTAAAGCTTTTTTTGCTTTAAAAAAGATTGTAATGAAAAGCGCGACCCTTGTGGTAACGCCCAAATTATTTTTTTAATATATACGTGTTGCTATGAAAGATATTGTAATTATTGGTGCAGGGGGATTTGGCAGGGAGGTAAAAACGATAATCGATGCGATTAATATACGTGCAAAGGAATTTAATTTTTTAGGATTTTATGATGACAACCTCGAAAAAGGAACCCTAGTAAACAGCTATCCAATTTTAGGAAATTTAAATGATTTACAAGCACATAAAAAACCCATTAATGTGGTTTTAGGCATTGGTGATCCTGAAACTAAATTAAAAATTAGTAGTGCCCTAAGCAGTACAAACAGTAGTTATCCAAATATAATTCATCCAAGTGTTCATATTTCTAGCGATGGCGTAGTGCTCGGAAAAGGATGCGTTATTTGTGCCGGCACAATTCTTACATGCAATATTGAAGTAAAAGATTTTGTGACTTTAAACCTATTGTGTACCGTGGGTCACGATACTGTTATTGGTAATTATGCGTCGTTCATGCCATCAGTAAATATTTCGGGCGAAGTTGTTGTGCATGATAAAGTATATGTAGGTACTGGAGCTACAATTATAAATCAGGTATGCATTGGAACAGCAAGTATTATCGGAGCGGGTGCGGTAGTTGTGCAAGATATTCCTGCATTTTGTACCGCAGTAGGTATTCCTGCCAAACCAATTAAATTTCATGATCAAACACAAGTACATGACTAACCAAAAAATATGGCTTTCGTCGCCGCACATGGGCGGCAACGAGCAAAAGTACGTGCAAGAAGCCTTTGACAGCAACTGGGTGGCGCCACTAGGGCCCAATGTATCGGGTTTTGAAAACGATTTGGCGCAATATTTAAACCACAACGTTGTTGTAGCAGCTTTAAGTTCGGGCACCGCAGCCTTGCATTTGGGTTTAATTTTGTTGGATGTGCAAGCAGGCGATGAGGTACTTTGTCAAAGTTTTACGTTTTCGGCATCGGCTAACCCGATTATTTATCAAGGTGCTACGCCAATTTTTATTGACAGCGAGCCAGAAACATGGAATATTTGTCCTACCGCATTAGAGCACGCTATAAAAGACCGCATTGCAAAAGGCAAAAAGCCAAAAGCCATTATTGCAGTACATTTGTATGGCATGCCTTATAAAGTAGACGCAATTAGAAGCATTGCAAATCGGTATGAAATTCCGATTCTTGAGGACAGTGCCGAGGCGTTGGGCAGTAGTTATAAAAACCAAAAATGCGGTACTTTTGGCGATATAGGTGTTTTATCGTTTAACGGAAATAAAATTATTACCACTTCGGGCGGTGGTGCCTTGGTGTGTACTTCAAAAGTAATTAAAAATAAAGCTATTTTTTTAGCAACGCAAGCCCGCGATGCTGCACCGCATTACCAACATTCAGAAATTGGTTATAATTACCGAATGAGCAATATTTGTGCCGGAATTGGGCGTGGTCAGATGGAAGTTTTGGACAATCACGTAGCCAAACGACGCGCAATGCAACAGTTGTATAGCGATTTTTTTAAAAACAATGCAGCAGTAACCGTTTTTTCTGAACCCAATGCTGCTTATTTTTCAAACCATTGGCTCAGTGCTATCGTAATTGACGCTTTTAAAAACAACGGTAAATCACGCGAAGATTTGCGTTTGTATTTAGATAAAAATAATATCGAGAGCCGTCCGTTGTGGAAACCAATGCATTTGCAACCTGTTTTTGAAAAATATCCTTTTTATGGTGGCACCGTGTCAGAAAATCTTTTCAATAACGGCTTGTGTTTGCCTTCGGGATCTAATTTAGACAAATATGCACACGATAGAATAAAAAAAGCCTTATATTTGTTTTGATTCAAAGTACGCATTTAAGATATTTTCTAGTTTTTTGTTGCCTTTTTTAAAGGCTATTTTTATTATAAACAACTCATTTTAAAAGTTTAGTTCGAAACTTAATTTTATTGTGTACTTCAGGTTTTGTATTTAAAATGCGTTAAAAAAAGCAATAATTTGAAAAACCATTATTTTATTACTTTATACCATGATGTTTTTAAAACTTTAAAAGAAGTAAATTTCACTTTTAGATTTAAAAACCTCGACTATTTGCCTCGATGGATTATTTTGTCCATCGACGTTACGATGGTTTTAATGTCAGGAATAATTACTTTTTTTCTGTTTAAAACGCTTCAATGGAGTTACGTACCCAATCAGTATTTGTTGTTTGCGGTTTTATTTCAGTTAGGTACAAATATTTTCTTTTTTTGGATATTTCGAACCTACTCTGGTATTATTCGCCATTCGGGTTACACCGATGCTTTACAATTATTTTTTTCTCAATTTTCGACTTTCGTTGTAATTATTGTATTAAATAGGGTATTTATTTTTTTTGATTATCAAAAAGTATATTTAACTACAGCATCATTTATAAATGGAGTTATGTCGTTCACTCTGTTGTTTTTTTATAGAATCATTGTAAAACAAACCTTTGAATATTTTTTTAAAAATTCTAATTCTAATAATTTAATCAAAGTAGTGGTTTATGGATCAAACGATAATGCGATAGCCGTTGCAAACGCATTAAAGTCAGAAACGCCCCAGCGGTACAAACTATGTGGCTTTATAGATAATAACAATCAAAATACAAACAAAAGGATTTTAGATTTACCTATTTACCAGATACGAAAAACAATACCAATTTTGTTGCGGTCAATAGGTGCCGAGGGGCTATTATTTACCGAAGGACTGTTGTCAAAAGAAGAGCGATATACAATAGTAGAGGAATGTTTAGAATACAATTTTAAATTATTTACTTTGCCACTTGTTGCCAATTGGGAAAATGAAAAAGAGGTTTCCAAAAAAATAAAGAACATCGAAATTTTAGATTTGCTTGGGCGCGACCCTATTGTCTTGGATTCATCTGCAATAGCGGCGCAACTTAACAACAAAACAATTTTAGTTACTGGTGCAGCAGGGTCAATTGGCAGCGAAATTGTACGTCAAATACTACTTTTTGCACCAAACACAATTATTTTACTAGACCAAGCCGAAACGCCTCTTCATAATTTATCGCTTGAAATAGAAACAAAAGCGCCTTCTATTGCCATTAAAAATACCATTGCTGATATAAAAGATAGCGATGCCGTAAACCGTATTTTTGAACTGTATAAACCCGATGTAATTTTTCATGCGGCAGCCTACAAGCACGTACCGATGATGGAAGAAAATCCCGATCAGGCAATTCTTACCAATGTAATAGGAACTAAAAATGTAGTTGATTTAGCTCAAAAACATGGTGTGGAGCGTTTTATAATGATTTCGACCGATAAAGCCGTAAACCCGAGCAGTATTATGGGCGCCAGCAAACGAATTGCCGAGATGTATGTGCAATCAAAACATTTTAAAAATAAAGAAGCTGCTGATGGTACCATCACAAAATTCATCACTACGCGGTTTGGAAATGTATTGGGATCAAGCGGTTCGGTAGTACCTCTTTTTACAAAGCAAATACAAGAAGGAGGGCCTATTACAATAACCCATCCCGACATAATTAGGTATTTTATGACCATTCCAGAGGCGTGCCAGCTGGTTTTAGAGGCGTGCTCGATGGGAAATGGAGGCGAGATTTATATATTTGATATGGGTAAGCCAGTAAAAATTATAGATTTGGCAAAAAAAATGATCCTTTTAGCAGGATTTAAACCCGAGTTAGACATTAAAATTAAAATTATAGGGTTGCGACCTGGTGAAAAGTTGTTTGAAGAATTGCTAACAGAATCGTCCAAAACAATGCCAACACACCACCAAAAAATACTGATAGCGAATGAGGTTTGTGACGATTTTGATGATTTAAATACCATGATTGCAGCAATGAAAAAGGCAATAGAACAATGTGAAAAGGAAGAAATGGTCGCTATCATGAAACGTATAATTCCTGAATTTAAAAGTCTAAACTCCGTTTTTCAATCGCTCGATTAGCAAAAGCTAATTTAGATAGTACTGGTGCAAAGCGATTTAAATAGTTTATTCTATATTTGTAAAAAATCTGATTTTATTAATGACTGTATCTAAAATTTTAGCCGCTTTTACACTTGTTTTATGGGCAACGTCATGCGTACCAAAAAAGAGCGTAATTTATCTTCAAGGACAGCAGAATCCGAACAATTCATCCTCAAATTATGAACCATTAATTCAACAAGATGACATGTTGTATATTCATGTTTCGTCAACGGTGAGTGATGCGGTGGTGCCGTTTAATATTGATTCGCAATTACTTGGAAATTCTGGCGGAACGTTTGATTCTCAAAAACAATCGTATTTGGTTGATAATTCAGGAAATATTGAATTTCCGATTATAGGAACCCTCAGTGTAAGTGGCTATTCATTGAACAAGCTAAAATCTATCTTAAAAGAAAAACTACTGGTATACGTTAAAGATCCGGTAATTAACATTCGGTTATTGAATTTTAAAATAGCAGTTTTGGGCGAGGTAGTAAATCCGGGGCTAATAACCGTAACAAGCCAACGCATCACAGTATTAGAGGCACTTGCAGCGGCAGGCGATTTAACACCCTTCGGGCGGCGTGAAAATATTTTACTAATCAGAGAATACCAGGGTGTAAAAACGTACAATCGTATTGATTTGACTAAAGCCGAGTTTGTAAATTCGCCACTTTATTATCTCGATCAAAACGATGTTATCTATGTTGAACCTCGAAAAGCAAAAATCGATTCTGCTGCAATTGGACCTAATGTTACTGCCATAGTTTCTATTTTGGGATTTGTTTTAACCACTGCATTAATTTTAATTAAGTAATTCATGGAACCTCTTTTAAATAACAACACCAATACATTAGACGAAGAAATAAACATCAAAGAAATTATTTTTGACTATTTGCACTATTGGAAATGGTTCGTTTTTAGTATTTTATTTTGTTTAGTGATGGTTTTTTCTTTTTTGCGGTATAACATTGTGCAGTACAATGTAAAAACTACAATTTTGATAAAAGATGAAAAAAAAGGAGGTACCAGCGAGCTATCGGCGTTTAGTGAACTTAACATATTTTCGGGAAAAACGAATATCGAAAACGAACTTGCCCTTTTAAAATCAAGAAAGTTATCAAAAAATGTTGTAAAAGAGTTGGATTTAGACATTTCGTACTATACAAAAGGACGCGTTGTAGAAAGTGAACTTTACAATAATTCGCCCATCAAATTAATTTTTATATCTAAAAATGATAACTATGAAAACGGAGCCTTATCGTTTATAATTGATGTTGTTGATAGTAAAAAATTTATTTATTCAGATCTAGAAAACCGTAAGCGTGTAGAATATAATTTTGGTCAAAAAATAAAATCAGAGTTAGGTGAATTTGTAATAGTGGTCACTAATTTAAAAATTACCGCGCCATGTATTGTTAAAATTATTAAGTCATCGCAAAAAGACATTGCAGTAAATTTTAGTTCGGGTTTAAATATTGCCAATATTGAAAAAACAAATGTTGTCGAGATTTCGTTTATCAATCCGGTTATCGAAAAAGGAATAGATTATGAAAACGAGTTGGTCAAACAATTCAACATAGATGCAATAAAAGATAGAAATGAAGTAGCTGAAAACACATCGAAATTTATAAAAGACCGTTTAATTTTAATTTCAAATGAATTAGATAACGTAGAAAGTACTGCTGAGGCGTACAAAAAATCAAACCGATTGACAAATATTGAATCGGATGCAGAATTTGATGTGCAATTGGCATCTGATTATGAAAAAAAAGAATTAGAAATAGAAACCCAGATAAAAGTAGGGCAGTACATGCTTGAGTCGGTGCGTAATGCAAATATTGATGCCCTAATTCCAACAAACGTAATTAGTGCCACCGAAACGTCAAGCAGTTATATAAATGAGTACAATAAATTGGTTTTAGAAAAAAAACGAATTAGTGAAAAAGGCACTGCTTTAAATCCATTAATTCAAAATTTGAATACGCAAGTAACTGCATTTAAAACGAATATTATAGAAAGTTTATTGAGTCGTCAAAACGATTTGTTAATTAGCAAACGCAATTTAACAGAACAAAAAAACCGATTTGATAGTAAAATTACTCAAATTCCATCGCACGAAAAAAATTATAATGCAATTGCAAGACAGCAAAAAATAAAAGAAACATTGTACCTTTATTTGTTGCAAAAGCGTGAAGAAACCGAAATTTCGTTAGCAGTTACATCACCAAAAGCCAAAGTAATTGACAGTGCATTTTTAATAGGATCGGTTGAACCCAAAAAAATATTACTCTATTTAGGTGCCATTTTTATTGGACTGCTCCTTCCTGGTGCTGTGATTTATGTAAAAGACCTTTTAGACACTAAAATTAAATACCGCAAAGACGTAGAAGGCAAAATTTCGATTCCATTTTTGGGTGAAGTGCCAAAAGCACCGCAAGACGAATTGGTAATACAACCCGAAAGTCGCTCAAGTGCCGCCGAAGCGCTGCGAATGATACGAACAAATTTAGAATTTACATTAGCAAATTTGGATTCTAAATTATGTAAAACCATTTTTGTAACCTCGTCTATTCCAAAAGAAGGAAAAACATTTTTTGCCGTTAATTTTGCTACAACACTTGCATTTACCGGAAAAAAAGTGCTATTAATTGGGTTAGATATCAGAAGTCCGCGCATAGGCGAATACATTGAAATTCCGAAGCAAGGCATTACTAGTTATTTAAGCGGAAGCTCTACTTCTGTTGCTGATTTGATTATAAATGTTGCGGGTTATGATAACTTTTTTGTAATGCCATCGGGTATTGTTCCGCCAAATCCGGTTGAGTTGTTAATGAACGAAAAATTAAAAGTGCTTTTTGACCAACTTAAAAAAGAGTACGATTATATAATTGTAGATACAGCACCTGTGGGGCCAGTAACCGACACTTTTTTAATTTCGAGTAATGCTGATGCTTTTATATATGTAATGCGAGCCAATCATTTGGAAAAGAAAGTATTGCAATATGCCGAAACATTATACCTAGAAAAAAAGTTGCCAAAAATGCAAATTGTACTTAATGATGTCGAACAAAAAAGTACGTACGGCTATGGTTATGGATACGGTTTTGGTTACGGATCAGAAGAAACTGCTGAAAATTGGAAAAGTAAGATGAAGACATTTCTACGAAAAAAATAAATTTATTTAGACGAAAAAAAGAGATTATTTTGAATAAGTTGTGGCAGCTTATCGTGATTTTTTAAAACAATTTTTTTGTAAAATGATTCCGTATGCCTGTGATGGTGTACATCTGAACCCACAAAATCGATCATTGCATTTAGTAGTAAATAATCGGCTACTTTACTCACACCTTTGCCATAGTATCCTACGGTTGAAAGCAAATTCATTTGAAATAAACAGCCTGCATTTTTTAGTTTTTTATATTCATCAAGTTTTGAATGTAAAAAAGCGTACCGCTCAGGATGTGCTAAAACGGGCTGGTACCCTTGCAGCTGCATATCAAAAATAATATCGTATAAATTTAAGGGTGCATTAACATACGACATTTCAACCAAAACGTAATTTTCTTTTAACGGTAGTATTTTTTTTTGGTGTAAAGCATTTGAAAAATTTGCGTCCATCATGTACTCTGCTGCAGCCGAAAAATAAGTAGCAATATTTGCTTTTTCAATTTCAATTTTTGTTTGATCTAACAACTTTAAAATTGTATTATCGGTATTGGGATAAATCAATTCCATAATGTGAGGCGTTGTAATAAATTCAGCAAATCCTATTTTTTGCAACTCCAAAATTAGGTGCAGTGTTGTGGACGTTGTTGGCGAACCATCATCAATTGCAGGTAATAAATGCGAATGAATATCAACATAATTGTTGGGAATTAAATCGGCAAGAATTGGCTTTTTTGAAGTGAAAAACAACACAATTTAATTTTTTAATGTTATGGTTATCAAATGTACTTGATATAAAATAAAACAAGCCATGAAAAATGTTTTAATTGTACTTTTTTGGCCAGCATCCATTTTATAAGTGCCATAAATAGCAGTTATAGTTTACTTTGTAAAGTGGTTGTTAACCGGCCAACGGCACAGTATTTAGGCTTAATTGTAGTGTTTTCGAGTATTGTTTATAATAACCAAAGCATTTAATATCTTGAATCTAATAATTTTTTTGACAGGTTTATTAGTATTGTTGCAGTACATACGTATTAACGTAGGTTATCGCAATACAACAGGCAACACTATCATTTTTTTGATAGTGTTGCCTGTTGTGTATAAACTTTATAACTAATATACTATTCTTGCTCTTCTTTGGTTGGAAACAATACAGATGCAAGCACGGATAGTACTAAAATACCACCTATTACAATAAGCGAGTAGACAGAATCAATATGGTAGAAAGGCGAAATGATCATTTTAATACCTATAAATGAAAGAATAAATGCCAAGCCATACGTTAGTTTACTAAATAAATGGATGAAATTATCCAAAAGAAAAAATAAGGCACGTAAACCAAGTATTGCAAAAATATTAGAGGTGTACAGTATAAATGGATCATTTGATATGGCAAAAATTGCGGGTATCGAATCTACTGCAAAAAGCAAATCGGTAAATTCAATTACTGCTACAACAACTAGCAAGGGTGTAGCTAATTTTTTACCGTTTTCGATTGTAAAAAATTTATCGCCTACGTATTTATCACTTACGTTAAAAAATTTACGGATTAATTTTGCGCCTCTCGTATCGTTATAATCCTGGTCATCGTCTTCGTCACCTGCGGACCATGATTTAATACCTGCATAAACTAAAAATAAACCAAAAGCAGTCATGATTAGGTTGATGTCGTATTTAAAACCTTGAATGCCAGCAAGACCAAGTAGTTTGTTTAAGTAGGTTAATTCGATTAAATAGGCACCAGAAAAAATAAATAAGGCACGTAAAACTAGGGCGCCTACAATACCCCAAAATAATACTTTATGTTTGTTTTCGTTGGCGACATCAAAAAATTTAAAAACTAAAATAAATACAAATAAATTATCGACGGAAAGTGCTTTTTCGATCCAATAGGCTGATTGAAATTCATAAAATTTAGCTGATCCAGCAAAATTATAAACCAGTCCACTAAATATCATTGCTAAAGATATCCAAACACAAGACCAAATAACGGCTTCTTTGTTGGTTACAGAATGGCTTTTTTTATTAAAAACTCCTAAATCTAGAATTAACATTATAAATACGGCTACTGCAAAAGTGACTATTAGCCAAGGATGTTCTGAAAAAATTGGATGATTGTTCATTTGTTTAATTTAAAAGTTAATTTTTATTTTATTTATTTGCCATTGTTATTACTACTACTCGTCCTCCATCTTCTTTTGACAATAGAAGTTTTTTACCGTCCGTTAATGCTACCATTGAACCAATCGGAATTTCTTTATCTTCGGTTACATCTTTCATCGATGCTAATTTTTGATTTACGAAAACCCATTTATTATTATGAAATGTGAAATAACCAACTGGAATTTTCTGGTCGGCTGTTGTTTTTTCGTTTCTGTTCACATTCCTATTAACATGCCATTGAAACAAATATTGATTGTCATAAACCATCAGTCTATGATTTTCAGGTTTCCATACCGATTCTTTAAATTGGTAATATAAATCTAAAATTGGTAAAGTTCCTTTATGAGCTGTACCGCAAAATGGGCATTTAGGCGTATTTGTATTGTCAAAAACATACCATTTTTGTTCACAATAAACATTGTGGCATTTCTGCATTAAATCGGTTGTTTTTAGCAATCCTATTTCCCATTCTTCGGCAGTGGGTCTTTGCATTGGATTGTGCAAACCGTCGATAAAAACTTTGTCAAACAATGTTTTTAAATACGGACCAGTAATAGAATACGGAAGTTTTGCAATATCAGCCCAAGGCAAGTCCCATTTAGAAACCTGGTTTAATTTAGGTCTATTGGTTGCATCTTTTGGATGTTCAATAAACATTGCTTTCGCACCCATTGACAATAAATCATCTTTTTCAGTATCTAAATCGTGAACTTTACCTCCTTTTAAAGGATGTCGATGTAAAAGAAACATGTAAATAAGTACTGGTAACGCATGTAAATCGGTTAATCTGTTTGGTAGTTTTCTATTCGGGTCTGTTTTGCTTAAATGTTTGGTAGAAAGTACTTCTGGGGCTATAAATTCAGCGGTACCTATCACTTCAGCTTGAAACAAACCAGGTACAACTAATCCGTCTAAATCAATCATGCATGCCGATTTTTCAACAGGATCGATCAAAACATTATTGTACGATAAATCAGAATGAGACAATCCCATTGCGTGCATTTTTTTGACACCACGAGTCAAATTAACGCAAACTTGAAAATAACTCAACCAATCACCTAATTCTGATTTAGCAATCCTTAGGGGAAATTGAGGATTTCTGAATTTAGGTCCTGCAAACCATTTGCCATTTTTTTCTTTACCTTGAATCAAATCACTGGTTTCATATCCTTTTTTAAAGAAAAATTTAGAATTATAGATGGGTACAATTATTCCCGTCAATCCATTATACTCAATAACATCTGTTGGCCAACGAAACACTTCGTTTAAATAATAATCTCCTGCTTCTTTAGTTTGAATTTGGGGTAAATAATAATTGGTTATTTTTTGCAGTCTTTCTTTTTGATTAAAGTCTAATTTATCTCTAAAAATGGCTACAACATATTTTTTATCAGGACTAAAAAATACATCTTTTACACCGCCACGCATAGGTTCGCCATTATCTACAAACTGATACGTTTTTGAGGTATTATTAATCGATTTTACAGTTATTGTTTTCATCGTCTAATAGATTATTGCAAGAGTTCGGTCGTCGTGATTACCCGGATTCCAAAAGTCCATCCAAGTAGAAAGTTGATTTGCAATTGCTACATTTTCTTTTGTAAAATTAACTTTACAACTATCACCATTTTTCCCTTGTAAATCTTCTATGAATTCTTTCCATTTTTCTATTTTTTCTAAATTAGCTTCTACAACAAATTTTGGATCATAGATTCCATCTGTCATCAACATCAAATAAGAGAAATCAGCAACCAATGTAAAACCAAATCGTGTTGAAAATTTATCACTTTGGAATATTTCTGGCATTGTAATAAAACGAGTTCCACCACCAAAATCTCCAACATCCAACCAATTCATTAATTTAATTTCGGTTACATCTTTATTTAATAATCCAATTGGGCAATCGCCAACACCAAAAGTTAGTATTGCATATCCAAAATCGTATTTTTTGACTAAAGCAAAAATCAAAGTGGCGTGAAAATCTCGTAACGGTTTTTCTGATTTTATGGCAAATTTCTCTAATTCCTTATGAACAAACCAAGCTGCTTTTGAAAGAGTATCATAAACAAAGTGACTTATTTTTTTTGAAGAATCTTCATCCGTTTTATTGTGATGATTCAATAATGTTTCATCAAATTCTTTTAAATATTCGTCAGTAAAGTTTTCTTCAAAATAGGATAGTACTAAATCACAAGACATTTTAGAACCTTGTCTTGATAAACTTGCCGAACCTGCACCATCTGAAACGGCTAACACACTCCAACCAGTTTCGTTGATATTCTTGAAGGCAAAATCATCATCTCTAAAAGAACCCACATTGGCGTGACTTCTTCCACGTTTTGACGCTATTACTATATTTTTATCTAAAAATTTATTAGAAATAGCAACATTGTCATCTTTCCAGTAAGGATCATTTTTATCACTTTCAATGTCTTTCCATAATGATTTAGGATCTGGATTGATAATAAGTGTTATTGTTTTTTCATTTAATTTAGAATCTTTTGCTTCTCCTTCAATTCGAAATAACAATCTTATTTTTAAATCGCCACTTATTAACGGATTTCCAAAAAGCAATTCTTTTTCGTTATCAAATTCAAGTCCTGTTTCTTCTAAACCCTTAATTTCTGAATAAATAACATCATTCCAACCCAATTTAATAAAATCAATTTTTGATTCATATTTTTTATTTACAGTGCCGTTTGGTAATGATACTGCTTGTAAAATAATATCGTCAATTCGAGTTTTTAAGGTCCAATTTGCCATAATCATTTTTTGATTTTCTTGAATTATTTTTACGGAATTTATATTTGTTTCATTGGCAATAAATTCATCAAAAAGAGACCGTTTTTTTGAAGGAATTTCTATTTTGTTTTGTGATAAAAATGCTTGAATATATTTTTTTGCATCTTCCATAAATTATCCTTGTGTTCTATTTACGTCAAAACCTCCAGCACCATTGCCATAAGTTCCTTGATTGCCGCACCATGGGCAAGTGCTTATTACTTCATCACCAATACAATGTATTTTACCGCAACTGCAAACAGCAAACGCAATTTGATTGCCACAACACGTACAAGTTGGAGCACCAATTAATTCGTCTGTATTTACTTTATTGCTAAAAGTGGCACTGTCTGCCAATTCAAAGTAAGAAGTATCAACTTGATACGCTCCAACTAAGCGGTAGCTTTTTGTACCTAATTCAATACCTGCATAAATTGACGGTGCAATTATTTTACGGTATTTCATTAAATAAGGTCTTTTGGTATTTTGGCATTTACCATTCAGCACTACAAAATTATCATCTACAAATTGGCGGTTAGGTGTTGCTTTTGTCAAATCAATTTTTGATAGTGTTTCCCCATCTAATTTTGCTAATTCAAAACCGTTTGCGTTACTTTCAACGCTAATACTGCTTGTTTTTATGGAATCGGTAACCCATTTAAAAAATTCTTTATAGGATTGAACATTGGTGTTTTTAAATTCTAAAACAGTATCTGTTAATTCTCCTAAAAGTTTTGTATCTGTATCATTACCAAATGAAACGGCAATTAAATTTGCGGTACTTTGCCAATTTTGCTTCCACTCGTTAATAGCTATTTTACTGTCATCTGTTGGCACACCGTCGGTAAATAAAAATACAATTGGTTTCCAATCGCCTTTTATTTCATAAGTGGTTTTGACAATATTAGTTCTTAATTCGTGCATCAAATGCCCTAAACCTTTGCTTAATGAGGTTCCGCTACCAATAGGGAATTTTGGAGGATAGAAACTAACTATTTCTTGTAATGGCACTAAAGTTTTAGGTTGACCAGCAAAGACAATAATAGAAACAAAAACAGTTTCGAGTGCGTGTGGATCTGTTTTTAATGTTTGAATAATTGTTGCCAAACCTTCTTCAACTTGTTGAATGGGTTCGCCAACCATTGATTCTGAAATGTCTATTAAAAAATATATCGGTAATCTTCGCATACTAGAAAAAATTTAAAAGCATTAAAAAGATAATTAAAAGCACAATTTGTGACATATCAACAGACAATCCTAAACCAACCTGAAAAGGTTTGATACTATTTTTTAAAAAATTAAAGATTGGAGAAAAGATACTGTTGAAAAAATCGAAAATCTTTTTGTATTGCGGGTTTAATTTGTCTTTGTAGGGTAGTAGTTTTGAATATAAAAACAAACCTACAATTAAGATATTTATAAAAATTGGAATTAATTTTGTCATATTATTAAAGTTATTTCGCTTGGGGGTGGCGGTAATGGAGTATTTTCGCCCGTTCCTTGGCTTTTATTGCCCTGTTCAATTGTTTCAGAAACCCATTTAAAAAATTGTTTAAGGGTTGCACTATCTGCAGAATCTAAATGAACCACATTATCTGTTAGTTCTTTAAGTATTTCATCATTTGCCATGTGGCCGGCAGCACAGCCAACAACAGTTCCAAAATTTAAATTTTTAATTTCAGATATTTTTTGTCTATACAGCTGTATGTCAGATGGTTTTCCGTCGGTAAATACAAATAATAATGGTTTCCAATCGCCTTTTTGGGTTGATGAACTTTTTATGACATTCGTTTTTACTTTTTGAATAACAAATTCTAAACCAGCACCAGTATTTGTAGGACCGCTTTGTGGACACGTAATTTCTGGAAGTTGAAAACTAACTAATTCTGTTAACGGAACAATTTCTTTAACTTCCCTATCAAAGGTTATGATGCTTATCCAGAGCGAATCTAGTGCTTGTGCATCGGAACGTAAAGTGTTAATCATACCGCTCAAAGCATTATTTAACGCTTGAATGGGTTCGCCATACATAGAGCCCGATGTATCTAATAAAAAATATACTGGTAGTCGTCTCATGTTACTTTTTTCCGAATAACGATTTAATTATGAAATTACCCAATTTTCTTTCAACGCCACCTTTAGTAGTTGGAACTCCTGTTTTTCGGGCAAAACTTTGTTTAGCACCCGTAATTCCTAAAAGTCTATTTAACGAAAATGAAAATCCAAACTTTGCCATACTATTTTATTTTAAACTACGATATTTAATTCCGATGGAGGAGGAGGGAGTTCTTTTAAACCCGTAACCTCTTTTCCAGAGTCTTCTACTTTTGTCGAACTTACGCCGATTGAAGCGGTTACCCATTGAAAGAATTTACCAATACTAGCACTATCAGCAGTATCTAAACTCACTACATTATCGGTAATTTGTTTTAAAATTTTAGCATCAGCGCCACTGCCTGCTGCACAAGCAACTGTAAAGGCAACTTTAGATTTTTTAAATTCATTTAAGCCACTTTGCCAATCATCGGTAGGAATACCATCAGTCATAATAAAAACCAAAGGTTTCCAATCTCCTTTTTGTTCGGGAGTTGTTTTTTGAACTTCGGTATCAATTTTATGAGCAACTAATTTTAAAGCTTCGCCAAGAGCCGTAACTCCGGTTGCTTTAATATCTACCATTTGAAAAGAGGCTAAATCAGTCAACGGAATAATTTGTTGTGCTGTACTATCAAAAGTTATTACACTTAAAAAGGCTGTTTCAATAGCTTGTGGATTTTGGCGTAAGGAACTAATCATTATTTGAACTCCATTTTTTACAGCTTCAATTGGCTCGCCTGACATTGATCCTGACGTGTCTAATAGCAAATATACAGGTAGTCTTCTCATTTTAATATTTTTTATTTAGGATGGAATAGTATACGTTTCGGGTTTGATGCTACTGTTTTCTTGAGTTGCAGTAATCATATCATTAATGCCATAGGTACTGGTATTAGCTTGTGGGTCATTTTGTATTAATTCGCTTAAAACCAATTGCGTATACTCTTTACCACCAATGATATGGTTGTATAATGCACCAATTGTATAAATAGGACCCCACGGAATCCCCCACCAGCCCACAAGTAAATTTAATAAAACATACCCATACGAATATTTAAAAGTCCCTTCGTTTGGTCGAATAAAATAGATACTTGAATTTCTTTTGAGCGTCATTAGTACAAATGAAATGGTGTAGGGAAACAGAACAAATTTACCTCCTTGTTGCACCAATTGTTTTATTTCAGAAACGCTAAGTCCGTTTATATTTTTAATTTCCATTACAAGTACGATTGAATAATTTTATGAATAGTTTGTCCTAAAAAAGTATCTTCGGTAGGATCACCAATAGCGCTAAATTTCCATTCGTTATTTCGTTTGTATAATTTACCCATAATAATGGATCGTTTGTTTATATATTGCGCATCAGCAGCAACATTATACGACGCAAATTCTGAAACTACTCGTGTTGGTGTGCCTTCGTACATTCTGATTTTTGCATACGGAATTTGTGAAAAATCTTCGTTTCCAGCATTGTTCAAAAAGAAAAATATTTGGGTAACTTTTGCATCTACCTTAGACAAATCTACGGTTATAATTTCATTATCCAAGCCATCGTCGCCTCCTTTATCGCCAGCAAGATCATCGCCTGTATGTTTTAAAGCACCATCTGAAGTTAATAATTTACCTTTTGGCAAACCAAATTGTTGCAACACTTCAACTCGATATAAAGGTGAATATAAATGATCGCAAAGCTTGTTTTGGTCGTCAATTAGGATGCAACTTAAATCCAAATCAACGTCTTTTATATTTTTTGATAATCCAAAGAATGCTTTTGTTTCTATTGCTCCCCAGTTTACGCCTACACAAAAATTTGTTAATGTCTCGCCGCTTGATTTTCGTAAATCAATTTTTTGTCCTTTTGTTAAATTTATGGCCATATTTTTTAATTATATTTGGTTAAATAATCTTGTAATCCACCTTTCATGCCTATGCCAACTGCTTCAAATTTCCACTCGCTGTTTCTTTTGTAAAGTCGTCCAAATTCGACTGCTGTTTCTATCGAAAAATCTTCGTCGAGTTCGTATTTTACTAATTCTACATTTAATTGGTCTAAAATTCTAATAAACGAGTTTCTAATTTGACCAAAATTTTGCCTTCTTGTATCGGCATGATGAATGGTTACTACAAACGAAATTTCATTTACTTGTGGATCTATTTTTGACAAATCAATTTGTATTTTTTCATCATCGCCATCACCATCTCCAGTCAGGTTATCTCCAGTATGAAGTACAGCACCGTCCGGCGATTTTAAATTATTGTAATACACAAAATGATTGTCGTTTGGAATTTTACCATTTGTGCCAATTAAAAAAACAGATGCATCTAAGTCAAATCCTTCTCCTGTGCTGCTCGCATTGCTATCCCAGCCTAATCCCACAGTAAATTTTGGAGCATCAATGCTTTGTCGTTGTCCTTTTTCTAAATTAATTGCCATTTTATGTTTAGTTAATTTTAATATTTAACATTGTTTTTAAAATATTTGTTTGTTCATCAACATTTTGCAAATCTTCTAAAAAATCTACTGACGAAATTTTATCCAAATAATTTTTTAATACCTCTTCTACCGTTGCAGGCAAGCTGGTTTTTATCTGACCGAGTGCTACTTTTAGGTCTGCATTTTTCGATTCGAGTTGCATTACAATTTGATTTTTAGTAGAACAATTTTTTGAAAAATCAATTCCTTTTGCACTTTCATGCTCCAAAAAATAGAACGATTTATCATTGTCAACAAATATAAATTTATCATTCGAATCCCGAAACTCATACACTTCGATACAATTATTATTGCAAACTAATCCGCACAAAAATTTAATTTTAAACTTAAAAATATTTAAGCGTCCTAAAAGTTTTTTTTCAAATATAGCAAATGTATTTTGATATACACTTTTATTTAATTGCGTTAATTGCTCGTATTGGTTACTATTTATTTCTCGATAGTACTCTGATTGAATTTGTTTGGAATGGTTTACCACATCGTCCCAACTAAAAGGTGATAGGTTATCGGTAACCAACATATTATAAAGTTGTTCTATTTTTTTAGACATTTTTTGTGAATGAACTCGCATCTGGTCAAAAAAATTAATTTCATCAATTTCAATTTTTAACTTTGAAATAATATCCTTATTGATATAAATCTCATCAGAAATTAAAAGATAATTTTGCTCTTTTGATTTTTTAAGTTTTTTAAACAAATCAAGCAGACTATTGGTAAATTGAATATGAAATAATTCAAGCTTATTAATGTCTAAAGTGCTGTTATTTTGAAAAAGAGTATGAATAATTTTTGTTTTTATTAAAGTTCCAATAAGATGTTTATGATTAAAAAAATTGGATAACAATTCTAAAATCACAAGCTTCTTATTACTTTCCTTTATTATTTGAACATATCGTTCTTCTTCATCTGTCATGTAATGGTCTTGCTTTGGTCAGTTTAACTGATAACTCCTTTTTTTAATTCGCTTTCAAGACTGTGCAATCCTGCATCAAGTTGTCTTCTGGTTTCTGTTCCTTGATCATGAATTTGTTTTACTTCTGTTAAAGTATCGATTAATGATTTTGTTGTTATTTTAAGTGTTTCAAGCGATACAATTGTATTTTCGTTTTCTTTGGCAACTTCAATGCTGTTTTGTTTAAGCATCTCGGCATTTTTTTGTAAAATAGTATTGGTCGTTTCGGCTACTTTACGTTGAATTTCAATATTTTGCTTTTGTCGTTGCAAGGCAACCGCCAATGTAAGTTGGTTTTTCCAAACGGGCATTGTAGTGGTTAATATCGATTGTGCTTTTTCGGCAATAGAGGTGTTGTTGTTTTGCACCACCCGAATTTGTGCCAACGACTGTAACATAATGAAGCGAACAATTTTCATATCGGCTAAACGTTTGTCTAGTCGGTTAATGTAGTTTCTTTTGTCAGATATTTGATAGTCCTGGTACTGGGTGGTATTGGTATCCATTACGGCAAGTTCTTCGCTCAATTCTTTAAATCGAATTTGACCACCAATAATGTGTTGTTCCATTTCTTTTATCAATCCTACGTTGCCGTCAAACATAGTTTGTAATGCGCTGTTGTCTTTTGCAGAATTGATCATTCCTGCTTTAACTTTATTGCTAATTTTATCAATATTTACAGTAATTTTATCATATTGTTGAAATAATTTTTTTACATCAACAACCAGTTTATTAACTAGTGGAATTTTAGAAAGAAATCGTTTAAAAGGACCTTGATCCAATTGGTCTACATCAACATAATTTAATTCTGTTAATAAATCATTTATCAAAGTTCCAACTTCTCCTGAATTATAAGTTCGTACGTTGGTCAAAAAAGTATCGCTTTGTTTGGCAATTGCATTTTGAATTTCTGCACCGTAATTTAAAATTGAATTCGCATCGTTTTCATTTAACTGATTAGAAATCGATTTGTAATTAGCTACTTCACTTGCTGAAATAGATGTTAAATTTACATTTCCATTTTTATCAATCAATGCTACATTTTCTTGAGTAACTAATTGATTATCTGTCATACTTTTTTTATAAATGATTTGTTTGAATTGTGATCACTGTTTCTTCTAGTTTTTTATCTTTAGTGGCAACACCAATGGCGTTGAACTTCCATTGTTCGTTTCTTTTATAAAAAACCCCAAGTACCATCGAAACGTTACCTGCAAAAGAAGCGTCATTTGCAATATCATAGCGTGCATATTCTTGGTTCACTTTAGTAGGAGTTCCTTCGTATATGCGTATCGATGCAAACGGAATGTCTTTAAAATCTTGACCTCTAAAGCTATTTATAAAAAAAGCAACATGGCTTGCTGCAGGAGATAATTTCGAAAAATCTAGGGTAATTACTTCGTTATCTAGCCCGTCATCGCCGTCTAAATCACCAGTTAAATCATCGCCACTATGTTTTATGGCTTGATCATTTGATTGTAGTTTTTTAAAATTTACCGAATCAATATGATTTTTCTTGTCGTCATAAATAGCGCAGCTTGCATCCAAATCTACGGGCTCTTTTTTAGTGCCAAAAAGCCCCTTTTTTTCAATTGCACCCCAATTTACGCCCACACAAATGTTTTGAAGGGTAGTTCCATTGCCTTTTTCAAGATTAATTCGTTGCCCTTTTTCTAAATTAATTGCCATAGTTTTAGTTATATTTATTTAAATAATCCTGAAGTCCACCTTTCATGCCAACGCCAATCGCTTCAAATTTCCATTGTCCGTCTTTGTTGTATATTCTTCCAAATTCAACTGCTGTTTCTATCGAAAAATCTTCCTCTAATTCATATTTAACCATTTCGGTGGTATTGCTATCATCAACAATTCTGATAAATGAATTGCGAACTTGACCAAAATTTTGTTTTCGGGCTTCGCTGTCGTGAATTGTTACAACTACACAAATCTCTTTTACAGCAGGATTTATTTTTGTTAAGTCAATTTTAATTTGCTCGTCATCACCATCGCCGTCGCCTGTTAAATTATCTCCGGTATGAATAACGGCATCATCGGGCGATTTAAGGTTGTTATAAAATATAAAATGAGCATCTGAAATTAATTTTTTGTTTTCGCCTAGTACAAATACTGAGGCGTCTAAATCAAAGCCTGAACCTGTTGCACTACTATTTGTGTCCCATCCTAATCCAATTGTAAATTTTGGAGCATTTATATTTTCTCTTTGCCCTTTTTGTAAGTTGATTGCCATAATTTTAATTTTTTTTAGTTTTTGAACTATTAGTATTTTTTGAAGTGTCAATTGTATTTTTACTAGAAATAACTTTTAAAATTTAATCTGAAGATTTAACTTCTTTTCAAAAATTAATTAGTGCTTCATTATCAGTCGTAAACTGGTGTAATCTTTCCATTGGCGATTTATTAAACCAAATTTTTAACTGTAAGTTTTTTATATCCTGCGTTGTATATGTCATTTTTCTATGCGATTAAAAGTTTGAAGATTCAATTTTTTTGTTTGCTGACTTAAACGATTTTTATTGATTCAATGTTACTCTGATATTCAATAATTTGATGATAGTTATTACTAATTGCTAAATGAAATAGATCGTTGCGTTTTTCAATCGAAATGGCATTTATTAATACTGTAAACTGCTTTTCATCAAGGTTTAATATGTATTTTATGATTCTTGTATTAAATTGAAATTTATTTCTGTTAACCACCTCAATAATACTGTCTAAATTTTCAATAGCAAAATAATTATAATGGTTTTCTATTTTTGGATGAATCTCTTTGTTGCTTAATTCGGCAAAATAAACAAATATAAAATTACCATTGACATCGTATTGATCTAATATTTTATTGACGGTATGCTCATGACTGCCTGTAATTTTAATGTCATCAACAAAAATACACAATTTATCATTAATAAAATTTCGATCAATATAGTAGGTGTCATTCGCTATTAGTTGTACTCTTTCATCAAAATTTAAATTTCCGTAATCGGTAACATACGTTTGGTTTCGATAAATTTTAGATTCGATACTTGCCTTTTTATTATTTTTAAAAAGAAAGCTATTTAAACACTTTTTAAAATAGAAGCACAAAAAATTTGACGCTGTAGGAATTGATAAATAAGGACTTGGAAGCACTACAATATCATTGCTTGATAAAAGTAAGTCGCTGTATTTTTCTATAAATCCGTTAAACAATTCTATTGCAAATTTTTCAGCATAGTGCTTGTCGCCAAATTTAAACCAACTGTATTCGTTTGCATCAAACGGGTACTCGGTTTCATTAATTATTTTATGTAAACTGTAACTACTTTTCACGGTTTTATATTTTTAATAAATGTGCGTCAAATCCAAATCGAAGTGCACCATTATAATCGGCTACAATATTGTCACCAATGTGCAATACTTGTTTTTTTTGTATTGGTTTTATATTATTTATTTGGTCAAATACTACTTCAAATATTTTTGGATTTGGTTTTGAAAATCCAACTTCGTCCGAATAAATTTGAAATTTAAAATAATCACTTAATTCATAATATGAAATAATTTTTCTTAAAGTAGTACCTTTTATAAACGCAGTATTACTTAAAATATTGATTGTTTTTTGCTGTGCGGCTATTTCCTCAAATACTATTTTAATATTTGGATATAGTAGTTGCGGTTTATATTCTAAAAACAATAGTTCTGCTGCCTTGTAAAATAAACTTAATTGTGCTGTACTTATTTCATTGATGTTTACATTTAGTGCATACAAAATTAAATAATAAATCTCATTGGTATCAATATTAAGTCCTGTTTTTTCATTTATGGCATTGCATAAAACGTCATAATACCGCACCGTTTCTGTAACTTTATCAATTGAACAGTTTATTTCAAAAAAATCTTTAAATAATAGATTTCTCTTACTCTTAAATTCTGGATTCGATTTTATTAATGTTAACCATAAATCAAACGAAAAATGCTGGTGTTTTGAATAATCTAGTTTCAAAGGATATTTTTAAGGATTATTTATCGTCGTTTAAAAGCCTATTTTATAATTTCTCCTGAATAATATTTCTCTAGAAAAAAACTTAAATCTGCTTTGTATCCGATACCTGATGCTTCAAATTTCCACTGCCCATTTCTTCTGTATAATCTACCGAATTCTACGCCAGTTTCTATCGAAAAATCTTCGTCCAATTCATATTTAGCAATCTCCTCGCCAGTAGCATCGTCAACAATTCTGATATATGAATTTCTAACTTGACCAAAATTTTGTTTTCTTGCTTCAAAATCTTCAATTGTAACAACAAAAAGTATTTCTTGCACGTTTGCGTCAATTTTAGTTAAATCAACCTTTATTGCTTCATCGTCTGCTCCGTCACTGTTGCCGCCTGTTGGGTCGTCTCCGGTATGCTCTAGTGCGCCATCTGGAGAATTTAAATTATTATAAAAAATAAAATAATTTTCACCCAGCAATTTACGTTCAGCATTAATCATAATTGCCGATGCATCCAAATCAAAATCGCGACCGGTGCCTTCATTTGGATCCCAGCCCAATCCAACCGTTATTTTTGATAAACCAATATCTATTTTTTGTCCTTTTTGTAAGTTGATTGCCATTTTTTTATTTTTTGTAATTCGTTTTTTATGATAGTACAATAATAGTCATTTTTAACAAAATATGCAAAATTAAGAGGCAAGGCAACTAAAAGTTTTTATACTGTAACTAGAGCTATTATTTATTTAATGAACAGGTACTATTGTGACCGTAAAATACTATTTTAGTGAACGCTACTGCCAAAATCAATACCTATTTTTACAGTTAAGGGTGTTTCTATATTTAAAATTCCACCAATTTTTTATAAACGTCATCCGTATTTTAAATTTAAAAGTAAATTAAAACGTCAAAGAATAGATTTCTTTTTCACTACTTTTACAGTCTAAAAAAACACAATGAAAATTTTATATTCTTATTTAAAACCCCACAAAAAATTGTTGTTTTTTGCGCTCTTAATGGCAACCATTAATATTTGCTTTAGTTTAAGTGACTCAATTATTACCGGAAAATTATTGCAAGATTGTGGAGTTGGAATTTTGAAATATAAAGGAAACGAAGCGGGCTTTTTAAAGTCATTATTTTTTTGGTTGGCACTTTCATTAGGTGCAGCAATGATTTCAAGATTGACTAAAAATTTTCAAGATTATTTTACAAATAGTGTAATTCAGCGCTCGGGGGCTGCAATGTACACCGACGGAATTAAAAAATCGTTAGGGTTGCCGTTTGAAGATTTTGAAGACCAGCGAAGTGGCGAAACCTTAAGTAAATTGCAAAAAGTACGCACCGACTCTGAAAAATTAATTACACTTTCGATAGCACTAATTTTTCAAACTGTTGTCGGCTTTGTTTTTGTAATTTTATATATCTCGCGCATTGATTATCGAATTTCATTTATATTTTTTATTGCAGCTCCAATAATTGCTTTTTTGAGTTCGTATTTAGGAAAAAAAATTAAAATAGTTTCTAAAAAAATTATTGGGCAAACTAATGCTTTAGCGGGTGCAACTACCGAAAGTTTGCGTAACATTGAGTTGGTTAAAAGTTTAGGACTCACGCGCCAAGAAGAAAAAAGATTGAATTTAAATACCTTAAAAATTTTGAAATTAGAATTAGAAAAAATTCGTTTTATTCGAAGTTTAAGTTTTATTCAAGGCACAACGGTACATTTTTTGCGTACATCAGTTGTTTTTGCACTGTATTACTTTTTATTTGGAGGAAAAATTTTAGTTGGCGATTTACTTACAATGGTCTTTTTTACTTTTTTTATTTTTGGTCCTTTGCAAGAATTAAGTGCCTTTATAATCGTTAAAAACGAATCGAAGGTTTCTTTAGATAATTTTAGCGCTTTGCTAAATGCAAAATCAGAATTCCGACCAAAAAACCCTAAATTAATAGGAACTATAGCTTCGTTAGAATTTTTAAATGTTAGTTTTAAACATCAAACGGCAAATCAAAATGCAGTTGAAAATATAAATTTTAAAATTGAAAAGGGCGAAACCGTTGCTTTTGTAGGGCCATCGGGTGCAGGAAAAACGACCTTAGTAAAGTTATTAGTAGGATTGTATCCTCCAAAAGAAGGAAAAGTAAAATACAACGGTATAAACTCATCTGAAATTGATTTATTAGAATTACGAAAACAACTGGGGTTTGTAACACAAGATGCACAACTGTTTTCAGGAACAATTCGTGAAAATTTATTATTTGTAAAACCAAGTGCTAGCGATAATGATTTACTTGATGTACTAAAAAAAGCAAGTTGTACAAAATTGTTAGAACGTGCCCAAGATGGTTTAAACACTACAATTGGCGAAGGTGGAATTAAAGTTTCTGGTGGCGAAAAGCAACGGTTATCTATTGCACGGGCCATTTTAAGAAACCCTAATTTATTAATTTTTGATGAAGCAACATCGGCCCTAGACTCGATAACCGAAGAGGAAATTAATACAACTATTAGAAATATTTCCGACCAAAACCGAATCACTGTTTTAATTGCCCATCGCTTGTCAACAATTATGCATGCCGATAAAATTTTTGTTTTAGAACAAGGCAAAATTATAGAAGAGGGTAAGCATGATGATTTGTTGCTCGAAAAAGGGTTGTATTATGCCATGTGGCGCCAACAAATAGGGGAGCGAAAATAATAAAATAATTTTATGCTTGGTTTTATTTATTTTACTAATAGTTTAGCAATCTGACATATTAACAGCTATTGCTAAACCACCTTCTGATGTTTCTTTATATTTCGAATTCATATCTTGAGCCGTTTTCCACATAGTTGCAATTACTTTATCGAGCGGTACTTTAGCGTTTTTCGCATCGGTTTCTAGTGCCAATTCAGCTGCGTTAATAGCCTTAATGGCGCCCATAGTGTTGCGCTCGATACACGGAATTTGGACTAAACCACCAATGGGGTCGCAGGTCATTCCCAAATGATGTTCCATAGCAATTTCGGCTGCCATTAATACTTGGTCTGGTGTGCCGCCCATCATTTCGCATAGTGCCGCTGCTGCCATAGCACTCGAAACACCAATTTCTGCCTGGCACCCACCCATAGCTGCTGAAATTGTAGCACCTTTTTTAAAAATACTTCCTATTTCACCTGCTACCATTAAAAATCGTTTAATGTGCTCTTCGGTAGCATTGTGGTTTTCGATGACTAAATAGTACATCAAAACAGCTGGAATTACGCCTGCACTGCCGTTGGTAGGAGCCGTTACAACCCGGCCCAATGCGGCATTTACCTCGTTGACTGCTAATGCGAAACAAGAAACCCATTTTAAAATTTGTCGAAATTTAACCTCGGTTTTTCGTATTTCTTGTAACCAAGTTTGTGGTGAGTGGTAATTAGCCAAGCCAATTAAATTTTGATGCATGTCAAAAGCGCGCCTTCTAACATTTAATCCGCCGGGTAATATACCTTCAGAATGGCATCCAATATACATACATTCGAGCATGGTGCTCCAAATTCGTAGTAATTCGTGGTCGATTACAGCTTCAGTTCGCATTGATTTTTCGTTCTCGTAAACAATTTCTGAAATGGATTTGTTTTCTGAAACAGTATATGCTAAAAGTTGTGCCGCATTCTCAATTGGGAACGGGAAAGCACATTTTATAACTATTTTCTTTTTGGCATTGATTCGCTCTTCTTTAATTACAAAACCACCTCCAATGGAATAAAAAGTTGAGATATATTCAGAATCAGTGTCTAAAAATGCAGTAAATGTTAATCCATTGGCATGAAAAGGCAAAAAGTTTTTATTAAAAATTATATCTTGTAAAAAGTAAAACGGTATTTTTTTTTTGTTTGCTATATTTATTTCGTTTCGATCTTCGATAGACTTAATAATGCCCGCAATAGCATCAATTGGAATATATTCTGGATCTTGACCTGATAATCCAAGCATAATAGCTAAATCGGTGGCGTGTCCTTTACCAGTTAAAGAAAGTGAGCCAAATAAATCAACTTTTATTCTAATTATTTGTGGTAAGATATTTTTAGCAGTTAATTCAGACAAAAAACGCTCGGCTGCGCGCCAAGGCCCTAGTGTGTGAGAACTTGATGGTCCAACGCCAATTTTGAGCATGTCAAAAACCGAGATGCATTCTTCCATTACAATATAATTTTATTGACGCAAATATAAAATAAAGATATTTAATACTTATAAATATATTTGAGTTAAAACCTAGTTTGCGTTAGGAATTGCAGTGAAACTCCTTTTTTAAAGTTTTTTTCTTTAAAAAAGAGTGTAGCGTAAAGTCCGACCTGTCATTGCTAGGGACGAAGCAAGCAGGTAACGCCCAAAATTGTGGTTTTAAAATTTGATCTTTATTTTATATTTTCAAAATTTTAGTTATTTTTTTGCGGGTAATAATATTTTTTTTTGAACCAAAAGGCAACATTTACTAAGGCAATTAGTGCGGGCACTTCCACTAAAGGACCAATTACGCCTGTAAAAGCCTGACCGCTATTAATGCCAAAAACACCGATGGCAACCGCAATGGCTAATTCAAAATTATTACCTGTTGCGGTAAATGCGATTGCAGTTGTTGTTGAATAATTTGCACCAAAATAAATACCTGCAAGAAAACTAATAACAAACATTACCGTAAAATAGATAACTAATGGCAAGGCAATTTTTAGCACATCGATAGGTAATTGAACGATAAGTTCGCCTTTGATACTAAACATAATAAGTATTGTAAAAAGTAATGCAAGTAATGTTAAAGGCGAAATTAGTGGAATATATTTTTTTTGGTACCAATCGTCGCCTTTAAGATATAACAATGAGTAACGTGTAATGATGCCAAGTACAAACGGAATTCCTAAATAGAGTCCGACGCTTTTGGCAATTTCAACCACACTAATTGACACTAATGCACCTTTAAATCCAAAATACGGGGGTAGTATTGTGATAAAAAAGTAGGCGTAAGCACTATAAAGTACTACCTGAAAAATACTATTTAAGGCAATTAAGCCTGCTGCATATTCTCGGTTTCCATGAGCGATATCGTTCCAAACAACTACCATAGCGATGCATCGGGCTAAACCGATCAAAATTAATCCTATCATGTATTCAGGGGTATCTTTTAGGAACAGTACAGCCAAAGCAAACATGAATAAAGGGCCAACAATCCAATTTAAAAACAACGAAACGCCTAGAATTTTTGGTTTTTTAAAAATTGTTCCCATTTGCTCATATTTTACGTTGGCTAGCGGCGGATAAAGCATTAAAATTAGTCCGATGGCCAACGGAATATTTGTGGTGCCGCTCGAAAATGAATTTATAAAGCCGCTGCTTGACGGGATAAAGTATCCTATGGAAATACCTGTTGCCATTGCAATAAATATCCAAAGTGTTAAAAAGCGATCAAGAAAACCTAACTTTTTTCTGTTTAGTTTGGGGTTGCTGTTATTTGTTGCCATAGTTATTGTTTAATTTGTGAAAAAACATACCACATTTCAGTAGCAATTTGCAGGCTGGTTTCGTGGTATTTTTGTGATTGTTGAGTTGTGTGGTCATGGGCTTTTGGGTCTTCAAAAGATAGTGAAATTCGTTTTTCGGCACCAATAACCAAAGGGCAATCGGTATCAGCCTGCGAACATGTTAGTACTGCGGCAAATTCGCTTTGTGGATTAAAAGCATCGTTATATTTTTTAGAAAAACCAATAATTGGAGGTTCGTTTTGAGAATAGTTGATGGCGTAATTAGGGTTACAGCCATCTGAAATTGCGTTTACTTGAAATCCTTGTCTTACTAAAGTTTTTATAACCATATAAAAAAGTGCAGTAACTTGAGTTCCGCCCGAATAGCAAAAAACATTTTTTAGGTTGAAATATGCTGCTGCAGTCTGCGCCCAAACTTGCGCTAAATGACTTCTACGCGAATTGTGCGTGCATATTAAATTGAGTTTGATTTCTTTTTGTTCATTTACTTTTGATTGAATAAATTTTATTAGCGGTTGCAACATTGCTTTTCGTGCTGCTGAAATTTCTTCAAACTTTAACTGTTCTATTGTTTTTTCTATCTCTATAAACAAGGTTGATTGCGATTTTGTCATTTTGAAGTTTTTTTTTGATTTTTTAGTTAATAAAAAGTACGTGCGTTATAAGATTTTTTTGTCATTGATCACTAAAATTGGTATTGCTTTTTTTATTTTTATTAAATACTACTCGAACGATTATTAAGCCATACAAGTTATTCAGTACAAAAAATAAATTTGATTTTTATAAATTGTAGTTCAAATGTGCCTACTCTTGAGCTCATATAAGTTTTACTTTCTATTTTATAATTAAAATCATCATTAAATTTTGCACCATTTTTTCGATGTATATTTCTTTAATTTAGGTTAATCGTTGCCGTCAATCGATTGAAAATTAAAGTTGAAATATGACTGTCGTTCTTTGCGATAATTGCTTTCAGAATTACTTAAGGTTATTAGTAAGAAAATCATTTAAGTAGCATAAAAATGCGACGGAATTACAATATTACATGCTAATTGAGTAGAATTAAGCTCGAATTTTTGCGGTGATTTTTAATTTGTGACAGTTTAATTTGTGACAGTTTAATTTTGACTCTTTATTTTAATTATTTTGTGTACAATTGCGTTTTTACTAACAACATTTTAAATCTAATTGCGATGAAAAAAGTGCAAAATAGTTTTTAAATTTTGCAATAACTTTTTGGTTTAAACAGTAGCAAATTGCGGTACCTTCAATAGTGCCCATTATAATGTTAGCATTTCTTAATTCTTTAAGATGTTGGGAAACAGTGGGCTGAGCAAGAGGTACGACGTTCACAATATCGCCGCAAATGCAGCTATTAACCGACAGTAAGTATTCTATTATGGCAATTCGTGCAGGGTGCGCAAGTGCTTTGCAAATGGTAGCCATGTCGTTTTGAGGTGTTGTAAATAATTGTGTTTTAGAAACTCCCATTTTTATATATTTATATATTGCAATATTACAATATATAAGCTTGAGTTGAAAATAATTAACATTTTTTTAAAATTCTAATTCTTATGATTTGAATTTACTAATGTAATTTTTTTTCACTACTTTTGAACTCTAAAAAAAAAACTAAAATGGCGACAGTTATGTTAGGTGGAAATCCTATAAATACCATAGGAAATTTACCAAAAGTAGGTACAAAGGCACCTGAATTTGAATTGATTAAAGGTGACTTATCGGCAGTAAAACTCAGTGATTATAAAGGTATAAAGCTGGTGCTTTCTATTTTTCCAAGTGTTGACACGGGAACTTGTGCTGCATCAGTTAGAAAATTTAATGAAAAAGCAAGCACTCTAAATAACACCAAGGTTTTATGCATTTCGAGAGATTTACCTTTTGCTCAAAAACGTTTTTGTGGTGCTGAAGGATTAGAAAATGTAGAGAATTTATCTGATTTTAAAACGGGTGCGTTCGGACGCGATTACGGTTTAGAAATAGTTGATAGCGCTTTTAGCGGTTTACATTCGCGCGTAGTTTTGGTTTTAGATGAAAACGCTATGGTCATTTATGCAGAACAAGTTGCAGAAATCGCTAATGAACCCAATTATGAAGCGGCTTTAGCTGTACTTTAAATTTAAAATATGGAGTTTCAAAAAGACAACACTTTTTTTACCGGTAGATTAAAAAGCGTCGGATTTGCGTTTAATGGAGCAATAAAGTTATTAACGACCGAGCACAGCATAATGGTGCAATCGATTGTAATGGTAGGTGCAACGATTTTGGGTTTTTATTATTCTATTTCTAGTACCGAGTGGATGTTTCAAATTTTAGCTTTTGGTTTGGTTTTGAGTGTCGAAGGATTGAACACTGCAACTGAAAAAATTGCCGATTTTATTCATCCAGAGTTTCATGAGCGCATTGGTTTTATAAAAGACATCGCAGCGGGAGCAGTTTTTTTTGCTGCGTTAACTGCGTTTTCGATACTTTGTATTATTTATATTCCTAAATTTTAATCGTTATTTACACGAATTCACACTAACTTTAAAATGGCTAAAACAGTAAAAAAAGAGGCGACTGCAAGCAAAAAAAATAATTTAGATGAAAAAATTCCTTTCCAATTTGAAAAACAGCACAAAGTTGTACTTGGGTTTTTTCTGTTACTTTTTTCTGTTGCGTTATTAGTTGCTTTTATTTCATTTTTTGTTAATGGTCAGTCCGACCAAAGTGTTGTAGGTGCAATTGCGGATAGGAGTGAAGTGGCCGAAAATTGGCTTGGAAAAATAGGTGCTTTTTTGGCTGATTTGTTTATTTATAAGGGTTTTGGTTTAGCTTCTTTTTTATTAGTACTTGTGTTTTTTTTAACTGGAGCATACCTCATAATGGGCTTGCCACTTAAAAAACTCAAATCAATTTGGTTTTGGAATGTGTATGCAGTACTAATTTTATCGATAATTTTAGGATTTTTTTTTACAAGTTTACCTGAGCTTGGTGGAGTTATTGGGTACGAAATGAATTTGTTCTTTCAAGATTTTATAGGTAAATCTGGAACTTTATTACTCTTACTGTTTGGAGTAATTATTTATTTGTTCTACAAAATTAAAATATCGCCCGAGGTTTTAAAAGATTTTTTTGAAAATTCAAACAAAAATACTATCAACGACAAAAAAATACCTTTATCGGGAGCATCAGGTCACTCGAATGGCTATAATTTAGAAGAATTTGCCACAGATGAGGATGATAATGCGCAATTCAAAGAAGGGGAAGAAGGATTAGAAGAAATAGTTTTGAAACCAATTTCTAAATTTGAAATTAATAAAGACGACCTAAAGCCAACTATTTCAAACCACTCTCAATTAGATAAGGAATCTATTTTAAAAAATAATAATGTTCCGTTCGAAGTTTCAAATTCAATGATTGAAGAACCTCATAAACAGAGTGTTGTGCATTCAGAAGAAAATTTTGTAGTAGAAGCACAAGTAGTTGAAAGTACTGTTGAAGAAAACTTGGCAGCAAAATTAGTTGCTGACTTTGGAGAGTTCGATCCAAAATTAGATTTATCAAATTTTAAATTCCCGCCAATTGATTTGTTAAAAGAATATGCCACTGTTGGAATTACAATAAATCAAGGCGAGCTAGAAGAAAATAAAAATAAAATTGTCGAAACCCTTCGCAATTATAAAATAGATATTGCTCAAATTAAGGCCACCGTTGGGCCGTCGGTAACGTTATATGAAATAGTGCCCGAAGCTGGAATTCGTATTTCAAAAATTAAAAGTCTTGAAGATGACATTGCACTTTCATTAGCAGCATTAGGTATTCGTATTATTGCGCCAATTCCAGGCAAAGGAACAATTGGTATTGAAGTGCCAAATAAAAATCCGACCATAGTACCAATGAAATCAGTAATTGCATCTGCAAAATTTCAAGAAGCTGAAATGGAGTTGCCAATTGCGTTAGGGAAAACAATTTCAAATGAAACATTTGTTGTGGACTTAGCCAAAATGCCACATTTACTAATGGCTGGTTCCACAGGTCAAGGAAAGTCGGTGGGTTTAAATGCCGTTTTAACATCATTATTGTACAAGAAACATCCTGCCGAAGTAAAGTTTGTTTTGGTTGATCCAAAAAAAGTAGAATTGACACTTTTTAATAAAATTGAGCGTCACTATTTAGCCAAACTACCCGATACTGAAGACGCTATTATTACAGATAACGCAAAGGTAATCAATACATTAAATTCACTTTGTATCGAAATGGACAACCGCTATTCGCTTTTAAAAGATGCGATGGTTCGAAACATAAAAGAATATAATGATAAATTTAAAGCACGGAAATTAAATCCAGAGCATGGGCACCAATTTTTACCCTATATTATATTAGTTGTAGATGAATTTGCCGATTTAATAATGACAGCGGGTAAAGAAGTAGAGATTCCCATTGCGCGCTTAGCACAATTAGCGCGAGCAATTGGAATACATTTAATAATAGCAACGCAACGACCATCGGTAAACGTAATTACCGGTATGATAAAGGCCAATTTTCCGGCACGAATTGCCTTTCGAGTAATATCAAAAATCGATTCACGAACTATTTTAGATACCCAAGGAGCGGATCAGTTGATTGGTCGAGGTGACTTATTGTACACCAACGGCAATGATTTAGTACGAGTGCAATGTGCCTTTGTGGATACACCAGAGGTGGAGCGAATTGTCGATTTTATAGGGTCGCAAAAAGCATACGCCACAGCTTACTTATTACCAGAATATGTTGGTGAAGGCGAGAGCATAAAATTAGATATTGATATTTCAGAGCGAGATACTTTATTTAAAGACGCTGCAGAAATAATTGTTACTTCGCAACAAGGTTCGGCATCATTATTGCAAAGAAAACTAAAATTAGGTTACAACCGTGCTGGGCGTTTGATTGATCAGTTAGAAGCTGCTGGTATTGTAGGTCCTTTTGAAGGAAGTAAAGCCAGAAGCGTTACTATTTCGGATATGGTTGCCTTAGACCAATTTTTTAATAATGAAAAAAATCAAAATTAAAATGAAAAAAATCATTGTGGTTTTACTTTTGCTATTCGCTTCAAAATCAAGCTTTTCACAAGACAAACGAGCAAAAGAGCTTTTAAACGAAGTGACACAAAAAATAAAAAGTTATAAAAATATTGTGATTGATTTTAAGTATTCGTTAAACAATGCTAAAGAAAACATCAGTCAAGAGAGCAAAGGTAACGTTGTACTGCAAGGTAATAAGTACGTTTTGAACCTTATGGGTGTTACCAAAATTTTTGATGGAAAAAAAACATATACCATAAACCCTGAGGATGAAGAGGTTGCCATTTCAAATATTGATGACTCTGATAGTAAAGCAATTACACCTTCAAAAATGCTTACTTTTTTTAATTCTGGGTACAAGTTTAAGTGGGATATTTTACAAAACAGTAAAGGTCGTAAGATTCAATTTATAGAACTCAGCCCAACAAACGCAAAAGACAGTAGAAAACAAATTTTGTTAGGGATTGACATTCAAACAAAAACCATTTATAACATGATCGAGGTAGGAAGAAATGGCACAAAGACTACATTAATTGTTAATTCTTTCAAAACCAATCAGCCAATTCCTCAAAATCAATTTACTTTTGTGGCAGCGAAATACCCTAAATATTATATTAATAAATTGGATTAAAAACTTGTGAAAATTCTAGATAAGTACTTACTAAAAACTTTTATTTCCACGTTTGGAACTGTGTTCATTATACTTTTTTTTATTTTTGTATTACAAACCGTCTGGTTATTTATAAATGAATTGGCAGGAAAAGATTTAGATATTGGTATGGTTTTAAAGTTTTTACTTTACAATATGCCGCGAATTGTACCTTTAGTTTTGCCACTTTCAATAGTTTTGTCATCAATTATGACGTTTGGAAGTTTGTCTGAAAATTATGAGTTTGCTGCTATGAAATCGTCAGGAATTTCACTACAAAGAGCGATGAAAAGCCTCACTATATTTATTGTTTTATTAAGTGTTGTTTCATTTTTTTTTGCGAATAACGTCATTCCTTATGCTGAATATAAGTTCACTAACTTTCGACGCAATTTAGCACAAGTTAAACCAGCACTTGCTATTGCCGAGGGTCAATTTAGTGAGGTTGGTAGCTACACTATTAAAGTAGATAAAAAGTCAGGCGAAAAAGGAAATTTTTTAACGGGAGTTACAATACATAAAAAAGCACTTAACGGAGAAGGAAATACAACCGTTATAAAATCTAAAAAAGGAGAATTAATTAGTAGTGAGTCGTCAAATATTTTAAAACTAGAACTTACAAATGGCTACTATTATGAAGATATAATTCCGAAAAATTATCAAGACGTAAATAAAATTCCTTTCGCAAAAGCTTCTTTCAAAAAAGATATTATTAACATAGATTTATCTCAATTAAATCAGGTGAACACAAATAATGAGTCGGTTTCTACAGATGCGATGTTGAACGTTAATGAACTTCGGTTTACGTTAGATTCGTTGAATAAAAACTATTCAAAGGATGTAGCTTCTTATGCGGAAAATATTTATCAGCGAACGGGCATTGCGAATCAATATTATAATAATTTAGGAGCCAATTTGCAGCAACCAATCCAATTATCAAAAGTAAATTTACTTAAGGATGTGGACACACTAAAAAAAATTGATATTCTCAATATAGCTAAAAGTAATATTGAAAATACTGGGTTTTCAATTGACAGTTCGATTGTAGAGATGGAATCAAAACATAAAAATATTAATAGTCATTGGATTGCATTGTATGAAAAATTTATGATCGCATTTTCATGTTTGTTGATGTTTTTTATTGGAGCGCCATTAGGAGCAATAATAAGAAAAGGCGGTTTGGGATTGCCCATTGTTTTTGCAGTAGGTATTTTTATAACCTTTCATTTTATTAATACTTTTAGTAAGCGTGTTGCACAAGAAAACGGAATGCCACCTTTTTTAGGAACATGGCTGTCATCAATAATTTTGACTCCTTTAGCAATTTTGCTTACATATAGAGCTACAAATGATATTGGTGGAATGATAAGTTTTGATTTAATTACAAGTCCAATTCAGCAATTTTTTAAAAAATTTTCATTAAAAAAAATACGATAATGTTACCTGAAAAAATAAAGCTTAATACAATTGAGGAAGCCATAGAAGCTATTAGACAAGGAAAAATAATTATTGTCGTAGATGATGAAGATAGAGAAAATGAAGGTGATTTTTTAGCTGCGGCAGAAAAAGTAACTCCCGAGATGATCAACTTTATGGCTACACATGGTCGCGGTTTGATATGTGCCCCGTTAACAGAGAATAGATGTAAAGAATTAGGGCTAAGGCCAATGGTAAGCAATAATACCGATCACATGGAAACAGCTTTTACGGTCTCTGTAGATCTAAAAGGAAATGGAGTTACAACAGGGATTTCTGCGGCCGATCGTGCAAAAACAATTTTAGCGTTAGTTCACGAGAATACAAAATCTCATGAATTAGCTCGTCCTGGTCACATTTTTCCGTTAGTCGCAAAGCAAGGCGGTGTTTTAAGAAGAACTGGGCACACGGAAGCAGCAATTGATTTTGCTCGGCTGGCAGGTTTTAAATCGGCTGGTGTTATTGTGGAAATAATGAATGATGATGGTTCAATGGCACGATTGCCAGAATTAGTTGAGGTTGCTAAAAAGTTTAATTTGAAATTAGTTTCAATCGAAGATTTAGTAGCGTATCGAATGCAACATGATAGTTTGATTGTAAAAAAAGAGGATTTTAATATCTTAACCAGATTTGGCGAGTTCAGACTTCGATCCTATTTACAAACCACTAATAATCAAGTCCATCTTGCATTAACTAAAGGGAGTTGGAATAGTGGTGAGGCTATACTAACGCGCATAAATTCCACACAAATTAACAATGATATTTTAGGTACATTAACAAATACAATTGATAAAAAATTAGATGATATTTTTGCAAAAGTAAATAGCGAAGATAGAGGTGCTATAATTTTTATTAATCAAGAGGTACAGTCAGTTGATTTACTAAATCGGTTAGCAGAGTTACGTATTTTGCAAGAAAACGGCATCGTTCAGGCGCCCCAAATAAAAATGGATGCTAAAGATTATGGAATTGGGGCTCAAATATTACATGATATTGATGTTTCAAAACTCCGTTTGATTTCAAATACAGAACAAACAAAGCGCGTAGGGATGATTGGTTATGGTTTAGAAATAACAGAATACGTTAAATACTAAAAATTGCTTAATTGTAAACGTTTCACTATTAAATAGTTACTTTTTTTTATAAAAAAATAATAATTTTTATCCCTATTAGATTTGGATTAATCAAAAAGCGTTGTATATTTGCACTTGAAACCAAAAATAGTTGTGTTGCTCACACTGGAGAAATGGCAGAGCGGTCGAATGCGGCAGTCTTGAAAACTGTTGACTGTCACAGGTCCGGGGGTTCGAATCCCTCTTTCTCCGCTTTTTAAAAACCCTAACCGCTGTTAATCAGTAAGTTAGGGTTTTTTGTTTTTACTTCTAGCCCACATTTAGCCCACATTCATTATATATACTTTCAAAACTTATTTACAATAGAATACAATCCTTTTAAGTCGATTTTAGCTTGTAAATTCCATTCTTGATACATTGGAAGCATTTCGCAAAAAACATCGTTATACGGCTTTGCATACCCCTCTTTTATCATAATTTCGTTTAAAACTCTGCCGTCATTTAGAATAAGATAACCAAGACTTCTACCATATTTGTCTTGAAGATTATTTTTTTCTTGAATCAATGTACATTTATCACCTATTAAAATATTACTTTTTAAAAATTCAAATGACATATAACCAAGCTTAATTAAAAATGCTGCTGGAATATGTAGTTCTTTTTCATCCTTTTTAATTTTGTTACAATAATTCATTTCTGGTGCATCAATACCATATAATCGAATTTCAAACTCTCTTTTTGTTAGATAATCCTCTGCAATAAGTCCGTCTCCATCTACGAATTTCTTCACTTTCAGAATAATATTTCTTGTCATAAGCTCATTAGCGTTCAAATGCTTCAAATTGCATTTATTAAGTAATTGATTATTAGTATTTTACTGTGTAAATTTAATAAATATTTTTAATTTAAAACACATAAAAATGGCAAGACAGAAAGGGCATATTAAATATGTCGGAACTTTAGGAGAAGTGAGACACTTCAAAATTAAAGGTAACGAAGGTTATTTTGCAGGTCTGAAAGGCGGACCAACTGCGGAACAAGTAAAAACGGCACCTGGCTTTATTCGTACACGTGAAAATATGAGTGAGTTTGCAGCTTGTGCAAATGCGGGTAAATCATTAAGAATTGGTTTATCGGCATTGATGAAACAAATGTCTGATAGTCAACTAACAGGTCGACTGACTGCCATTATGAAGAAAATCAATATTGAAGATGGTTCAGAAGCGAGAGGGCAAAGAGCTGTTTTGGTTTCACAACAACCACAATATTTAAAAGGTTTGGATTTTAATCGTAACATTTCGTTTAATGGTGTTTTCAGTGCTCCATTTACATTATCTGCTACGGTTGACAGAAACGAAAGTACTTTTAGTATTCCGTCTTTTAATCCTCTTAATTATTTGAATATTCCTGCAGGAGCATCTCATTTCAGAATCATCAATGCTTTATCTGTTGTTTCAGATACTATTTACAATCCTACTACTGGTGCTTACGAACCTGCTGAACCTGCTTTAAATGAATTGGCAAACATTGCTTATTCTGGTTATACTCCAATTGATGTCGTAACTTCGTCAATTGATGTTGTTGCTACTTTACCGGGTGCTCCAACACTAACAACTAATGTAGCTGTTTTGGGAAGTATTGGAATAGAATTTTATCAAATGGTAGGTTCAAATTATTACTTATTCAATGCTGGTAATGCTTTAAAGATCCAAGAGACTTTCTAAAAAAACCATCAGTTTGCAATACTGCAAAGTTTGCAATGTTGCAAATTAAGCCCTTTCATTTGAGAGGGCTTTTTTTATTTTGCATCAATTTATCTATAATGGGGACTTATATGTGAGATATAGTGCAAACAAGTACGGAATAAAGGTTGATCATATGCAAAATTAGAATTTGTAATAATTATGTAAAATCGATCTTCTCAATTCATTTATTAAAATTAAGTTCTTTTGAAAATTTTGCTCTTTTTCTTCTAATAATCTCAACGTGTTTATTTGCTTTTGATGCAGCTCAAAATTCAAAATCATTTCTGAAAGCTTTGGATTAAAATTTTTCTTGAAGTCAGTAAGACGTAAAAATGGAATTACAGAACCACAAAGTGACTGATGCCAGAACTTTGATTTCCAAAGGCTATAAGCTAACCAATAAACCGATTCGGTATCATCTTCGTTTTGAAAAATAATTACAAAACTATTTGTAAAAGGTTTTTTTTGTGGTTTTCCACTATTCGATCCTTTGTTGAGAATGTAAATTTGATTTCCTGTATAAACAACATTCTTTCTGTGGGTTTTGACGATGAAATTTGGCATAGTTTCGGATTTAAAATGATGCTGTCGCTACGCTCCGCACCATATCATTTTTAAAAGAAAAAAAGAAAAAAAAGAAAGTCGTCGTATCAGTGGAGGTTTCAAAAGGAGTCAAGTTTTTTTGAAAAAATACTACCCAATTGTTCTTATGAAATGAAATCGTCATCGTGTAATCAAATGTTGAATTGGAAATGTAAGGGTGGAGATTTTTTCAAAAACCCGTAGGGCTTGAACTTTACTTTTTGAAACCGAAACTTACCTTTGCTTTCTTTTTATTTATTTTTTTAGTAGCAGGATGTTTCTTGTGTAGACTTTTTTCTGGGATGCTTCATTTGTAATCGGCAATCAAACACCCCCAAGCACCGCAACAAAAAATGGAGTTTTTACGGAATTTTTTGTGAGGAGCGATGTGGCGGTGTTGCGGCAATCGAACAGCCACGCTAGACCGAGAACGGAACGTAGCCTTTGCGAAGTGGAGAGAAGGGATAGCAGCGTGTAACGGCGGGGAAAAAATATAAGTCAGCCTTTGGCGTTCCTTGATTTAGGGCAAAGTGCTAACGGAGCCAACCCCGATGGCTGTGCGAAGGAGCAACCGCTGAAAATACTGAGGGCGGCAGACATAATACTGCTGGAATGTAGTGAAACGTAGCCTGCGGAGTGTAACGAAATGAAGCGGTATTGTGGATGCATAAGCCCGACCGAACGTAGGGTAGAGACCGTGTGAAGATGAGGAACGAAACAGCGCAAAAAAAATAGCTGCTTATTTTCAAGCTGCTGTTTTTTTTAGTGCTGTGAAGTGCCTGTGAAACGGAGGGAAACCTAACTATTGAATAGAAATAATAAATTACCTATTTCCCGAAAATGTTCTTATGAATATATAAGGTTGACCGACTGGAACAGCCGAACGGAACAAAGGGAACGACCGAAGAGAGACCGCTTGATTGCCCGTGTTGTTTGTAACGAAAATGTTCTTTTGAAATTATTTGAATTTTGAAAACTTAAATTATAGCTAATTTGTGAAGTGAAAGAGAAAATGATTTTTCTTTTAAACATATTAAACTCGACAAAAATAAGTTTAATTAAAACACTAAAAACAAGACATTTGCATATATAGGAATATTTTTAATTAATTTAAGGGAATATTTTAAGGAATATTTTTTTGTGTTTTTGCAAAATGTTTCATATCTTTGTTTAAATAAATGATTTAAGATGAAAAGTATATTACCTCTAAAAGAAGCAGAAAGCATTTTAAATGTACATTTTGATGTTATTGCAAAATGTATAAATGATGGTTTCGAAGATTGTCAAGGTTTCATTAATGAATGGAACAGAAACAAAAAACCTATCAACTTTGAAAAAAGGACGATTGCAAATTTAGTACACGATTTTATAAAAGATAGAGTTAAACAACAGTATTCACAGATAGAGAATGTCGAAACGAAAGAATTTAATAAAATATTCGGTTTGCATATCGATAAAAAGTTTCTAATTCGTTTTAAAAAAATTAATGCTGATTATACAACTTCAAATGTAAAGACAAAACAGACAAGGAATTTTGAAAAACAAGTAGAGATTGAAGGTCTACCTAAACAAGCAACGTTTTTGTATGCTGGCTACATTCCAAATCCAACTTGGACAAGTATCAAAGATATATTTATTATGTGCAAAAATGGTGGAAATGTAATTTGGGTTAAAAATTTAACTTCTTTTGCAGAACAAACACAGTTTACATTTGAAAGTACTGAACAAACTAAACCAAAACAGCCAAGTCGTGTTAAAGTTAAAGTGACCGAGAAAAAAGAAACTGGTACAGATAAACATTAAAAAAATAAATAATATTTAAAATGAAAGAAATAAATTCCAAAATGTTAGTATTGGCCAGAGAAGCAAGAGGTTATACGCAAAAGGAATTATGTGAATTGCTTGGTATAACTCAAGGATCGCTATCTAAAATAGAAAAAGGAATACAATCTGCATCAGTAGAAAATATTGAAAAATTTTGTAATGTTTTAAACTATCCTGAAAGTTTCTTTTATCAACAAGACAATATTTATAATCCAGATTTAATTTATTACCGTAGAAGAATTGCTGTAAAAAAGAAAGTTCTTTTAAAAGCGGAAGCAAAAATAAATATTGTTAGAATGAATATTGAAAAATTGTTAAGTAGCGTTGAATTGCCCGATGATAATCTATTTCAGTGGGATGTTGATAAAAATGGTACTCCCGAGGAAGCTGCAATAACATTGAGACAACAATGGAAAATACCAAAAGGTAGAATAGATGATTTAGTAAAATTAATTGAGGACAATGGAATTATTGTTATTCCATTTGATTTTGGAGCAGATAAATTTGATGGTTTGAGTATGTACACAACAAACAATGAGCCACTCATATTTTACAATAGCAATATGCCTGGTGATAGACAGAGACTTACTATTGCCCACGAATTAGGGCATTTAATTATGCACTTCGGAAGAATAATTGATATTGAAAGAGATGTGGAAAAAGAAGCTATGAAATTTGCATCAGAATTACTTGTGCCGGAAAAAGAATTTAAAAGTACAATTGTGTCTTTTGATTTAAGAACATTGGCAAATCTTAAGTTATATTGGAGAGTTTCTATGGGGTCTTTATTATATAGATGTAAAGCTTTAAATATGATAACCGATAATCAGTATAGGTACTTATGGCAACAAATGTCAATGCTTGGTTATAAAACTAAAGAACCAAAAGAACTTGAAGTAATATCAGAAACACCAACCCTTTTAACTGAAATTATAGAAAAATATTCAGATGAATTGGAATATTCAAAATCTGAAATTGCAGGATTATTAAATATAAATCAAGAAGATTTACAGGAAATGTATTTTAAAAAAGACACAAGATTTAAAATAATTAGAAATTAAAAACCTTTTCATAAACAAAAAAGAAGCCGTCTCAAAACTGAGGCGGTTTTTTTTGAAATTATACAATTATTTATTTTTAACTCCCTGCTACCCCATTAATAAAAGTTTCCACAAAACCAACTATTTTATTAAGGATTTTATCGCCTAATTTTTTGCGATGTAGTACTGATGGTTTTTCTCCTTCAATTAAATCTAAAACCTCATTCCTCAATGGTTCTCTTTCTGCAAATAAATAACTTTCTATTAATTTATGGGTTTTCTCCGCTGATAGGTTTTCTTCTTTTACTAATTCGTCGAATGCTTTTTGTTGTTCTTCATTCCAATACTTATCAAATTCTTCTGGGATTGTATCGGTATCTTCAATTACCGGCAGGTTTTCTAAAATGAACTTTTCGATTAATTCTCGTTTACTTCTTAGATTAGCTTCTCCAGTCAATAAATCAATAATCTCTTTTTGTTTTCTTTCTTTATCTGCTTTTGTAGTGTCTTTTAATCCTGCTAATAATTTCAAAATATAGGTAACATTAACCTCATCACGATGAATTAACTCCAATTCAAAATCAACATCTTCAAGAATTGATACTTTTTCTGCTTGGTGTTCGTCTTTTACTTTATCGTATAAATCAAGGTATTTGCTTTTGTAGTCTTCAAAAAGTTGCTCATTCATTGCTAAATCTTCCCAAACAAAATCCGCAAAAGTTGCCATTGTGTTTTTGATACGCATTAACTCACGAAATGCTTTTATAAATTCTAATTCGTCTTCTTCGCTTTGGAGATTATTAACACTGTTAACCGTTGGAACTACTTTTAGCAACCCAATAAAAGCATCATTGAATTTTTTTACATAATCCTCGTAAGGTTTCATTATAATTTCTTCAATAGCTTCTTTATTACTAAACAAGGTTATTGCTTCGTCTGTTGCTTTCTTGAGGTTTCTGAATACAATTATATTTCCTTGTGACTTTTGCTCATTTAGAATACGATTGGTTCTGGAATAGGCTTGAATTAATCCGTGATATTTTAGATTTTTATCAACGTATAATGTATTTAATGGTTTGCTGTCAAATCCTGTAAGAAACATATTTACAACTAACAAAACATCAACTTTACGTTCTTTTACTTTTTTGGAAATGTCATTGTAATAGTTATAAAAACTCTCGCTGTCTTTGGTAGAAAACTTGGTTTCAAACATTGCATTATAATGACCAATAAATTCATCTAACTTTTCACGAGTATGCACATTTAAACCATATAATGCTTTTGGTTCTCCAACAACTGATAATTCTTCAGGAATAAATCCGTTTGCATCTGCATCGTCTTCATTTGCTGTATAACTGAATATTGTAGCTACTTTTAAATTGTGCTGACCTGCTAATTTCTTTTGTTGTAATATGTCGTAATACTTTATTAAAGTATCAACGCTACTCACACAAAACATTCCTGTAAATTCCTTGTTATAGGTTTTTCGATTGTGATGTGCTATTATGTAATCTGCTATTTTTTCTAAACGCTTAGGAGCTTCCATTAACTCCTTTGTGTCAATATCTTCTACCTCAATATCTATTGCTGTAGCACTTTCTTTTTGCTTATACCTTCCAACGTATTCAATGGAAAACTTTAATACATTTTCATCTTTAATAGCATCTGTAATTACATATTTATGCAAACATTCGCCAAATAATTCTTTTGTAGTTCTTTTTCCTAATTCATTTTTAACAGCATTATCAGCGAAAATTGGTGTTCCGGTAAAGCCAAACATTTGATAGTTATTGAAAAAATCTTTAATTCGATTGTGTGTTTCTCCAAATTGGGAACGGTGGCACTCATCAAAAATAAAGACAATATGTTCGTCTTTAAGTTTTTCCATTTTACTTAAATACTGGCTTTTGCTTATTGCCGTATTTAATTTTTGAATGGTAGTAACTATTAATTTTGTATCGTCTGAAAACTGTTTTACTAATGCCTTTGTATTGTCTGTTCCGTCAATACTGCCTTTACTAAAGCTATTAAATTCTTTGGTTGTTTGGTAATCTAAATCTTTTCTGTCAACAACAAAAACCACTTTTTTAACTTGTGGCATTTGCATAATGATTTGGCTGGCTTTGAACGAAGTTAGGGTTTTGCCTGATCCTGTTGTGTGCCAAATATAACCGTTGTGATTGCTGTTTTTTACTTTGTCAATTAAAGCTTCAACAGCATAATATTGATATGGTCGAAGCACCATTAATATCTTATTGGCTTCATTCATAACCACATACTTACATATCATTTTAGAGATATGACACGGTTCGAGAAAATCACTTGTAAAACCATTAAGGATATTGGTTAAACGTTTATTTTCTTTATCGGTCCAGTAATAGGTTTGTTTGAATGATTGGTATTTATTGTTAGCGTAATATTTTGTATTAACCCCGTTACTAATTATAAATATTTGAATGTATTGAAATAATGCTACACCTGCACCAAATGAATGTCTTTGATAACGATTAGTTTGATTGAATGCTTCTTTTAGTTCTAATCCTCTACGTTTTAGTTCTATTTGTACCAATGGAAAACCATTAATCAATAGGGTTACATCGTATCGGTTTTTGTAACTTCCTTCCATTGTAACCTGATTGGTAACTTGGAATTGGTTTTGACACCAGTGTTCTGATTGAATAAACTCAAAATAAAGATTATCACCGTTATCTCTAACTATGTGTTGCTTTTCTCTGAGTGTTTTGGCTTTTTCAAATACAGAACCTTTGCTTAGAATATTTAAAACTCTCTCAAATTCTTTATCTGAAAAAGTAATGTTATTGTGTTTTTCTAATTGCTTTTTAAGATTGGAAAGTAAATCTTTTTCGTCTTTGATTACCACATTGCTGTAGCCTAACTTTTGCAATTGTTCTACTAATTGTTCCTCTAAAATTTGTTCGGGTTGTTTTGCCATTTTTACACTAAATATTCGTCATTGTATTCTGGTGGATGTATTACTTTAACACCGTTTAAATGTAGACATTTAGCAGAATAGAAACAAATCTGAATTGCTGGCAAAGAATCTAAATATTTTGTATTATGATTATTGTCAAAAATAGTTCTGTTACTAAAAGGTGAGTTGAAAGATTTACTATTTACACCGTAAGCCCTAATAGCTTCGTATTTAAAAATTTTTAATGTGTTTTTAGTATGTTCAATAATTCTTGCTACCGTTGTACTATTTTCTTTATATAAACCTTTATCTGTCATTAATTGTTTAGTGTCGTTATACATTTTAAAATGTAAAGCGTTATCTATTAAATTAAAGCATTTTTCTTCATCTAATAAATAGGTAGATTTACAAATCATATAACCGTTTCTATAAGACGCACCTTCTGAACCCCACCAATGAGCATTCTCTATAAAAGAGTCCCAAAAATAGTAGCCATCCCCAAGCCAAGCATTATTACGGTCACATTTAAACGGTCCATTTTGCTCAACATAATCAGGATTTCCTCTATCTTCTAGTGTTTGATAAACTGTTCTGATAGTCAAAATAAATTATATTTGAGTGGTGTTTTTCTTTAGTTCGGCTTCTAAATTAGATAAATTTAGAGTTGGCAAAATGATTCCAGGTACATTTGCTTGTGTAGTAACTAAACTTAAATAGGCTCTAACATAAGGAAACAAAATTGCAATACTGTTTCTGTAGAAAAATTCAGGAATATTTTCAAAGCTTTCAATGTTCTCAAATTTGAAAGTTCCTTTACAACTTATTTCGGCAAATGATTTTTCATCTGCATTTTGAGCAACCTTAACTACAAATCTTAATTCAAAATTTTGATTTTCATTAAAATATATGCCGCTTGTATCAAACGAGAGCGATAGGTCTTTGTTGTTGTGATTGCTTAAATCAATCGATACTTTGTCAAATTGATAATTGATAATTGAAAATGCTGCTTTTTGCATAATACTATTTATTTAGATAAAAAAAACCCGAAGAATACTTCGGGCTATATTGGTTGTTTTCTATTAGACATCCCTTTTGTGGGTCTTCTGAATGAATCTGATAATACATTTGGGTATTTTTCAGAAACTCTTCTACAGTTGGCCCAATCTTGTCAAATTCTGCGCTTTTTGCCCAATCTTTCAAGACTTTCTCTTGAGGTGTAACCTCAAAATACTTCTTTAATTCTTCGAAAAAATTGTTCATAACTATTTAATTTAATATCCATATTCAAGCAATGGAACTCTCTTTATAGAGTGCAAAAATATAACTAATAAACTTTATAAAAAAAAATAATAGAATAAAAATACGTTAAAACGTATATTTTTACACAAACATTTTTTGCAACAACCCTTTTTTGTATTGTAGGGTGTTTTCTATTTGGGCTTTTGTCCGGCTTATTTTATCATCTATAGTCGCTAAAAAAACAGCTATTTTTTCTTGTTCTTCTTCACAAGGAAAATTAAATGAAAAAGAATTTAAACTTTTTGTTGTAACCTGATTAATTGTTGCTCCAAGATGTTCATTAATTTGGCTAAAGAATAAATCTGTTTGAAAAAGATGATAAATAAAACGATTATACTTACTTCTATAAACTGACATAAAAGCACCGAACGCATAACCTTCATTTTCTTTACTTATTAAAGCACATTTACCAATAAGGCTTTTGCTTCCATTTCTTGCACAAATCAAAATATCATTTTCCTTAACGTAGTTTTTTTCAGATATTACTGTATTTACAAATACGTTATCTTGAAACGCTAATCTACCATTTTGTACATTTGATGAACGTAAAACTAAAGTCCCTTCACTTTCTACAACATCGTTTGGAGAGTAAGTTAATCCAATAAAACAATCACCTAAATTTCCAAGTTTTTTTCTCTTCCATTCAGGAAACTCATTTCTATTCTCATCTTTAAATCTTAACTCTTGAGAGAATAGTCTTTGCATTACTCCTTTTTTGTATTGTTCCAAAAGAGTTTTCTTTTGTTTGAGTTGTTCTATTTTTTTATTTAAAGTGTTTAAGAACAAAGTTATCTTTTTTTGTTCGGTAGTTGATGGAACAAAGATTTTATCGTGTAATACATAGGCATTACTAATTTTCATATCGTTTTTAGCACCTTTTTTTACTAATGGTCTAAGATACCGATTGGTATTTTCATCTAAAGAGAAATAGTGTTCTATAAATTCGCCGTGTGCATTTTCTTGTTTTACGTTATACACTGCATAAAGTGTAGATACAATTCCGGCTTTGCTTTTGTTTTGTTTTATAATACCATAAGGATTTGCTTTTAATGGACTTTTGGTATAAACAATATCTCCCAATTCCACGACGTGATATTGATGCACTGAAACGCCTGCATAGCTTCTGCCTAAGTGTTCAATTTGGTTTACAATACCCATTTCGCCAGAAACAGAAAGTACTTCGTCTTTAGTATATTTTAAATCGGTATTTCTTTTTTTAGCTTCTTTTAAAAGTTCACTAAGTTTTGTGTTGTTCCAATGGTCTGTAAACTCTGGAAAACGGATTACTGGTATTGCAGTTCGATTTTCCATAATTAAAAAGGAGTTTCAATATTTAATTCATTACAGAAAGATAGTAATGCATCATCAGTAGCACTCAGTTCTTTTTCTAACCCTTTTAACTTTATTGAAACTAATGGAATATCAACACTATCTTGTTCTTCAAAGGTATTTACATAACGAGGAATATTAAGATTGTATTCGTTATTCTCAATTTCTTGTAAGGTTGCTAAATGACTGTATCTGTCAATTTCTTCTCTTTTTCTATACGTTGTAATAATCCTATCAACATCTTCTGGGCGCAAAGTGTTTTGTGTACCTCTTTCAAAATATTCACTTGCATTAATAAACAATACTTCATTAGGATTTTCTCTACATTTTTTAAAAACCATAATACACGTTGGAATTGGAGTGCCATAAAAAATATTGGCTGGCAAACCTATTACTGCATCTAGATAATTGCGGTCTTCAATTAAATACTTTCTAATATGTTGCTCGGCACCACCTCGAAACAATGCTCCGTGTGGTAAAACCAAAGCCATTGTACCATTATCTGCCAAATGATGTATCATATGTTGTACAAAAGCAAAATCGGCTTTACTGCCTGGTGCTAATTTACCGTATTGAGAAAATCGGTCATCGCTAGTAAATAATGGATTGGCACTCCATTGAGCAGAAAATGGAGGATTGGCAACAATTGCCTCAAATTGTAAACCTAAATGTTGAGGGTGTTCTAAAGTATCTTCTTGCTTTATATCGAATTTGCGGTAATGCACACCGTGTAAAATCATATTCATTCGGCAAAGATTGTAGGTGGTACGGTTCATTTCCTGACCGTAAAACATACTTACTTCCTTGACTTGTCTTGCAATTCTTAAAAGTAACGATCCGCTTCCTGATGTTGGGTCGTAAGCCGATTTTAGTTTGGTTTTTCCTGTAGTTACAATCTTTGCCAAAATAGTGCTTACTTCTTGTGGGGTGTAAAACTCTCCTGCTTTTTTTCCTGCACCACTGGCAAACTGACCTATTAAATATTCGTAGGCATCGCCTAAAACATCTAATTCAGTATCTTCTAATTTGAAATCAATCTTGTCTAAATGCGAAAGTACTTTGGCTATAATTTCATTCCTAGCATCAGGAGTTTTTCCAAGTTTCGTACTGTTCAAATCCATATCCTCAAAGAGATTGTCAAAATCATCTTCGCTTTCTGTACCCATTGTACTTAATTGTATATTGATTAGGATTTTTTGAAGGTCTTCGATAATAAAATTACTTTGTCCTTCAATATCACTATTACCACGTTTTGCTACTTCGCTAAAAAGTTCATTAGGTTTCAAGAAATATCCTAAAGTTTCTAAAGCTTCTTCACGAATAGCATCAATGTATTCAGTACCGTTTTTAGTAGTTTCGTTTATGGATTTGTACTTTACACCGTCTGTTTTCAGAATACCATTGGCATAAATTTCCATTTTTTCGGCAAGGTATTTATAGAAAATAAATCCTAGTATGTAATCTCTAAACTCATCTGCATTCATTTTACCACGAAGGGTATTGGCAATATTCCAAAGTTGTTGTTCGAGTTGTTTTTTTTGGTCTTCTGACATTTTTATTTTGTTTTTAATATACTAGACTTTATTTTTTTATGATTAATTTACTAGTCTGGTTTATATTATTTTTATTAATTAGTTATTATTTTGTATCTTTATGAAACGTGAAAGCTTATTATCATTGACCTTTACGTCAATTTTAAAATATATGTTAAAAAGCATTTAAAATAAATAATACTTTTATACATTTGCACCAGCTCAGGGACCAAACATTTAGTGTTGTAAGCGTTAAAGGAGTATAGAAACCGTTTAGTAACCCTAAGCGGTTTTGGCATTTATATACTCTTGGTATTCTTTCATCAGTTTTCTTTTTCTATGCTCTTTATCAATATAATAAGCAGTACAAAAAAGATTATATCCTGGTCTTTCAGTTAAAACAACAACATACTCTTCTGATTCATTCAAAATTACAATTTTAGTATCTCTACCTCTTTTATTCTTCCATATTAGAAGATCATCATTAGGGCTATTAACAATCATAAATTCAGGATAACGGATTCTTTCCATTCGTCTAAAGTCTGGCGTACGATTATCTTCATCTTCTCCTTCATGTGTTATATGATAAAAAGTATTATGTATTCCATCAACTAAAGGAAGTGCTTTTGCTGTAACATGAACTCCTTGAAATAATGTTTTATTTTTAATAAAATGATTTTCAAAAATATTATAAATTGCTGAAAAATAAGTTTTGAAATCACCACCGTAATGTTGAAATAATTCAAGACTTGGAAAAGTTAAGGGCACTAAATTACTCATAAATTTACGCTTTGATTAGATGGTGTCCAAAGGTAAATATTGAATTTCTTTTCTTTTATCAATGTAGATTTAAGTAAGGAATATCTTGAACGATGTTTAATGTGTTCTATTAACTCCATTTTAGCATCGCTTGTATTTAAACCACGATTTATATAAGAAACTGCACCCGTAAATAAATCTGCGAGTTGCACTAATTCAATTTCATGTGAACGAACTTGTTGTACTTTTTTAATGATTTCTTTAGAATAATCATACTTATCATTTCTAAGTACTTTTTCTAGTTTGTGTACTTTTTCACGACTTTTAGTATCTTTTATATCAATGTAAATATTGTGTGCATATTCAGGATTTAAAATAACTTTTAGCATATTAAAGTACATTTTATAGTAAAAAGTATCATGCGTATGCCCTAATGCTTTATAGTCTAATTTTTCTTTATCTGGGACAACTAATACTCTAAAACTTAAATCATCGTCATCAAAGAAAAAATCAATTATTTCTTTGTAAAATGGCAATTGGTTTTTTGAAACCTTGTTCCATTTAATTTCATAAATAGGTCTATTTTGTTTTTCGTTTTTTATATATTTGGGTAAAAGTTTGTGTTTTCTCTTAATCTCTGATATGCGTAAGAAGATTTCATCTTTCTTGGCGGCAGGGCAATATACTGCACCTAAAGCCATATTTGATTGCTTATCATTCTGTAAATGACAACTTTCATCACAATATATATTAATTGTCTCTTTCATTTATAAGTTTAATTATCCTAAATACACATAAATGGCTAAAGTAGTTATAAAGTTTAATACCATAAAAACTTATTATTGGATTTTTTTGTAAAGTCCTGTATCCGATTTTATAAGATATTTACCCAAACAAGCTTTTAGAAAATTATCGACTGTTCTTTCTTTTATATTAAAATTTACTCCTAATTCTACTGCTTCCTTACGTTGAAACTCATTTGGTAATGCATCATAAAACAACTTTTTGTTTTCGCCTGATTTGAAAGGTCCTTGCTCTCCTTGTTTTGGCAAGTTCTCAAACATTATGATACTATGCTGCAAATAGGTTTTTATTAATGTTAATGCAGTTTCAAAATCAGTATCTGAACAATAAATCTCTTTATGATGATCGTTTGTGTCAAACTTTCTAATGGCTGTAAATATCATACACAAACGAAATAAAATGATACCTAATCGCTTTACTACACTTTGTGCGTCATCACTAACAAAAGTGCTTATTTGTACTAAATACGAGCTAAAAATAGGGTTGAATTTATCCCATTGTTCCTCTGTTAATTGAAGTGTCATACTGTCTCTTTCAAAAAATTCAACCATTTTAAAAACTTGTTTTGATTGCTTATTGAAATAGTCCGTTAAGTTTACAGGATTTCCTTTTGGGGACGGGTCTAACCAAACTGCATCTGTTTTAAAAACATAGAAAATAAATCGACTAAACAATCCATCTTCTGCCGATGCAATAATATTAAAGACTTGTTTTGGTGTTCCGGATAATGCAACTGAAAGTTGCGGTTCATTTACCTCAACAAATTCCGCATCTGTTTTACGGCTTACTGATATTTTTTCGTGATGAAACGATTTGCGAAGCATATCGGAATAAGAACCCCAATCATTTTTAAAAGTTTGTCCTAAAGTGTCGGCTTCCGTTTCGCAAATTATTCCTTTACCCTCGTTCCAATCTAAATGCTGAATTATTTTTGCATTACTTGTGTTTGCCGGAATATAAACCACCTTGAATTTTGGCTCTTGTGGCATTTCTTGGTTGGCATCTAGTTTATTTTTGCTTTTTAGCATTTTGTAGGCTGCCAATTTTTCTTCGTAAATCTTTCTAGCTTCTTTTGATTCTTCTAAAATTGTACTGTGATATTTATCGGCTAATGCCTTTGCAAATTTTAATGCTCCTTTTCCTGATGCAGCTGGTGCTAATATGAACGAAAATAAACTTGGATAAACCACACTACCACTATACAAACCACAAACATTTGGTAAACAACCCGAAAGAATGGCTAATGCTCCTGTTAGAAATACATCTTTTTCTCTTGCTCCTTTAAATACTGTACAGCTTTCGAATAGGATAGGAGGCAAGTTATCGTAAACCGATTGCGGAATTATTGGAGTGGTTTTTAAATAATCTTCTTCTTCTATAACTGGTTTTAAAACAGAATCCTTTTTTGTTACTGTTTCGTTAGTTTTCAAGTTTGCAGACTTTGCAAACTTTGCAAAGTCTGCACTTTGATTTTTGTATGCGCTGTTGACTGCGTTTTTTATTTCTTTCTCGTCTAAATCAAAATTAGTAACACAATAATCCAATGTATCTGCTTCGTAGATACCGAACCGATTGGAATTACTAGCAAACAAATGAATAAAATTGTTACGATTTCCGTTATGATATTGTTCTTTTTGCTCTGTGAATTTTAAACATTTCTCCAATAATTCATCTGTTGAAAGATTTTGTGCTATTTGATTTTCAACTTTTGCTTTTGGTTCTATTAATTTTTCTACTACCTCAAATATTGTAGCATTTTCATTTAAAAAAGTATTTGGATCATAAGAAACAAAACACAAGCGGGTAATGTCCTTGCATTTTGGGTCAAATTCGAAACCTGTAATAGTTTTATAAAAATTAGCCACCTGATTGTATGCAATTGCGTGTTTTTCTGCATTAGAATTGATTTTAATGAATACTTTAATCCCTTCGCCTCTTGGGCTAATAAACGAAGCAAGTGTAAACTTGCAATCGTTTATTTTTGCCACAAGACTTTCTAATTCTTCGAGTGGAATGTGGTCGAAATCAAGATTTATGATTTGAGAATAGGTTTTTAAAAATTCTGATTTTCTTTGTTTGTCAAATGTTCCAGAAGTTGTAAATGCCAGTAATTCACTTTTTAATTCATCCGCTTGTTTTTCTTTACCCGATTGCATAGCATAGCGAATAGATTTGATTTCACTTTCATACTTACCGTTTTTTATATCTTGGAGAATGTTTAAAATACTATTGTCCTCCAATTTTGTTTTGAAATTTTTATATGTTGATACCATCAGCTTAATTGGATTATTTTAGTATTTCTTTTTTAGGGTTGTAGTTTTCTTCTAGAAGTCTTAGTATGTCTATAAGCTTATAATAAATCTTATTCCCCACTTGAGAAAAACCGATAGTTTTATTATCTCTCCATTGTTGGGCTGTTCTTTTACTAATATTCATTAGTTGCATAAATTCTTGACTGTCGAAAAAAATATTATCCGGATCCATTTTATAACCCAACTTCATTTTAGCTGACATTTCAACTACATTGCTTTCTATTTTGGAAAGTGTTTTTTCTGTGTTTTCGTAGAATTCCATAGCTTACTTTTTTAATAAGGTTAGACACTCTAATAATTCACTTCTTTTGTAGTAACGACGCGCACCAATGCCGTGAGCAAGGACTTTGCCTTTGTTTGTCCAAGCCCAAAGTGTGCTGCTGTCGATTTTTAAGAATTTGCAAGTTTCCTCTCTGGTGAGCAATTCCTCATCATCATTTTTGGAGTTTAACTCTTTTTGTAGTTCAAGAATTCCGTTTTTTACGGATGTACCTATAATCTGTTGAAGTTGTTCAACTGTTAGGTTTTGAAGTAAAATCGCATTTGTTTGCATGTCCTGTATTTTTTAATGTTATACAGGGCAAATGAAAGCAGGTATATTTGTGGGTATTTTTGAGGTATGTATCTAGAAGTACCTAGATAATACCTAGCTCTTAATAATTGTTTTTTAAATGATAAATAATCAATTCATCATTATTAGAAATGTCGATTATTTTTTGTTTCCAATCTTTATTAAAACTCTTTTCTAATAAGCTGTTATTATTTATGATTTCATTTATTTTGAGACACTCACGATAAAAACTTTGTCCAGTTGTACCAGTTCTTTTTTTGCCAATTTCTTCCATATCTTTTCTGATAAAATCCCCTTCATAATTAGTAGGTGGTTTGGTGTTAGTAGCTTGTAATTCTAACAAATAAAGTAGAGCATACCATTTTTCAGCTGGTTTTTTTTCTTTTATTTGAACAAAAATATTGGAATTATTTTTTTTAATTTCAATTATGTTAGTTTGGTCTTTGTCTGTATTTATATGATTATTTAAAGTATCTATATCTTTTACCTTCTCCTCTGATGTGAGTTCAAACATCCTTTTATTAAGAAATGTTTCTTTTTTATTATGAGAGAAAAAGTATTGTTTATATCCAGTTATAGAAACAAATTCATATGCTTTGCTGAACTCATCATATCCTGATTGAGGATATCCATTATGAGCATTTTCAGAATTTTGAATATCATATAAAATATTTTCTAAAAATTTCAATTCATCTTCTATAAAGTCATATTCAGTAGAATCTGCATAAAATTCCAAAAATTCATTTAACCGCTTGTTATAATTATGTTTGTAATTATCGAATGTACATCCAAAAAAGAAAATTTTGTTTTGGTTTAATTCTTTTATTAACTTTAAAAAAGATTTATTAATTTCTTCTTTTTGAGTCTTTTCCCATTCTTGTAAATCGCCATCGAATTCTTGTAAAAAATAATCATATGGTTCTTTTAAATGAGCTGTTGTGGAATGAACATCTTCTATAAAAGTTTTCTTTAAATTCATATATTCGTTTTGAGTACTAAATAAGGGATCATTGATTAAATTCTCAAAATAATTACCCGACTTTTCCAATAAACTTTTATAATTATATTTGTCAGGTGTTAAAAGTTTTTTGTCTGAACTGCTAATCTTATTAGTTGTTTCTACTTTAAGGTCTAAGTTTTGATTAATTGCATCATTTACAATTTCCATTATCGATGGCATTTCAAATTTATAATCATCAAGGTCGAAATTAATCCCAAATTCTGAACTTCTATGATTATACACATATTCTAATTCATTAAAATCCCTATTAAAATCATCATTTTTATAAGCTTTTTGGTTTTTAAACTCAACCTTATCGTAGGCGTAAGAAAGCTGTGATAAAAAATAATGATAACCGTCTCTTAATTTATGGTTTTTAACATTTACATTTTCTAATTTATTTAATTCATTAAAAAAGATTGTAAAAGCATCATTGAAAAGAAAACTTTTATAATTTTGGACAGTACCATCCATAAATTTTTCAAGTCTGTAAAGTGCATTATTAATATCCGATATAATCGTTACGATATTTGTATTTGGTATCGGATATTGTTTTCTTAAATTAATTAACTTTTTTTCATATTCATTTTTATGTTTGAAAATAATTTCTTCAGATGGTTCTTTTTCCAAAATTATATTGCAAATTTCAAGTTGGTATTTGAAATTTCGTTCTTCGTAGTTTTTATAGGTGTCGATTATATAATCCGTTTTTTCTTCAATTACCATAGGAATTGAAATATACTCATTGGTTGTCTCATAGTTTTTTAACCATTCCCACAATTTATTGTCAATTTGTTCTAATTCATATTCAATTGGCAATCCATTTGCCTTTAAATCGAAAGGAATATCAAATTCTTCGGAAATGAATTTCAAAATTACAATAGAACTTTTAATGTGTTTTTCAAGTTCTATTTCATTAATTTTAATTCTGTCTTTTTTTGCTGCTGAAAGAGATATGATTGCTTCGTCTTGTACTGGATTGAGTTCCGTAATAATTGAATTATAAATATTATGATCTATTTTTTTTAAATCTGAGGCAATATTTCTATGTACAAGATTTTGATTGAGTTCTTCGCGTGTAAATAACTTCATTTGGTCAGCGATTTTAGTTAGCGCTTTTTGATAAGCTTGGTATTTTGTTTTTTCGTTTTGAAGAAAGAAAAACTTAGTGTTATCCTCGTATTCATTCAAAAATACCAATAAGTTAGTTTTAAAATTTTCTTTGTATTGATTTAAAGTGCATCTTATCATATCATATTAGTGCTTTGAAAAAGGCGTGAATTTATAAAATAAATCCTTATAAATTAAAAGTAATTCGTTAATTCCATTGCAATATCCTTGTTGCTTTTTCCAATGTAGGTTAAAAACATCCCTTCTGTAGTATGACCAGTGATATACATTAAAAAAGAGGTTGGGATTTTACCGTAATTATTTGAAGCGAAAGAGCGTCTACCGATGTGAGAAGAAACGAATTTCCATTTTGGATAATCATCTTCAATTTTTATTTTTTTGTCTTTGTCAAATAAAACACCGTGAATAGGCTCATTAATTTTTGCTTTTTCACAAACATTTTTGATATGCTCATTGTATTTTTGGTCTGATATTTTTCTTGGAAAATTACCATCATATTTTTTGAGTATTTCCATTATTTTTGAATGTAATGGAATAGTCATTATTTTTTCGGTTTTAACCTGTGTAAACTCGATTAAAGGTTTTAGTTCTCCGGCTTTGTTTTTCTCGTATCTTATCATTGATTTATCAAAACGTAAAAAGTCAGAAACTCTTTGGCCGCAAAAACAGCTTATTAATAACCAATCACGAGCGTTTTCTAAACCATCGGTTAATTCACTTATTTTGATATCTTCAATTTTCTTGATCTCTACTTCGTTTAAATAGATATTAACAACTTTATAATATTTGGCTTTAATGCTATCTAATTGATGATGAGTTTCTACTCCGTTTGATTTGGCGTGTCTACAAAAGGTTTTAACAAAACGGATATTTCTAGCAGTAGTATTTGGGGCATAACCAACACTAATGCAATATTTTTCGAAATCCATTTTGAATTTAGTATCAATATCCCGGATGTATAAAATTGACTTTGTATGTTTCTGATAACGCTGCAATAAGTGTTTAATGACATTGCATTTTGTTATGGTGCTACTTTTTACATCATTTTTTTTAAACTCAATGAAAGTATCAATATAATCTACTAATTTATCTGTGTGCTTTTCTTCTACTTGTGGTGGATTTACAAAATCTCTTAACCATAAAGCATCGACAACTTTAACCCCTTTACTTTTGTTGTATTCTTTAAGAAGGTCATTTTTTAATGTTGCTAAATCTGTGTCCAGGTTTGCAAAGTCAATCAACTTCATAGCTTTCTTTGTTGGTCTTTGTTCTACTTCATCCCAGTTAACTGGATCAATATGATAATTTGTTTTAGCTTTGATGTCAAGAGTTCTGCCATCACGTAACCGAACATAAATCACTGCTGGATTTTTTTTACTTTGAAGAAGTAGATAAATAGAAGCCATAATTTTCCCTTTTTATGTTCCATAAAGATACAAAATCTAGTCCACATTTAGTCCACATTTACTAAAAACTATCCAATATAATCCCAATCTATCCAAAGATAATATTTTAAAAAATCTTGTAAAGCATTGATTTTATTGACACTTTGTATAAAAATAGGATTTTTATATTTTTGGGAGTTTGGTAAATTGCAGTCCCTCTTTCTCCGCCGGTTGTTAAACAAAGGCAATCAAAACTTCGTAGATCTTATGATTTACGGGGTTTTTTCTTTTATGTGCTAACCAAAATATTCATTTAATCTTATCGCTAAAGAGATAAAATCGAGACCCTAGAATTTTCAAAAATTAGGGTCTCGCTAAATCCCTTAAAAATTTCAAATAACCAGTTCAATCACTTGTACATCAACAAGTTTACTATTTGAACATCTTGTTTGATATTGATTTTGAAACTAAATTGAATACTAATTAAAAGGTTACCACTATGAAAACAAAAATCACTTTGCATTTTTATGCTAAAAGTACAAAAGCCAATGCAGCAGGACAACTCCCAATTTATGTACGCTTAACTGTAGACGGAAAACGATTAGAGTTCAGCACCAAGAAGTTTGTCGAAAACTCCAAATGGTCCTCCGAACTATCCAAAATGAAAGGCACAACCGAAGAAGCACGTTCAATAAATAGTTACCTTGATTTGATGAAAACGAAAGTTTTTAATGCACAAATGGAATTGATGCACCGAAACGAGAACTTAACTATTGAAAATTTCAAAGAAAAATTATTGGGAACCGAACAACGCCAACGAATGCTAATCCCAATATTCCACGACCACAGCAACAAAATCAAAGAATTGGTAGGGAAAGAATATGCACCAGGTACATTAGAACGATACAAAACATCTTTGAGCCATACCATTGAGTTTTTGCAATGGAAATACAAAGTTTCCGATATTGAGATAAACAAAATAGATCACGCTTTTGTAACCGATTATGAATTCTGGTTAAGAAGCGTTAGGAACTGCGCCAATAACACAGCAGTAAAATACATTAAGAACTTTAGCAAGATTATCAAACTTTGTCTGGCCAATGACTGGCTCGACAAAAATCCGTTTGCGAATTACAAATCGAAAGTCAAAGAAGTCGAAAGAGTTTATCTATCTGAAGAAGAAATTCAAAATATAATTGAGAAAGATTTCAAAACTGAAAGATTGTCGCTCGTTCGAGATATATTCCTTTTCAGCTGCTTTACCGGCTTGGCTTACATTGATGTCAAAAACTTAACCAAATCTCATATCAGCATCAGTATTGATGGCGAGAAGTGGATATTTAACCACAGACAAAAACCGAAACGGCTTCTAAAATTCCTATTCTTCCAGTAACTAAAATGATTATTGATAAATATGCAGATCATCCAAAAAGCAATAACGAAGATAGACTACTTCCAATTTTAACAAATCAAAAAATGAATGCTTATCTAAAGGAAATAGCTGCTGTTTGTGAGATTGAAAAAGATTTAACCTTTCACATAGCCAGACATACTTTTGCGACGACTGTAACACTTACAAATGGCGTTCCAATTGAAAGCGTCAGTAAAATGTTAGGTCACAAAAATTTGAGAACTACCCAACATTATGCAAAAGTTTTGGATAAAAAAGTAAGTGAGGATATGAAGATATTGAAAGATAAATTTTCAATAATGGCAGTCAATCAAGAACAAAAACAACTGAAATCAAACCTTTAACACTAGAATATTACAATGAAAAAAAAGATTAAACTTCTTAAAACAAGAAGAAATTCCAGAACTCTTTCCGTCTGTTATTGCGGGCGGATTTTAAAAACAACTACTTATTTTTAATAACGATAACTAAATTGAATGACAATTTGGGATATAGTTACATTTATAGATTTTATTTATATCTTTGCAGCAATGAATTTATATTTCAAAATAATTATTTTCAGTCTTATCTCGTGTTGCTATATTAACACAGTATTTGAATTTTCAGATAATGAAGAAAAGCTAAATTTTGAAAAAGAAAGTCATTGTTATACCTATCAAGAAACTTTAAAATTAGATTTATCTCAAATTACAACTCAAAATAATGTAGCTGTTATTGAATCTAATTTTCAACCTCAAATTTTCCTTTATCCTGTAGTTATTTCCAAAATAACTACAAACAATTACCAGAATAAATTCTTTCTACCTCCACAAAAGCTTTATATTCTTAACGCGTCATTATTAATTTGATTTTAATTATTTAGAAACTTTTTGTTGCCATAATCTTGTGCAACGAATTTTCTATTGTTATAATTTAAAATCAAATAAAAAATAGTAGATATATTTTTTATATCTACTATGGCCAACTTCAAATTGCTGATAAATACCAAAGTGGTTATAAAATTAGACAATACTCATTTTAATCAAATCAAATTACACTATCGCAGGATTAAATATGATATCTTACTTATAATAAAAAATGAAAGCACTGAAAAAAAATATAATTTTATTTACTATAATATTAATTACCATTTCTTTAAATGTTCAAGTGGAGATTAAAAAAGATAGCATAAGTTCAAATAAAATTTTCAATATAAAATTCAATTACAAGCAACTTATTATTCCAACTCTTTTAATAAGCTACGGAGCTATAGGTACTGAAAAAATCGACTATCTAAAAGAATTAAATTTCGATATAAGAAGAGAGGTTCTAGATGATATTGACCAAAAAACTTCTATTGATGATTTCTCTCAATATGCGCCAGCATTAAGTGTTTATGCCTTAAATAATTTTGGAATTCAAGGAAAAAATAATTTGAAAGACAGAACCATCATTTTAGGAACTTCTTTTTTAATGGTTTTTTCAACTGTAACAGCAATA
>JAYVGC010000062.1:0-3914 GCA_043772535.1 Flavobacterium sp. | reverse complement strand
TATATATAATTATTATAGCACCCGCAAATACACGATTAAGTGCAAGACCCTTCTTAAATCAAGGTTTGCTGTATACTATGAGAAAAAAAATGCAATGACCGCAACAGCTATTAAATGTAATGTTATATTTAGCACTAATTATCTAATACCACAATTTTAATAAAAGCACTGTACTTATAAGATCCAAGCGAATCTGCCTCTTGCTACAAGTACTGAATTTTTTATAAAAATAGAAATCAAGTATTGATTTTCTTTATTGTACCGCGCGCATTTTTGACGAATATTACATAGCATTTTAGATGCTGCTAACAGGGCATTTTTTTACATTTTGGCTATAATGTCAATTTCTATTTCGCACTACTATTTTATATAAATTTCCACTTTTTTTGTGGTAGTACATTATTTTTTTATCTCGTGTTAGTGTTGGTGCTTCTACTAAAGTTGCAGTTGTTTCTGAAAATAAAACTTTAGGAGCTGAAAATGACGCTTCTTTAGTGTTTCGTATTGCAACGCATATCTCAAAAATTGTATTTGTTGTGATTTGACCTTTTAAATATCGGGTATAATATAACTCCAAATTATCGCTAGTTATGGCTGGAGCATAATTAATATAGCTTTCATCGTTTACTTTTTCTAATAAAAATGTTGAGTTTTGAAGTGTATTAAATAATGTTGAAGTTATTTTTTTGGCAATACCAATATTTGTTTCACATGGTCCTTGACAATTTTGAGTGTCAAATCGCCCATTATTAAAATATAAATATGTTCCATCCTCAGTAATATTATGATCCATTACGAGCCAGCCTGAACTGTTCTTGTTAAAATCGCCATGCACGCGTTCTCCGTTCGTTACATTACCAGAATTGATAGTGCCGCAAAAAAGAGTATCTAATTGATTAGGATAATCTCTGGTTGATGTCCAATAAAAACTACCATTAGCATCCATATCTGCAACAGCATCTAAATGCGGAGCAATAAGTTGATTGGTGCCCGGTAACGGTCCGATATATGTAAAATTTGAATTATTTATTTTTGTTGCAAAAAACAATTTAGTTTCTAAACCATCATTTAAATTGTTAAAAAATAAGTAATTTCCGTCAGGCGAAATAAATGGTTCCATGGCATCAAATGATAATCCATCAATATTTATTGCACTTTCAGCACCAAAAGAAGGATATGCAAGGGGCTGTATAGCGTCGTTATTGGTTTTTGAGCAAGAAACAACCAATGCTAGAGTTAATACAAATGCAAAAATATTTTTTTTATTCATACTACCGTTACATTATTATATTATTTATTTTAACTGTTTACTTATTCGGGACTACTACATTATATTAGCATCGCTATCATTTAAATTGTATGTTCTGAAATCGATCTAGAATTAAATTTTGATTGTACGTAAAAAGCCTTTTACTTTATGATTACGTAACTATTTAGGTTAAAATTCTTCAGGTTTATTAAATTCTTATTTTGCTGGTAATTTTGATTTTGGCCAGAGCCTAAAACAGTACTGTTTTTTGCATGTATATAAATCATCAGCAAAAGTTTTGTAAACCAATTGTCTACATCAGAGCTTACGTATTAAAGTCTAAAACTACTTTGATAGTGTACCAAAAACCGCAACGTTTTACAAAAGGCTACTATATAAATAGCAAATGGTTTCAAGCACTATTAGAACTAGTTTTAGTTTTATTGTTATTCTATTGGTAATTCGTACTTATAGCATTCGGGATATTCTTTTTGATCAACTAGTTTAAAATTCATTTTTTCAACCAATCTAATTGATGGAATGTTTTCTTTTTTGACTAAACCAATTAATTTTTTATAGTGCAATTTACCTAAATATTTTGACATAATAGTCATCGTTTCTTGTCCATAACCTAACCTCCAATATTTTTTACCTATTGAGCAGCCAACTATACATGAAACGTGCGATATTGGAGTGATAAGAAATGTTCCAATTACAGTATTTGACTTTTTCTCTACGATTGCGTATCTAAATTCGGTTCCGCTCTTATTATTTTCAGCTACTTTTTGAATCATACTATTTGCATCTTCTACGTTTTTAAAGGGTGCACTACCTCTAAATTTCATTGCTTCTTTATCCGAATAAATTTCAAAAATTGCATTAACATCATTTTCTGATAATTCTCGAATTAGTAATTCTTTAGTAGAAGTAATCCTTTTCTCCATTGCATTATTTTTGAAAATCGTCATGCCTTACCGTAATTTTATTTAGATCAAATACTTGGCAATTTCACTTACTCATTTCTTAAAAAGGTATCTAGTTTATTTTTACAAAATTATTTTTCAATTTCTCGCATCGAGTCCATTTTTTTGTATGCTAAAAACCCCTTAATATCCTCAAAATGTTCCTTAACACGTTTGTTACCAAATTCGAATACTTTGGTTGCTAATCCGTCAAGAAAATCTCGGTCGTGCGAAACTAAAATTAACGTCCCATCAAAATCGCGTAGTGCATCTTTAATAATATCTTTAGTTTTCATATCCAAATGGTTGGAAGGCTCATCAAGAATCAAAAAGTTAACGGGTTCTAACAATAGTTTTATCATTGCCAAACGTGTTTTTTCTCCGCCCGATAGTACTTTTACTTTTTTAGTAATATCATCTCCGTGAAACATAAAAGCGCCTAAAATATCTTTAATTTTGGTTCTAACGTCACCAACGGCAATATCATCAATTGTCGAAAAAATGGTTCCATTTTCGTCTAAAAGTGCTGCTTGATTTTGAGCAAAATAACCAATTTGGGCATTATGTCCCACTTCAACCGAACCCGAATTAATTTCGATTTGTTTCATAATGGCTTTAATCATTGTTGATTTTCCTTCACCATTTTTACCTACAAATGCCACTTTATCGCCACGTTCAATTACGATATTGGCCTCTTTAAAAATTAAATTATCGCCATAAGATTTATGCAAATCTTTAACTATTACAGGATATTGCCCTGAACGAATTGCGGTCGGAAATTTTAATTTTAATGCCGATGTATCGACCTCGTCAACCTGTACTAAAACTAGTTTTTCTAGCATTTTAACCCGCGATTGCACGGCATCGGTTTTAGAAAAAGTTCCTTTAAAGCGGTCAATAAATGTTTGATTATCGGCAATCATCCGTTGTTGCTCATCGTAGGCTTTTTGTTGATGAATACGGCGGTCTTTTCGTAATTCTAAATAGTGAGAATATTTGGCTTTATAATCGTAAATGCGTCCCATAGTCACTTCAATAGTTCGATTGGTGATGTTATCCACAAAGGTTTTATCATGCGAAATGACCACAACCGCTTTGGCAGCATTTATTAAAAAATCTTCAAGCCATTGAATACTTTCGATATCCATATGATTGGTAGGCTCGTCAAGTAATATTAAATCTGGTTTTTGTAACAATATTTTTGCTAATTCAATTCGCATGCGCCATCCGCCCGAAAATTCTGAGGTTTGCCGGATAAAATCTGCCCGTTCAAATCCCAATCCTACTAATATTTTTTCGACTTCTGCCTCATAATTAATTTCTTCAATGGCATAAAATTTTTCACTTAAGTCGGATACACGCTCAATTAATTTCATATAATCATTGCTTTCGTAGTCGGTCCGAATAGTCAATTGCTCATTAATTTGGTCTATTTCATATTTCATGTTAAAAATCTCGCCAAACGCTTTCGATGCTTCTTCCATTACGGTTGCGCCATCTGTTGTGAGCAAATGTTGAGGCAAATAAGCAATGATAGCATCTTTTGGCGCAGACACGTTTCCGCTCGAGGGCTTTCCTTGTCCCGCAATTATTTTTAAAAGTGTTGATTTTCCTGCACCATTCTTGCCCATTAATGCAATTTTATCATTTTCATTTATAGCAAAAGAAACGTCGCTAAATAAAGTAGTTCCTCCAAAATTTAC
>JAYVGC010000061.1:0-28468 GCA_043772535.1 Flavobacterium sp. | reverse complement strand
CCTGCCGCTTTATTATCAGTACTTCCGAGCGGTAAATTTAAAATGGCGCGTAAATGATTTTCAAATTGCGATGTATAGCTGGCTTCAATAGTATGATGCCCCGAATTATGCGGTCGTGGTGCGACTTCATTTACTAAAATTTCGTCGGACTGCGTCAAAAATAGTTCTACAGCGAGCAATCCAACATGATTGAATTTTTCGGACACTTGCAACGCGATTTCTTGCGCTTTTTCGGCTATTTTATGATCAATACGCGCAGGGCAAATAACGTACTCCACCTGATTTGCTTCAGGATGAAATTCCATTTCAACCACCGGATATGTTTTAATTTCGCCCGAACTATTTCGCGCAACAATCACCGCTAATTCCGTTTTAAAGTCTACTAAATCCTCGGCAATACACGCAACATTAGGTATTGTTGACAAATCGCTTTCCAATCGAACAATTTTAACACCAGTGCCATCATAACCAAATTGTGCACTTTTCCAAACAAACGGCAACGTAATTACTCCGTTATTGAATGCCTGCACTAAGTCATCGTAAGTATTAAAGTTTTTAAAGTTGCTTGTCGGAATACTATTGTCATGATAAAACTTTTTTTGGACTGCTTTATTTTGAATTAGTTTTAATGTTTTTGACGACGGATAAACAGCTAAACCCTCTTGTTCTAAACGTTCTAGTGCATCAAGGTTCACGTTTTCTATTTCAATAGTAATTAAATTTACTAGTTTACCAAAATTGTAAACCGTTTCAAAATCCATTAAATCGCCCTGCACAAATGTAGAAGCACCTATTCGGCTCGGCGCATCGGCATTCAAATCAAGCACAAAAGTTTGAATATCATATTTTTGGGTTTCTGCCAATAGCATTTTACCTAATTGACCGCCGCCTAAAATTCCTAATTTAAAGTCAGATGAAAAATAATTCATTTTGCATTTTTTTGCAAATATAGTAATTACGTCAATAGTACTTTTATCATTTAGGCAAATAATCAGTAGCGCAAGCACAATTATTAAGATTTACTTAAAAAAAATACCGATTCTTTTGTAATTACTGTAACACTTAATAAAACTACTTTTGAACCAAGATAAAAGTTACGTATTTTTACACTACGCTCATTTTTATATCAAAAAAAAGTTTCAAAAAAATGATTGCAATTTCTGCGGCGTAACTGCGCTACTCAATACTTGCAAAACAAACAGCTGGCCTATTTATTTTTTAATTAAAACGTTATTTTTAGTTTTACGAATATTTCAATTGCTCATGTTCAATTTATCCAAAATAATTTTTGCTCTATTTTTATATCCCGCGGTTTGTTTATAAAAATCATTTTCTATAATTAGCTTTAATTCATGATGTATCCAAGGTTGTTTTTTGCCAAAATCAAACAGTATGTGCATTGCCATAATTTTTGGAACAATTTTGTAATTACCTATCATCCAATCTAAACATGCTACTGTAATTTTATTTTTTTGGTGTGCTGTAAAATGTAACTTTTTTGACATATGTAAAAAAAATAAAATTCTTGATAGCCCTCGCACTGCCGATTGATGTTTACATTGCACAAGCATTGAACACATTACGTTCATGTACGGTAAAATTAAATTACTGTGTTTCTCGGCAATAACTTCAAAAATCCAAATGGCTTTGTAATGGTTTTTATCAGATACATCAAAAGCAATTGTACTCAAATTATCAAGTAAAGTTTGATTTTCAACAACCAAATTTGTTATCAAACGCCGACTTTTTACATGTGCCGAACTATTTACAATTGTAATATAAAACATTTTATTCATATCACAAATATACAAAATGAATTTAATTTTATGATTTTCGTCCATAACTGCTAACTTCTAACGTTCAAACTTGTTATATTTGCAAATTAATTTCAATTCAACCAATATGATTCATTTACACGACAAAACATTTCAACCTTTCATTTCTGAAAAAGAAATAAAATTTGCTATAAAAAATATGGCAAAACAAATGGATGATGATTTTTTTGATGAGGTGCCCGTTTTTATTGGTGTTTTAAACGGTTCGTTTATGGTTTTGTCCGATTTGATGAAGCACTACCGGGGCATGTGTGAAGTTAGTTTTGTAAAAATGCAATCATATGAAGGCACTTCGTCGTCAAACGATGTACAAGAATTAATTGGCGTTAACCATAATTTAGAAGGACGAACCGTAGTTATTGTTGAAGACATTGTCGATACAGGAAATACAATTGTTGCTTTAAAAGAATTATTTAAAAAACAAAAAGTCAAGCATCTAAAAATAGCAACTTTGTTTTTAAAACCTGATGTTTATGATAAAGAAGTGAAACTTGATTATGTAGGTATACGTATTCCAAATAAATTTATTGTTGGTTTTGGATTAGATTACGACGGCTTAGGACGAAATCTTCAAGATGTTTACCAACTTGCAGAATAATAATTTGCACAATTAAAAGTAAAAACTACCAAAATTACAAATTTTCTAAACTTAAAATAATGATTAATATAGTTCTTTTCGGAAAACCTGGTGCTGGTAAAGGTACACAAGCCGAATTTTTAAAAGAAAAATATAATTTAATACATCTTTCTACTGGAGATATTTTTAGATATAATATAAAAAATGAAACTGAATTAGGAATACTAGCCAAAACGTTCATGGATCATGGCGATCTAGTTCCCGATGAGGTAACCATAAAAATGTTGCAAAACGAGGTAAACGGCAATCCAAATTCAGCAGGATTTTTATTTGATGGTTTTCCAAGAACAATAGCGCAGGCCATAGCACTAGATGATTTTTTAGAATCAAAAAATAGCAAAATTACAGCTACAATTGCACTTGATGCCAACGATGAAATTTTGGTGCAGCGATTGCTTGAACGCGGACAAACATCGGGGCGACCTGATGATCAAGACGAAGTTAAAATACGAAATAGATATAACGAATATAATGAAAAAACGGCTCCCTTAACCAACTATTATCAAAAACAAAACAAGTTTATTGCAGTAAATGGTATTGGTAAAGTAGCAGAAGTTACGGCACGACTTAGTAAAGTTATAGATAACTTATAGATTTAGGTAGTAGGTTTTTTTAACCTTTAACCTAAAATGCGCAATAAAATGGAACTACTGATAATTTTTTTCTTAATAATTTTAAACGGAGTTTTTTCGATGTCTGAAATTGCACTAATTTCGGCACGAAAAAGTAGGTTAGAAATTGCAGCTAAAAAAGGACAAAAAAATGCAAAGGTAGCGCTTGATTTATTAAACAATCCAAATAAGTTACTATCAACCGTTCAAATAGGAATTACTTTAATTAGCATCTTAACTGGTATTTATTCGGGTGATAAAATTACACAAGATGTACAAGTATTTATTTTAAAATTTTCGGTCTTAACGCCCTACGCACATTCAATTGCCGTTGGTGTTGTAGTGATAATCCTAACTTTTTTTTCATTGGTGTTTGGTGAATTGTTGCCCAAGCGCATCGGACTTAACTACCCCGAAGCGATAGCAAAATCAATGGCAATGCCAATGAAAATAGTCTCGCAAGTTACAGCACCCTTTATTTGGCTTTTAACAATTGCAACTGATGGGCTTTTAAAATTATTTGACATAAAACCCACTGCCGACGGCAAAGTAACCGAAGATGAAATAAAAGCCATAATTAAAGAGGGAACCGAAGTAGGCGAAGTGCAAGAAATAGAGCAAGATATTGTAGAACGGGTTTTTCATATAGGCGATCGAAAAGTGAATTCGCTCATGACGCATCGCAATGAAATTGTTTTTCTATCTTTATCAGACTCGGTGGCAGAATTAAAAGCAAAAGTTTTAAACCAAATACATTCGTTTTACCCTGTTTGCAATTCAAGCCTTGACGATTTAATAGGCGTTGTATTGCTTAAAGACCTGTTTGTTAATTTTGAAAAAAATACATTTAAGTTAAAAGATATTTGTAAAAAAGCCGATTTTTTAATCGAACAAACATCCGCTTATAAAGCACTAGAAAACTTTAAAAAATCAAAGGTGCATTATGCCTTTGTTGTTGATGAATATGCAGTTTTTCAAGGAATTATAACATTAAATGACATTTTAGAAGCACTTGTGGGTGATGCAGCTGATTTTGACATTGATGAGTACCAACTTATCACAAACCAAGACGGAACGTGGCTAGTAGACGGGCAATATTCATTGCATGATTTTTTAACTTTTTTCGACATGGATCAAGTAACAAACGAGTATGAAGTAACCACCGTTAGCGGTTTTTTTGCAACCGAATTAGGAAAAATACCGCAGCAAGGCGAAAAAATTATATGGAATAAATTAGAGCTAGAAGCTCAAAAAATGGAAGGAAATCTAATTGACAAAGTGTTAATTAAACCTTTCAAAGAACACAAATAGATTGTTGTTTAAAAATTCAAGACTTAAAGCTACACTCCAAAAATCTAAATTACAATGACTGAAGGAAATTTTGTTGACTACGTAAAAATATATGTAACCTCTGGAAAAGGTGGTAAGGGATCTACCCATTTGCATCGCGAAAAATTTATCGAAAAAGGAGGCCCTGATGGTGGCGATGGTGGTCGTGGCGGCCATGTTATTTTAAAAGGAAATAAAAGTTTATGGACACTTTTTCATTTAAAATTTGTAAAGCATTTGCGTGGCGGACACGGCGGTGATGGCGGCAGTTCACGAAGTACCGGTCATGACGGCGAAGATAAAGTTATGGAAGTGCCGTTAGGAACAGTAATAAAAAATATTGAAACCGGCGAAATTATATGCGAGGTAACCGAGCATAATGAAGAAGTAATTTTGGCAGAAGGTGGAAAAGGAGGACTCGGCAACTGGCATTTTAGAAGTTCAACCAACCAAACACCACGTTACTCGCAACCCGGAATGCCATCTACCGAAATTGACGTAATTTTAGAGTTAAAAGTGTTGGCCGATGTTGGTTTAGTTGGATTTCCAAATGCCGGAAAATCGACATTATTATCAGTTTTAACATCAGCAAAACCTAAAATTGCCGATTATCCATTTACAACATTAAAACCCAATTTAGGTATTGTTGCGTACCGCGAATTTCAATCGTTTGTAATGGCTGACATCCCCGGAATTATCGAAGGAGCCGCTGAAGGAAAAGGATTAGGACATTATTTTTTGCGTCATATTGAACGAAATTCAACACTTTTATTTTTAGTACCCGCCGATGCTAATGATATTAAAAAAGAATATGAAATTTTATTAGATGAATTGCGCCGTTACAATCCAGAAATGCTCGATAAAGACAAGCTACTGGTCATTTCGAAATGCGATATGCTCGACGATGAATTGCAATTAGAGTTAAAAAGGCAACTTGACACTGAAATTAACATTCCGTATTTGTTCATCTCATCAATTGCTAATCTTGGCCTAACCGAGTTAAAAGACAAATTATGGGCTATGCTAAATGTTGAAACTGAAAAGCCCGAAAATAGTCACGGAATTTAAATTTTTATGGTTTGTGAATTTTTTATCCGAGTTAAATGCCTATCTTAATTTTATACTGCCATACAGATAATAGCGCTACATTACTTATTCCTAAAAAAGTTTCATCGCTTTGTTGCGTATTGCCAATGTCGCATAAATCCTTTAACCAGTTATAAACGCGGCACCAAAACAATTAACCTAATTTTTTTAAATTTTGTAAAACCCTTTGTTGACTTTTATAAGCCAATTTAAATTTTATATAGCTACGCCAATAATTCATAAGTTAGCTTAAAATTAAAAATAGTATCATTTTTACAACAGTTTATTTATATCATTTTGTAGTAAAACTATTTATCAATCCATTTTCTAAACGTTGAAGTTTTTTGCGTACTTGTAATAAAAAACTCTTTATTACCAATTATATAAACAGCGAGACGATCGCCAAGGTATGGCACAATTTTTTCAATAGCATTAATACATACAATATCGCTTCGATTTATTTTAAAAAAATAATCTGGATTTAATTGCTGTTCGGTGGCTTGTAAGGTGCCTGTTAATGGGTATTTTTTATTGGTGCAGTCAAACGCATATAGTAAGACACCCTCAACCTTTATATAGGCAATTGAACTAGCGGGCAATAAATATATTCCTTTATTAGTTTTTATTGTAAACCGCTGTTTGTATAAATTTGTAGCATCCTTTTGCAAAGATTTTTGCAATAATTGTAGAATATCCGGACTTAATATACGCTGAGATTTACCCTGTAAATTATTTAATTTTGAAAAGGCTTTTTCAACTAATTCTTGAGTGAAAGGTTTGAGTAAATAAGCAATGCCGTTTCCTTCGAATGCCTTCATCAAAAACTGATCATAAGCAGTTGTAAAAATTGTTGGACAACTAATTGCTTTTTTATCATAAAAATTGAAAACATTCCCGTCAAGCAATTCGATATCCGAAAAAATTAAGTCAGGTTGTTCATTATTTTCAAACCAATCAAAACAGGCAGAAATACTATCTAATTTAGCTATGATATTGAACTCTAGATTTATTTCCTTAATAAACCCAACAAGTTGTTTTACTGCCAATGGTTCATCTTCAATAATTAAAATATTCATTGTCTAATAAGATTTTAATTGTTTGATTAGAGGTAAAATCACTTTAAAATTTTCATTTTTTTTGATAAAAATCGACAAGTTGGTTATCAATTGATAACGCTCATTTAGATTTTGCAAACCTGTTCCTGAGAAATCAGTATGATTAATTTTTGGACGTATTTCGTTACTAATAATTATTTCATTTTCATTTATTTGAATTGATGTTAAAAGCGGGTTTTGTTCGCTTCCCTGATTATGTTTTACAATATTTTCTAGCAAAAGTTGCAAACAGCATGACGGTACAATTTTATATAAAGCAGCCGCACTATTTATCACTGTTCTAAAAACATAAGCATTTCCAAATCGTTGATTTAAAAGATAAATATAATCTTCTGCAAAATTTAATTCTTCTTGTAAAACAACAACTTCTTCGTCTTTGTGTTTTATTAAATATCTGTAAATAGCCGATAAGTGTTTTACAAAAACAATTGCCTGATTAGGATTTAACCGGATTAATGATTGCAAAACGTTAAGGTTATTAAATAAAAAATGAGGTGCAATTTGGTTACTCAAAACTTTTAAATTACTTTCAGCATTTGCTTTTTTAAGGTTTAAAATATTTTGCTGAGAAGTATGAAATTTCTTCATAGCAAGAATTGAAAGTAAAATTCCCAAACTTTGAGCTTGATGAATCGCACCACCAATAATATTATAAAAACTCCAATTCTGTGGTTTATTTAAAATTATACCATAACCAAATTTATAAAAAATCATAGAGAAAAAAAGTAAAAATATTACACTTAAAACAGGCATCCATAAATTGTTATTTTTTAAGCTAATAGGCAAAATTATATATATTAAAATTATCACAAAAATTGTATCAATTACTATGTTATAAATTAGCGCGATTAATGCCACAGCAAAGGTTTCTACCTTAAAATAAGCTGGGATTAAAAAAATTAGACTAAAAATCCAATAAGTGATTATAATCATCCAATCTGATTTATTAGGCTGATGAATAAAGTGTTTAAAATTTCTCATAACGATTTAAAAAAGTATAAAAATCAAATATAGCTTAAAATTGCGTTGTCGCCAGGTTTAATTTTAAGCTATATTGTTTGTGTTTAAAATTAAAAATCTTTAGAAAGCGGGTTCAACCAATCTGAATTTCTTACTAATATAACATATTGAAAAGCATAATCCATTTTTCTAAAATCACCAATTAGTTTTCCCTGAGGTGCAATTCCGTTAAACAATCTGCCTGTTTTCGGAAATGGCGAATTATGTGCGTTTAGTTTAAAAAGCGTATTAGAATTTTCGGTGGAGAGCTCTTTTAAATCCTCAATGCCATCTACTAATAATAAAGATTTGTTGTCATATGAAAATGGTTCTTTTGTCCATGTTTGCATTTTATCACTCCATACATTATACTTTGAGTCAATTGGCAAACATACTATCGAAATTAATTTTTTAGAACTTACATGATCTGAACTTGCCAATTTCGATGCAAAATCTTCTCCTATATAATGTACAGGAACCAAGTGCGCATGAAAGTAACCCCACATTCCGTATAATTTCTGATTTTCTAGTTTTAAAATGGAATACAGTTGTTTGTAATTCCTAAATAGTTGTTCTGGTCTTTTAACGCCTGAATTGCTATTGCCAAAGCTTAAATTTTGTAATAAATATTCAAAAATTATAAACTTATTTTTGAGTTCTGTCTGAAACTCAATTTTATTTGCTTGTATTTTATTTAAATATTCCTGAGCAAAAAGGGTAACTTCCTCAAAATTTAAATCTTCATATTTTTTATTCAAGACAATTTGAAGTGAATTAAATAGCGGATTTTTATTTTTTTCTATAAATGACGCAATATAAGTTAAATAACTTTTTAAATCTTGAACACCATCAATTCCTATAAAAATAATTCTTTTGTCCTTAGGAAGAGTTAAATTCAATGTTCTGATATTTACAATTTTATTATAAAAATCTTCATTTCCCCATTGTGCGTTAATTTTAACTAAATGTCTAAATACATTTTTTAATTTCGTTACGTTTCCTTTTTCCAAATATTCATTTACAGCTGTGGCTTGTGCAAAATCTAGTTCTGCAATATACTTTCTAGTGCCAACTGTTTTATTGAGGTATTTTAATAAATTAAAATCTAGCAGTTGCGGATTTTTTGCACCATGCGATTCTCCTAAAATAATAAATTGATTTAAAATTGCATCAGATTTTAGCAAGTTCCACTGGTCATCATTTTCCAAATCAATAATTGAGTTATTATCTGATAAATATTTTTTAAAATTATTTTCTTGTCCAAAAATAGTTCCAAAAGTAAATAATGCAGTAATGAATAATTTTTTCATAATTAAATGTGTTAGTTAATTTTAATAATGCTAAAGTAGTTGAAAGCGTAAGATAATAATATTGAAAAATATCCAATACATGGAAATTTCAATTGAACATAGGAAAAATCATTTTAAAATAAATTTAATTTTAATAGACGCAAATAATATATTTTACTATTTTTCAATACTAACCGAATAAATAAATTAAGACAGAGGGCCACTTTATATTCGCATATCTACTAATTTCCTAAACTCCTTCGGTTGCGTTTTCAACTACAAATGATCTAAAATAGTAAGAGTTTTAGCACCAATTAAAACAATATCGACTTCTAATTTTAACATGTCGATAGCTATACCTACCACTATAAAGGGCGAATAAGTCGCAATCACATAACACAATCGTGCTTGCTTTGCAAATGTCACAGCTCTGCGAAGTGTGTAGCTTGGCTCTTGGATGGTCTCTCGACCTCGAAGCTATATAAATAGATTATAAAAATCCGATAGCACGGATTTAATATCCGTACCAATTGAGGATATAAAACAAAGGTTATAAAAAAAACCATGCGGAATTTGTCTATTTTTTCAGGGTTAAAACGTACCATAATTTATATACTATATGGAAATAATTTTTAGGTCTTTACTATTTGTAAAATCATGATGTAACCAAGTCCATGAAATTTGAATAAGTCATAACCGCTAAATATAATCCTGCTTGCTTTGCCAATGGCCCTAACTTGGCACCCACTCCAATAATTCTCCCACGCTCCCGCACGAATCTTTTCATTTGTTGCAAACAAGGTTAATTAAAAACAATTCCATGAAGAGCAACAAAAAATTATTATTTTGAGACAATTTAAAACATTTTTTCGTGTAAAAAAACATCAGCCTCAATAACGTCAAAAGTGACTATTGAAGCTTTATTCGCGGCTTCAGGAAAACCTTGTTTATTAACAGTATAAGTCACAACTACCGATATGTTTTACGAGATACAAAAATTATCCCATCATTACAAAACCTAAAGGTTAGAAACACAAATAAGCAAAACCACAAATGCGGCCGTAAAATATTACTATAACGAGCGTAGGTGATTTTGAATATAGCAACAAAAAAACCGAACAAAGTCACGACTTCTAAAAAAATAATTACACCACAATAATTTATTAAAAAAATGTAAATAAACTCCCGCTATTCAAGACGTTTTCTTATAAAATTTACTATTTAACACAATTATTTTAAAAAATACTATGCGTGCATACTAAATTTTAGTATCTTTGAATTGTAATAATAGTATGAAAGAAAAAACAATAGATTATACCTTACGCAATACTTGGCAAGCTGTTTCAAGAATGTATAACGAAGAAGCTTCAAAATTTGAAGGTTCTATGGCGATAGGTTTTGCCCTATTAAGTATTGACAGAGAACAAGGTACACCGTCGTCAAGAATAAGTTCACGAATGGGAATGGAGGCCACAAGCCTAACCAGAACTCTAAAATCGTTAGAAGATAAAGGGCTAATAACCCGAGAGAAAAATCCGGACGATGGTAGAGGGGTACTGGTGTATCTAACAGATTTAGGAAAAGAAAAACGTGCCTTATCTAAAGAAACTGTATTAAAATTTAATCAAACAGTAAAAGACAATATTACCTACGAAAAATTACAACATTTTATGGAGGTTTCAGATGTTATTAATGATTTAATTACCGAAAAAAAAATATTTTAAAACAAGAATCTAATAAACAAACATAAACAACCTTTAACCAACAAGAAATTAAAATAGTATTATATTGTAAAATAAGTATGTATAAACGTAACAACAGTTAGCGCTACTTAAATTTCTTAAATAAACAACATGAAAAGAAACATCAAAAAAATCGCAGTAATTGGCTCAGGAATTATGGGTTCGGGCATTGCGTGTCATTTCGCAAACATCGGTGTTGAAGTATTACTTTTGGACATCGTTCCCAACGCCTTAACTGAAATTGAGGAAAAAAAAGGTTTAACTTTAGAAAGCAAAATAGTACGAAACCGTGTCGTAAACGAACATTTGGCCAATTCTTTAAAGTCGAGTCCATCGCCAATTTACAATCAAAAATTTGCTAGTAGAATTACCACTGGAAATACTACCGATGACATGGCAAAAATTGCTAATTACGATTGGATTATTGAGGTAGTTGTAGAACGGTTAGATATCAAAAAACTTGTTTTTGAACAAATAGAAAAATACCGAAAACCAGGAACTTTAGTTACATCTAATACCTCTGGAATTCCGATAAAATTTATGAGTGAAGGTCGTAGCGAAGATTTTCAAAAGCATTTTTGTGGCACCCACTTCTTTAACCCTGCGCGGTATTTAAAATTATTCGAAATAATTCCTGGGCCGCAAACAGCTACCGAAGTTTTAGATTTTCTTACCATTTACGGCGAAAAATTTTTGGGCAAAACAGCAGTTGTTGCAAAAGATACGCCGGCTTTTATAGGAAACAGAATTGGCATATTCGGTATTCAAAGTTTGTTCCATTTAGTTAAAGAAATGGGTTTAACCATTGAAGAGGTTGATAAATTGACCGGACCAGTAATTGGGCGTCCAAAATCGGCTACGTTTCGAACTGTCGACGTTGTAGGTTTAGACACATTAGTTCATGTTGCCAACGGAATTTATGAAAACTGCCCCACAGACGAAGCACATAAACTGTTTAAACTGCCTGATTTTGTCAATAAAATGATGGAAAATAAATGGCTAGGAAGCAAATCAGGCCAAGGGTTTTATAAAAAAGAAGGTAAAGAAATTTTATCGCTAGACTTAAATACATTAGAATACCGTGCTGCAAAAAAAGCATCGTTCGGAACGTTAGAGTTAACCAAAACAATCGATAAGCCAATAGACCGATTTAAAGTTTTGGTAAAAGGTAAAGACAAAGCAGGCGAATTTTATAGAAAAAGTTTTTCGTCGATGTTTGCCTATTGTTCTAACCGAATTCCAGAAATATCAGACGAAGTTTACAAAATAGACGATGCCATGAAAGCCGGATTTGGCTGGGAAAACGGTCCGTTCGAAATTTGGGATGCCATTGGTGTCGAAAAAGGGATCGAAATAATGAAAGCCGAAAATCTTTCGCCTGCACTATGGGTAACTGATATGTTGGCATCAGGCAGCACAAGTTTTTATTCTATAAAAGAAGGCGCTACATGTTTTTATGATATCTTATCAAAAAAGCACTGTAAAGTACCCGGTCAGGATAGTTTTATTATATTAAATAACATCCGCGAAAGCAAAAAAGTGTGGAGCAATTCGGGTGCAATTATTCAAGATTTGGGCGATGGAATATTAAATTTAGAATTTCAGAGTAAAATGAATACAATTGGTGGCGACGTTCTGGTTGGCATCAATAAGGCGATCGATCTTGCCGAAAAGCAATATCAAGGATTAGTTATAGGCAATCAAGCCGCTAATTTCTCGGTAGGAGCCAACATAGGAATGATTTTTATGATGGCTGTTGAACAAGAATACGACGAATTGAACATGGCAATCAAAATGTTTCAAGACACAATGATGCGGGTTCGGTACTCCGGCATCCCCGTTGTTGTTGCCCCACACGGCATGACGCTGGGTGGCGGTTGCGAAATGTCGCTTCATGCTGACAAGGTGGTTGCAGCAGCCGAAAGTTACATCGGTTTAGTTGAATTTGGTGTAGGAGTTATACCTGGCGGTGGCGGATCAAAAGAAATGGCTTTGCGTGCATCCGATTTATTTCGTAAAAACGACGTTGAATTAAATGTTTTGCAAGAATATTTTATGACCGTAGCCATGGCAAAAGTATCTACCTCTGCCTACGAAGCTTTTGATTTAGGCATTCTTCAAAAAGGTAAAGATGTAGTAGTTGTTAATAAAGACCGACAAATTGCCGAGGCTAAAAAGCACGCTTTGTTGATGGCCGAAGCAGGTTATACCCAACCCATGCATCGTAAAGACGTAAAAGTATTAGGTAAGCAAGCGCTTGGTATGTTTTTAGTAGGAACCAATCAAATGGTGGCTGGAAAATATATTTCAGAACACGATATGAAAATTGCAAATAAATTGGCTTACGTTATGGCTGGTGGCGATTTATCAGAACCAACATTCGTGTCAGAACAATATCTATTAGATTTGGAACGAGAAGCGTTTTTGAGTTTATGTACCGAACGAAAAACTTTGGAAAGAATTCAGTTTATGTTGACTAAGGGGAAACCTTTGCGTAATTAATTATTTTAAATTATAAATGTTGCATTTTTAAATGATTTGCAATCGATGAAATTCACACCCAATTTAAAATTTATAATTCAAAATTTAAAATAAAAAAATATGAAAACAGCATATATCGTAAAAGCCTACCGAACAGCAGTAGGAAAAGCACCAAAAGGAGTATTTAGATTTAAACGTCCTGATGAGTTGGCCGCAGAGACCATTCAGTTCATGATGAACGAGTTGCCCGATTTTGATAAAACACGCATCGACGACGTGATGGTAGGCAATGCGATGCCCGAAGCCGAGCAAGGCTTAAATGTGGCGCGTTTAATTTCGTTAATGGGATTAAAAGTAGAAGACGTTCCTGGTGTAACCGTAAACCGTTATTGCGCCTCTGGATTAGAAACTATCGGAATGGCAACCGCAAAAATTCAATCAGGAATGGCAGACTGCATTATTGCTGGTGGTGCCGAAAGTATGAGCTTTATTCCGATGGGAGGCTATAAGCCAACACCTGATTACGCTGCGGCAAAAGCAGGAAACGAAGATTATTACTGGGGAATGGGCTTAACCGCCGAGGCAGTTGCAAAACAATTCAACATATCGCGAGAAGACCAAGATGAATTTGCATTTCAATCGCACAATAAAGCCCTAAAAGCGCAGGCCGAAGGAAAATTCGACAAACAAATTGTTCCAATTACCGTTGAGCAAACTTTTATTAATGAAAACGGTAAAAAAGAAACGAAATCATATGTTGTTTCTAAAGACGAAGGGCCACGATTTGGCACGTCGGTAGAGGCATTATCAAAATTAAAACCAGTATTCGCAGCTGATGGATCTGTAACCGCAGGAAATTCGTCACAAATGAGTGATGGTGCGGCATTTGTTTTAATTATGAGCGAAGAAATGGTAAAAGAACTAAATGTTACGCCAATTGCTCGTTTGGTAAATTTTGCATCTGCTGGTGTAGAACCACGCATTATGGGTATTGGTCCTGTAAAAGCAATTCCCAAAGTATTAAAACAAGCAGGTTTAACACTAAACGATATTGATTTAATAGAGTTAAACGAAGCATTTGCATCGCAAGCACTTGCGGTTACACGTGAATTAAATTTAAATCCTAATATTATAAACGTAAATGGTGGTGCCATTGCATTAGGTCATCCGTTAGGTTGTACAGGCGCCAAATTATCGGTGCAATTGTTCGACGAAATGAAACGTCGTGGTAATAAATACGGAATCGTTTCAATGTGCGTTGGAACAGGACAAGGAAGCGCCGGGGTTTTTGAACTAATAAATTAACTAATAAACTATATTGATATGGAAGATGTATTAACAAGGGAAGTAGCTGCATCGAATGCAATTACTCGTGGCGGTCAGTTTATCGTAAAAGAAACAAAATGCGAAGACGTATTTACGCCCGAAGATTTTTCGGAAGAGCAAATAATGATGCGCGATTCTGTAAAAGAATTTGCAGATAAAGAATTGTGGGCTCATAAAGACAAATTTGAGAAAAAAGATTACGCTTACACCGAAGCCACGATGCGTAAAGCAGGCGAAATGGGCTTTTTAGGAGTTGCAGTTCCTGAGGCATACGGCGGGTTAGGCATGGGATTTGTAGATACTTGCTTAGTATGCGATTACATTTCGGGCGCAACAGGTTCGTTTTCAACAGCCTTTGGAGCACACACAGGTATCGGAACAATGCCAATTACACTATACGGAACCGAGGCACAAAAACAAAAATACGTACCAAAATTAGCCTCAGGCGAATGGTTTGGCGCATATTGCTTAACGGAACCAGGTGCAGGATCGGATGCTAATTCAGGCAAAACAAAAGCCGTTTTAGCAGCTGATGGAACACATTACACCATAACAGGTCAAAAAATGTGGATTTCAAATGCAGGTTTTTGTTCGGTTTTTATAGTTTTTGCTCGCATCGAAAACGATAAAAATATTACAGGCTTTATTGTAGAAAACGATGCTGCAAACGGAATTTCGATGAATGAAGAAGAGCATAAATTAGGAATTCGTGCTTCATCAACCCGTCAAGTATTTTTTAATGAAACAAAAGTTCCCGTCGAAAACATGCTTTCAGAAAGAGGAAACGGTTTCAAAATTGCAATGAATTCATTAAACGTAGGTCGAATTAAATTAGCTGCGGCTTGTATTGATGCGCAACGACGCGTAATATCTGTAGCAACAAAATATGCAAATGACCGAGTTCAATTTAACACACCAATTTCGCAATTTGGCGCCATTAGATACAAATTAGCAGAAATGGCGACTAGTTGTTATGCTGATGAAAGTGCCACGTACAGGGCAGCAAAAGATATCGAAAATCGTATTAAAGCCCGTGAAGCCGAAGGAACTTCGCACCAAGAGTCAGAACTAAAAGGTGTAGAAGAATTTGCAATAGAATGCTCGATTCTAAAAGTTGCCGTTTCAGAAGATGTGCAAAATTGTGCCGATGAAGGAATTCAAATTTTTGGAGGAATGGGATTCTCAGAAGACACACCTATGGAGAGTGCTTGGAGAGATGCCCGGATTTCGAGAATATATGAAGGTACAAACGAAATTAATCGCATGCTATCAGTAGGAATGTTGATTAAAAAAGCAATGAAAGGTCATGTAGATTTATTAGGCCCAGCCTCGGCAGTTGCTGCTGAATTAATGGGAATTCCATCTTTTGAAACACCAGATTACACAGAATTATTTGCTGAAGAAAAAGAAATGATTGTAAAATTAAAAAAATCATTTTTAATGGTAGCAGGTGCAGCAGTTCAAAAATTCGGCATGGATTTGGACGCACACCAACAACTTTTAATGGCAGCGGCTGACATGCTAATCGAAATTTACATGGCCGAAAGCACTATTTTAAGAACCGAAAAAATGGCGAAAAATCAAGGTGAAGAAAAAGCAAAAGTGCAAATTGCAATGGCAAAATTATATTTATATAAAGCTGTTGATGTAGTAAATTTGAAAGGTAAAGAAAGTGTCATTTCGTTTGCCGAAGGCGACGAACAACGCATGATGTTGATGGGATTAAAACGTTTCACAAAATATACCAATATGCCAAATATTGTTGGGTTGCGTGAAATTATAACCACAAAATTAGTCGCAGAAAACGAGTACTGCTTTTAACCTATAGCAAGAATATAATAAAAAATCGTTTTGAAATTTATTTTCAGAACGATTTTTTTATGCGTGTTATTTTTTTAATCCTATTCAACTAAAATCCCAAGAAAGATGACTGTTGAGAGATAATAAATTTTAACAAACAACCTCGATTATCATGCCACATGCACACACCTAAACACATATACCAGCGCTATGGAAGTTGAATAAAAGCATATTAAACTAAAAAAACAGCATCAAAAATATTTTTGATGCTGTTTTAATTATTTACAGTTACTTAATAATCTTTACCAATTATTTCGAATTGGTTCGTTGAAAAGTATTATTTCAATTTTTTCTTAACCTCAACTTGTTGAAAAGCTTCAATAACGTCTAGTTGTTCGATTTCATTATATCCTTTTAATTGAATACCACAATCATAACCTTTTGAAACGTCTTTTACATCGTCTTTAAATCGTTTAAGTGCAGTTAATTCGCCTGTAAAAATAACTACTCCTTCGCGAATAAGGCGTACTTTAGAATTACGGAATATTTTACCATCTGTAACCATACAACCTGCAATAGAACCAACTTTAGATATCTTGAAAATCTCACGGATTTCAGCTGTTCCGGTAATTTCTTCTTTAACTTCCGGAGATAACATGCCTTCCATTGCATCTTTTAAATCGTCAATTGCATCATATATAATTGAGTAATTTCTAATATCAATTTCTTCTTTGTCTGCTAATTGTCGTGCATTTCCAGCAGGGCGAACATTAAAACCGATAATAATTGCATCCGATGCCGAAGCCAACATTACATCAGTTTCTGTGATTGCTCCTACTCCTTTATGTATTATATTAATTTGAATTTCTTCCGTTGATAATTTAGAGAATGAGTTTGAAAGTGCCTCAACCGATCCATCCACATCACCTTTCAAGATAATGTTTAATTCTTTAAATTGACCTAAAGCAATTCGACGACCAATTTCGGCTAGCGTAATATGACGTTGGGTACGAACAGATTGTTCACGCATTAATTGCGCTCTCTTCGAAGCGATTTGTTTTGCTTCCCGTTCATCTTCAAACACATTAAATTTATCACCAGCGGTTGATGCTCCGTCCAATCCTAAAATAGAAACTGGCATTGATGGACCTGCTTCCAAAACATTGTTACCGCGTTCGTCTTGCATGGCTTTAATTTTACCATGATTTTTACCAGCTAAAACGTAATCTCCAATTTTTAATGTTCCCGATTGTACTAATATTGTGGAAACATAACCTCGACCTTTATCCAATTGTGCTTCTACAACAGTACCAACAGCTGGCTTATTTGCATTTGCTTTAAGATCTAAAATTTCAGCTTCGAGCAATACTTTTTCCAACAGCTCTTTTACACCTGTTCCTGCTTTTGCAGAAATATCATGCGATTGATATTTTCCACCCCAATCTTCTACCAATAAATTCATAGAGGCTAGCTTTTCCTTAATTTTTTCAGGATTTGCAGACTGCTTATCAACCTTATTTATCGCAAAAATCATTGGTACATTTGCTGCTTGCGCATGACTTATTGCCTCTTTCGTTTGTGGCATAATGTCATCATCGGCAGCTATCACAATAATTGCAATATCTGTTACTTGTGCACCACGAGCCCGCATTGCTGTAAAAGCTTCGTGACCTGGTGTATCTAAAAATGTAATTTTCTGTCCGCCATCTAATGTTACGCCGTATGCACCAATGTGCTGCGTTATTCCACCTGATTCTCCAGCAATTACGTTTTCTTTACGAATATAATCAAGAAGTGACGTTTTTCCGTGATCTACGTGTCCCATTACGGTTACAATTGGTGCACGTTCTGATAAATCTTCTTCTCGATCAACTATTACTTCAATAGCATCTTCAATGTCGGTGGTAATAAATTCTACCTCAAACCCGAACTCATCAGCAACGATGGTAAGTGTTTCTGCATCCAAACGTTGATTCATGGTTACCATTATACCTAATGACATACATGTCCCAATAACTTTGGTAATTGGCACATCCATCATGGTAGCGACTTCTCCCACCGTTACAAACTCGGTAACTTTAATTGTTTTACTTCCTTCGTCTATGGCACGTTGCTCGTCATCAGAACGTTGTCTGTGCGTGTCTCTCTTATCCCGTCGGTATTTTGCTGCTTTCGATTTAGAGCCTTTTCCTTGCAGTCTTTCTAAAGTTTCCTTAATTTGGTTTTTAACTTCCTCTTCGGTTGGTTCTACTTTTTGAACAATTGCAGGTCGTGGACCTCTTTGAAATCCTCCACCTCCAGTACCTGGTTTATTAGGACCAAATTTGTTTGCGCCTCCACCGCCACCAGTAGTTTGCGGTCTTACACTTGTAGCACCAGCTGTGCCCGGCTTAGCGTCGCCAGGTTTAGTAGGTATTCGTTTGCGTTTATTTTTGTTTGCATCGTTGGTTTTACTTCCAACGTTTATTTTTGGAGCTTCAATTTTCTTTTTAGGTTTGTTAAATTGACTTAAATCAATTACTTGCCCTGTTAAGGTAGCGCCCGATAATTTTTGATATTGCGTTGTAAATTCTTCTGGTATTTCAACAACAACATCTGGTTTTACCGCAACCAGTTTTTCTGCGGGTTTTACAGCACCCTCTGCTTTCACAAATGGCTTCTCTGCTTTCACAAAAGGTTTTTCAGCTTTGACAAAAATTTTATCAGCTTTGATGAGCGTTTTCGGCTCTTCTTTAAAAATAACTTTTTGCGCTACTTTTGGAGTTACTGTTACAGTTTCTTCCCTTATTTCTATCGGTTTTACTACCTCTGGTATTACTTCAATAACCTTTTCAATTGGTGCTTGTACAACAGGTTTTGATTTCGGATTCAAGTCAATAGTTCCTACTTGTTTGGGTGCAGCGAGCGTAGTAGCTCTGGCTTTGATAATTTCTAGGCGCTGACGCTCTTCGTCGTCATGACGTTTTTTATCATCCGCTTCTTTTTCGCGTTCCAATCTCAAGGCTTCTTTTTCCTTTTTAATTTCCTCGCCCACACCTTTAGACGCTTCTTTATTACCTTTATCGCCAGCAAATTGGTTTTGAAGGATATTAAACTCGCTATCAGAAATTTTGGCGTTTGGATTTGCCTCTACTACAATTCCTTTATCTTTTAGATAATCGACTGCTCTTTCTAACGAAATATTTAATTCCCTTAAAACCTTGTTTATTCTAATAATTCTTTCTTCAGACATAAAATCTTTGTATATAATCTCTTTGTTGTTGTACTGCGTTGCGAAAGAATTAGTTAGTCTTCAAACTCATCTTTCAATATATTCATAACATCTTGTATTGTTTCTTCTTCTAAATCGGTACGACGCGCCAAATCAGCTACATCTTGTTTTAAGATACTTCGTGCAGTATCTAAACCAATTTTAGCAAATTCTGTAATTACCCATTCTTCAATTACATCTGAAAATTCTGATAATTCTACGTCATCCTCTTCAATTGCAGCGCCTTCGCGAATTACATCTAATTCGTAACCAGTTAATTGCCCTGCTAATTTAATGTTTTGCCCACCGCGACCAATTGCCTTTGATACTTCTTCTAATTTCAAAAACACTTCCGCCCGCTTGTTTTCTTCATCTATTTTAACAGACGACACTTTTGCTGGACTTAAAGCTCTGGTTATTAATAATGATGCGTTGGTTGTAAAATTAATCACATCAATATTTTCGTTTCCTAACTCCCGAACAATTCCGTGAATACGAGAACCTTTCATTCCCACACAAGCTCCCACAGGATCGATTCTATCATCATACGAATCTACAGCAACTTTGGCTTTATCACCAGGAATTCGAACTACTTTTTTAATCATAATCAATCCGTCAGCAACCTCAGGAATTTCTTGTTCAAAGAGTTTTTCTAAAAATATTTCGGAGGTGCGCGACATTATAATTTGTGGCTTGTTTCCTTTTAATTCCACACTTTCAATAATTCCTTTTACATTATCTCCTTTACGGAAAAAATCAGATGGGATTTGTTTTTCTTTTGGCAATATAATTTCATTGCCTTCATCGTCAACTAAAATTACTACTCTTGGTCGCACATGATGCACTTCTGCACTATAAATTTCTCCAACAATGTCTTTAAATTGTTTATATAAATTTGTATTATCATGCTCGTGAATTTTAGAAATTAAGTTTTGACGCAAAGCTAAAATAGCTCTACGACCCAAATCAATTAATTTTACTTCTTCCGATACCTCTTCTCCAACCTCAAAATCTGGTTCGATTTTTCTTGCATCGGTTAAGGTAATCTCTAAATGATCTAAATCTAAATCGTCGTCAGCAACAACAATTCGTCTTTGCCAAATTTCCATATCGCCCTTATCAGGGTTAATGATGATATCAAAGTTATCGTCTGAGCCGTATTTTTTCTTTAATGCATTTCTAAATACATCTTCTAAAATCGCCATAAGCGTTACTCTATCTATAAGTTTATCGTCTTTAAACTCTGAGAACGAGTCGATTAATGCAATATTTTCCATTATTCTATAATTAATTAAAATTTACTGTAACAACTGCTTGTATTATTTCTGTGAAAAGAATTTCCTGTCTTTTGTGTACGGTTTCTTTTCCCTTACCTATTTTTTTTGGCTCTCTTGCTTGCCACGACAAAATTATAAAATTTTCGGTAACTTCTACTAATTCTGCCTCAATAGTTTCTGTTATTGTTTTCACAATCAAAGTTCTACCGATATTATTTTGATATTGACGGTGTAACTTCAAAATAGAACCGACCCCTACTGAGGCAACTTCTAACGAAAAATCTACCTCATCACGATCTAAATTAGCATCTATACTCCGACTTACATCAATACAATCTTGCAAAACAACGCCAGCATCACCGTCTATTAAAACGATAATTTTATTGGCATCTGTTATGGACAAATCTATCAAAAAAATACTAGGCTTATCCACCAAGCCTTGATTTAACAACTCTAAAACTTTTTCTTTAAACGTCATAGTTTATAAAAAGAGGCACGCAATGCGTGCCTCATTATCAATATTTACACAAATAATAGTGCAAAGATAAGGTTTTTTTCTAATAAAAAAAACAGTACTCTTTTGTTTTTTTTTCGTAAATTTATATCTTATTAAAAACTTAGAAGTAAATCTTATACATTTATTATGAAAAAAATATTAATTCCAACTGATTTCTCAAAACATGCGGAGAATGCTTTGAAAGTTGCTGCACAGATTGCAAGAAAAAATAACGGTGAAATTATTTTACTTCACATGTTAGAGCTTCCCCATCAAGGAAGTGATGCTATGGGTTCAGGGCATGACATTCCAGAAATTATGTTTTTTAAAAATGCTGCCATTTCAAGATTAGAAGAACTAATGGATGCTCCTTATTTGGAAGGAATTAAAGTGTCTGAAATTGTTCAATTCGAATTGGCTTTTGAAGGAATTCTAAAAATTAGTAAACGCAACGATATCGATTTAATTGTTATGGGTTCGCATGGTGCAAATGGTTTTAAAGAAATGTTTATAGGATCAAACGCTGAAAAAGTGGTTCGTAATTCGGAAGTACCTGTATTAATTATAAAACAAAAAAATGACAATTTTGAAGTAAATGATTTTGTTTTTGCGTCAGATTTTACTGAAGAAATAAAAAAACCATTTATAAAAGTAGTTGAATTTGCAAAAAAATTTGATGCTAATTTGCATTTAGTGTACATCAATACGCCGAACAATTTTAAATCGACGTCGGCGACAGAAAAAATAATGAAAAACTTTATTGATAGTTTTGATGTAGCAAAATACCAACTTCACATATATAACGAAACGAATGTCGAAAAAGGAATTTTGAAGTTTTCAAAAAGCATTAATGCTGATTTAATAGGAATGAGCACTCATGGTCGCAAGGGGCTATCGCACTTTTTTAATGGTAGCATTAGTGAAGATTTAGTTAATCACGCCCAGCGCCCAGTTGTTACTTTTAAAATTTAAATCCGTATTGCGACAAATATAATTTATATGATAACTGCGTTGTTAAAAAAATTCTATAAAATAACAGCAAAAAAAAACCTCTCAATAATTGAGAGGTTTTTCAGTTGGTCTACTAGGACTCGAACCTAGAAAGACTGCACCAAAAACAGTTGTGTTACCATTACACCATAGACCAAAATATATTAAAACACCACAATTATTTTCACTAAACAAAGCTACTTGTAGTTGAATGCGTGTGCAAATTTAGAACATATTTTTATTTTTACAAATAAAAATCGACTTTTTAATTAATTATTTTTTAAAGCGCTTATAATTAAGTAAATAACGTAAAAGCCTCAAAATTGATTTTATAGAAAATTATGTTAAGGCAACAACTTTTCCATAAAAAAATAGTTTCTTTGCAATCATAAAAAAACGACAAGCACCAGATTACCTATGACAACATTGAACTATAAAAAATGGAACACACTTTTGGGATGGTTTACCTTTGTAATTGCACTGATAACCTACGTTTTAACAGTTGAACCTACTATGAGTTTTTGGGACTGTGGCGAATATATAGCCACGGCAACCAAACTACAAGTCGGCCATCCGCCAGGGGCACCTTTGTTTCAAATGATTGGTGCTTTTTTATCAATGTTTGCTTTAAATACAGGTCAGATTGCATTAATGGTCAATATGATTTCAGTAATTTCTAGCGCGTTTACAATTTTGTTTTTATTTTGGTCATCAACAATGATTTTAAAAAAAATAGTGTCTTCGTATACTCCCTTAAATAACGAAAATCTTACAGCTATATTAGGAAGCTCCGTTGTGGGCTCGTTAGCATTTTGTTTTTCTGATACTTTTTGGTTTAATGCTGTGGAAGCAGAGGTGTACGCCATGGCAACTTTTATGATAGCATTGCTTTTTTGGCTTGGATTACGCTGGGAAGCCGATATGGATCAACCCAACGGAAACAAATGGTTGCTTTTGATTAGTCTTGTTGTAGGCTTATCGTTTGGGGTACATTTTATGGCATTACTTACAATTCCTTCAATAGGTTTTTTATACTTTTTTAAAAAATATGAAAAAATTACTGTTCAAAACTTTATTCTAGCCAACGTTATTGTAGTTGCAGTTTTGTTTTTTGTTTTTAAATTTTTGATTCCGTATGCCATAATTTTTGTGGGGAAAACAGAAATTTTTATGGTAAATAATTTCGGATTACCCTTTAATTCTGGAACAATTTTAGCATTTTCAATTATAATTGGTCTTTTTTACGGTGGCTTGTCGTACACTCGAAAAAAAGGCTTAGTTCCGTTTAATACTTTTATTCTTTGTTTGTTATTTGTACTTATAGGTTTTTCGAATTGGCTTATGTTACCACTTCGATCTAATTCAAGTATCACAATTAACGAAAACAAACCTTCTAATGCCGCGGATGTTTTAGATTACTATAATAGAGAACAGTATGGATCAAATTCGCTGCTTTTTGGGCCTCAATATACTGATGAATTTGCAGGTTTAGACGAAGCAAACCCTTATTTAGATGGTGTTCCTAATTATGAAAAAGATGATGCAACCGGAAAATACATTATTGTAAATAATTTTAAGAACTCTAAGCAAAATACAGAAGACAAGCACAAAGCTTTTTTGCCACGAATGTGGAGTACCGACCACATTGAAAATTACATAAATTTAACCGAAGTACCAAAATTTACTGTAAAAGATGAATATGTTGATACAAAAGAATTAACAGATATTGTTGCCGAATTTCGGCAAGCTTTTGCGCAAAAAAAAATAGACAGCGAAGGATATGTGGCGTTTTTAAAAACCTATGGGGACTATATAAATGTTGAAAAACCTTCAACATCAGATAATATTTCGTTCCTTTTTGAATATCAATTTGGTTATATGTACGGGCGTTACTTATTATGGAATTTTGTTGGAAAACAAAATGATAATCAAGGTAAATATGATAATCAAGATGGAAATTGGCTAAGCGGTATACCATTTATTGACGAACTTCATCTAGGAACGCAAAATAACTTACCCGCAGACGCGCAAAATAATAAAGGTCGGAATACTTATTTTTTCTTACCGTTTGTATTGGGTTTAATTGGATTAATGTATCACGCACAACGCAATTTAAAAAGTTTTTATGTTGTTTTGGCACTCTTTTTATTTACCGGAATAGCACTCAAAATATATCTAAACGAACGTCCTTTTGAACCTCGTGAACGCGATTACGCGGTAGTTGGGTCATTTTATATTTTTGCCTTATGGATCGGTTTTGGTGTATTTGCAATTTACGAAATGGCAGCAGAAAAAGTTAAAGGACGGTATGTAGGTCCTGTCATAATCGGATTATGCCTATTAGCCGCCCCCGTTTTAATGGCCACTCAAAACTGGGACGATCATGACCGATCAGGAAAATATACTGCCTTAGCAAGTGCAAAATCATATTTAGATTCTTGTGAACCCAACGCAATATTATATACAATTGGCGACAACGATACATTTCCGCTATGGTATGCGCAAGAAGTAGAAGGATATCGAACCGATGTAAAAGTGTGTTGTACCAGTTTACTTATGACTGATTGGTATATTGATCAAATGAAATTTAAAACCTATAAAGCGGCAGGATTACCTATTTCATTTACACATAAACAATATGTGGACGGTACAAGAGATGGAATTATTTTGAGAAAACAAATAGAAAACAGATGGGAATTAAAAAACTTTTTAAATTTTGCCAAAAAAGAAGACTCCACAGCTCAAGTAGAAATTGAAAACGGGCAAAAGTTAAATTTTTTACCAACCAATAAAGTACGCTATACAGTAAATAAAAATGCGGTAATAGCTAATAAAGCGGTAAATTCAAAATATAACGACTCAATAGTACCATTTATGGACTTTGATATTAAAGGAGGTGCTATTTATAAAAATCGTTTAATAATGCTCGATATTTTGCAAAATAATAATTGGAAACGACCAATATATTTTTCGGGGGGTAGTTTTGCCGATGATGATTATTTGTGGATGAAAGATTATTTACAATTAGATGGAGTTGTTTATAAATTAGTACCTTTGAAAACTAAGTTTGATTCTGAAAAGGGAATGGATATGGGACGTGTTGACTCAGAAAGCATGTATAAAATAGTAATGAAATGGGATTGGGGTAATGCACAAAGCCCAAAAATTTATCACGATCCTGAAACACGTAGAAATGCAATTACATATCGGACTAATATGGCACGACTAATGGAGCAACTTATTAACGAAGGACAGCAAGAAAAAGCCGAAAAAATAATCGATTTGGTAATGACAAAAATTCCGTTTGAATACTACACCTACTATTCAACTCTTGATCCTTTTGCAGAAGGATATTATAAAATTGGCAAAAAAGAAAAAGCACGACTTTTAATAACAAAATTAATAGGCAAGTACAAAGAACAGTTGCATTATTATGCAGGAATGACAGCTACCGAAAAATATTTTGTTTCATCGGACATTCAAGTAGATTTGTATCGATTCAAAAATTTGGTAACTATATGTAAATCAGCAGGTGATACAGAATTTTATGATAAAAATAAAGTTGAATTTTTTAATGTCGCCAAGCAATTTGAAGGATTTGGAAGTGATTTATAATTTAATGATATGTTTTTTGGTCAAAATTAAATCTTTGACCAAAAAGATTAATTTTCATAAAAATGCGCTGGATAAAAACACATTCGTTAGTTAAAAAAATTTTTAAGAATTATACCTGGGAAATCCCAAACAATGAAAATAAAATTTATCTTACTTTTGATGATGGCACTACTCCTGAAACTACAAATTGGATATTATCTGAACTAAAAAAATACAACGCTAAAGCCACCTTTTTTTGCACCGGTGACAACGTAAAGAAATATCCTGCGGTTTTTGAAAAAGTTATCGATGACGGTCACTCCATTGGAAATCATTCGTTTAACCATCTAAATGGTTGGAAAACAAAAACTAATAATTACGTTAGCAATGTTGAAGCATGTTTAGCTGAATTTGAAAAATTTAAAAATTATACAAATCAACCTAAAATTTTTCGTCCGCCCTATGGTAAAATCACACCTTTACAATCAAAATATTTAAGGCGATTGGGATATAAAATTATACTATGGGATATAATAAGCTACGACTTTGATAAAAGTACATCAAAAGAAAAATGTTTACAAAACGTGATACAAAACAGCAGATCGGGCAGTATCATTGTTTTTCACGATAGTCAAAAAGCGTTTGAAAATTTGAAATACGTATTGCCGAAGGTACTTTATTTTTTAAGTCAAAATCAATTTGCCTTTGAAAAGCTTTAAACTTGTTCTTGCACAATTGAAATTAACGAATTAGCATCCATTTCACCTGATTGCCGCCAAACCATTTGACCAGCTTTATAAATCATTAAAGTAGGCAAGCCTTTTATTCGTAAGGCTTCCATCAATTCCTGATTTTTATCAACATCAATTTTTATCACCTTGGCTTTATCGCCTAATGCAGCGGCAACATCTCTTATTACAGGATTCATAGCAATTGATGCTTCGTTCCAATCAGTATAAAAATCAATTAAAACGGGTACTTGTGCGGTTATTAATTCTCCAAATTTTGACATACATTCAAAATAGATTAGGTAGTTTTCTAAATAAAAAAAGTTTTGACATACAAATGTAATAATTTTAACTTATTATGCTACAAAATTTCCTTTTTTCAAGGTTATTACTGTAATTTCGGGCATAATTCCGACCCGTCCTGGAAAAGCATGAAAACCAAAACCACGATTTACATATATATAACGACCTACATTTTCGTATAATCCTGCCCATTGCTTATAAAAATATTCAACTGGACTCCATTTTAAAAACCCTGGAATTTCAATTCCGAACTGAAAACCGTGCGTGTGTCCTGATAAGGTTAAATGAAAATGTTTTGGATGATTTTTTACCTCTATTTCCCAGTGACTTGGATCATGACTCATTAGTATTTTAAAATCTTCTTTATTCAAATCTTCTGATGCCTTATTTAAATCGCCTGCCTGCTTAAATTTATATCCCCAATTTTCAACACCAACTAATGCAATTTCTTCGTTGTCTTTTTTGATTTTGACATTCTCATTTAGCAACAATTTAAAATTAATAGCACCGTACAAATTTTTAATCTCTTGAAAATTTTTCTCTTTATCAGCGGCTGATTTCCAGTCAACGTACTCGCCATAGTCATGATTTCCTAAAACAGAAAATTTACCAAATTCGTAACTTTTAATACGTTTGAAGGTCTCAATCCATGGGTGCATTTCTTTTGCGAAGGTATTTACAATATCGCCGGTAAACAATATCATATCAGCCTCTTGCGCATTTACTAAGTCAATAGCATAGTTTATTTTATCGGGGTTATCGAAGCTTCCGGAGTGCACATCAGAAATTTGCGTAATTTTAAAACCATCAAAAGAAGCAGGCAAATCAGGAAAAAATAGCGTTTGATTAATTACCTTATAATTATACTTGCCAATTGTAATGCCGTACAGTAAACTTAAAAAAGGAACAGCCGCTAGTCCTAGCGCAATTTGACTGACAAATTTTCGTCGCGACACCAAAAATGATTGCCCCTCTTCTTTCGTATAAAAATTATTATATACACCGTATAAAAATCTAAAAATATCTTCGCCAAACAGTGCCAAAGTCATGATAAATTTAGGCACATAAATCACAACAAAAAATCCTATGGTGCACATATCTTGCCTTGTTTGCCCCTGACTTCTATCAAATTTTGTAAATCGATACGATATGTACATCAGTAACAAAAAAGAAATTGCTTTATATACATTTAATATAAAATCTGATTTTATTAAATTGCGAATAGCTTGGTACGAATAAAATTCAAGAATGGAGCAAAGCAGTAAGAAAACAAGCAAAAAAGTCATGCGAGAAATCATTAATATTATTTTATAACAAATGTAAAAATGATTGTAGTCTTATGTGCTTAAATTTTCGTTAATATTTTGCATCATTTATAAACTAAAAACCGTTTTTTAATAAAAAATTCCTGAACACAAAGAATTTACTTTTAAATTGATTATTTATTTCGACTACAAAATTAAGTTTACAGTATACTATAATAACCCGTTGGGTGCAATTATTTTTTTAAATAAAAGTCGATAAATATTGGGACAAGACACTGAAATTCAGTATCTTGTAGTCGTCAAACACCCAATACA
>JAYVGC010000060.1:0-28642 GCA_043772535.1 Flavobacterium sp. | reverse complement strand
TAAACTGATGTGCCTTACTATCAGTTAACATTGATATAAACTGGCACATTAAAAGTAAACGCTCATATAAACTTTGTTTTTCAACATGATATTTTTCGGGTAATATTTTTAATATTAGCTTGTCATAATTAGTTGTTGTACCGTCAAAATTATTATTAAATGCGGTAATGAATTTATCTAATAAATTATTAATTATTTGGTATCCTGATAATTCTTTTTCGGTTACTTCTCGGCATTGATAAATGTTTTTGACACTTATTTCTATAATGGCGTCCATTTGTGCTTTGTATTTGCTTTTGTCGGTCAACGAAAAAGGAAATTTTCCTGTTAAAATTAGCGCTTCGTTTTCCATAAAAATCCGCACAGCATCTTGTATTAGTGTACCTATTGCCAATGCTCTAAGGTAACTTATTCGGTCTTCTTTAGTATTTAAAGTATTGTATTTTTTAGTGTCAATTGTGTCCTTTACTAATTTAATCAAATATTCTAAGGCAAAATCCTCTGAAACCAACCCCAAATTAATTCCGTCTTCAAAATCAATTATTGTGTAACAAATATCATCGGCTGCTTCAACCAAGTACGCCAAAGGATGTCGTTCGTAACCAATGTTATCCCCTAATTTATTTGATATTAATCCTAGTTCTGAGGCAACTTCTTTAAAAAAATCTTTATCCGTTTGAAAAAATCCGTATTTTTTATCGGCACTATTTTGAGTTGGTTTTTTAGGCAAACTTTCCTTGGGATATTTCATAAATGCGCCGAGTGTGGCAAAGGTCAGTCGTATACTTCCTTCGACTCCAGGACGATTGCTTGTTACTACTGCAAAACCATTTGCGTTTCCTTCAAAATCAATTAAATCTTGCCATTCTTTTTCAGAAACTAAATTTTTGAATTTTTGTCCATTTCCTATAGAAAAATATTCCCCAATCGCTTTTTCACCCGAATGACCAAAAGGAGGATTACCAATGTCGTGGGCTAACGATGCAGCTGCAATTATGGCTCCAAAATCGTTCGCTTGATAACCATGAATTTCTTTTAAATACGGATATTTTTCAATAATTTGTTTACCAACTAAGCGCCCAAGCGACCGCCCAACAACCGAAACTTCTAAACTATGTGTTAATCTGGTGTGTACAAAATCGGTTTTTGACATCGGAATAACTTGCGTTTTATCTTGCAAGCTTCTAAATGCCGATGAGAAAATGATGCGATCATAATCTACATCAAAGCCCAATCTTGTTTCATCCTGCTCACTTCGTAATCGCTTACCTATATCTCCTTGACGTTTTAAGGATAAAAGTTGTTCCCAGTTCATTTATTAATTTTATCTATTTGGCTGTTATAAATTATTCTTTTTCATTTGATAAAAAGAAATTTTTAGATTTTTGTGGATACTGATTAAAACTGCGGTCGCTAGGGTTAGCAATTACCGTTTTTAGATTTACCTCATCACCTAATTTAAAACTAGTTTCGGTATATTGATAATCAAGTAAATAGGGTCCACAGAAATAATTCCCGTCGGTATCTTTTTCTATTATTCCGGTATATACTCCTTTTTGTTTTTGCATATTAATTTATAGTTTTATTTATTTTTGTAAAATTAGGGTTTGACTCATTTTCTTTATTGCTTTACTTAAAAAAATTTAATTTAATCACCTCTTTTTACAATTTATGTTCGGTTTTAAAGTGCAAAGCTACAAATTTATTTGACATAAAATTATCATGAAACCAAGTCCGAATTGGGAGCTTACTTTGGAACTGCTATTTTAAATTACACTTTTACTTAAAATGAAACTAAAAAGAAACTTGCTTGCACAATTTGTGGAATCTGCTTTATTACTTTTTTTAAAATTAAAAGATGTACCTAGTAGTTTGACAAAAAAAACTGATTTTGTGCACCAGCATGATTTTTTTACGATTTTAAAAAAAACACTTCCAGTTAAATCATTAAAATGTATATTTGCACCACGTTACGAAAACGATTTCTTAAACATTAATAGTACAATTATGTCACAAAGTATTAACAATTTTATTGATTTGGTTGCTTCAAACAATCCGAACGAACCCGAATTTTTACAAGCGGTAAAAGAAGTTGCCGAAACAGTTATTCCGTTTATTGAACAGAATAAAAAGTATCAAAACAAGATGCTATTAGAACGCATGGTAGAGCCAGAACGTGTAATTTTATTTAGAGTAAACTGGATTGATGACGCAGGAAATACACAAGTAAATAAGGGATATCGAATTCAAATGAACTCTGCTATCGGTCCATATAAAGGTGGTTTGCGGTTTCATCCTTCAGTAAATTTAAGCATTTTAAAATTCTTAGCTTTTGAGCAAACTTTCAAAAATAGTTTAACTACTTTACCAATGGGTGGAGGAAAAGGAGGTGCTAATTTTGATCCTAAAGGAAAGTCAGATAACGAAATAATGAAGTTTTGCCAAAGTTTTATGACCGAATTATCAAAGCATATTGGTGAAAACACTGATGTTCCTGCCGGAGATATAGGTGTAGGAGGACGCGAAGTCGGATATATGTTTGGACAGTACAAACGTTTACGAAATGAATTTACAGGTGTTTTAACAGGAAAAGGGATTTCTTTTGGAGGTTCTTTAATTCGTCCGGAAGCAACCGGTTATGGCGATGTATATTTTGCGCAAAGCATGCTTAACACAAAAGGCGATAGCTTTACCGGAAAAACAGTTGTTGTATCTGGTTCAGGGAACGTTGCGCAATATGCTGCACAAAAAGCTACTCAACTAGGTGGAAAAGTGGTAACAATGTCAGATTCGTCAGGATATATTTATGATGAAGCTGGTATTGATGCTGAAAAATTAGAATACATAATGGAAATTAAAAATGTAAACTATTCTCGTATTTCTGATTATGTAACCAAATATCCATCTGCAAAATTTGTGCCAGGCAAACGTCCGTGGGAAGTAAAATGTGATGTTGCCTTACCATGTGCTACACAAAACGAACTAAATGAAGACGAAGCAAAAGTATTGATTGCAAACGGATGTATTTGCGTAGCGGAAGGCGCTAATATGCCTTCAACACCAGAGGCAGTAACTGCTTTTTTAAACGCAAAAATTTTATTTGCTCCTGGAAAAGCGTCTAATGCAGGTGGTGTTGCAACTTCTGGACTAGAAATGTCGCAAAATTCATTGCGTTTAAGCTGGTCATCTGAAGAAGTTGATGAACGTTTAAAAAGTATTATGTTGAATATACATGCTTCTTGTGTAAAATATGGTACCGAAAACGATGGTTTTGTTGATTATGTTAAAGGTGCAAATATTGCAGGCTTTGTTAAAGTTGCCGATGCAATGTTGGCGCAAGGTGTAGTATAACACTACATCTTAAAAATTTAAAAACCTTCTTTCTGCTTTTTTGAAAGAAGGTTTTTTTAATTAATTACATGTACGTTGCACGAAAATGAATTTTGAAACGTTTGTAGTATATTTGTATTTAATAAACGTTCATAATGAATCTAAAACCATTTTTAATAATACTATTGTTTTTTTGTGGTGTAAGCTTTTCGCAAAATAATCTTTTGTGGCAAGGTTACTTTTCTTACTTTCAAGTAAAAGGACTTGCAGAAACCCCGACAAGTGTAATTGCATCCTCAGAGAATGCTATTTTTACTAAAAACGTCACAACAAACGAATTAAAAACATTAAATTCAATTGATGGTTTAAAAGCAGAATCGATTTCGGCGATTTATAAAAGTAGCGGCACTAACATCACGTTTATTGGTAATGAAAATGGATTGCTACTTTTGGTGCAACCCGATGGAACAATTTTATATAAAAACGGCATCCTAGCCGAATTGCCCGTGCCTGTAACGCTTAAAAAAATAAATCATTTTACAGAATATAATGATAAAATTTATATAGCTACTGATTACGGAATTACTGTTTTTAATTTGTTAACCTTAGAGTTTGACGATACCTATTACATTGGCAATGGCGGTGCTCAAACGCGGGTTGTACAAACTACCGTTTTGAACGATGAGTTGTATGCCGCAACCGAATTTTCGGGAATAAAAAAAATTAACATCAACAACCCAAATGGTGTCGATTATAATCAATGGACGGTTTTTGATAGCGGTTTTTGGGCGGGAATCACTACTTTCAATAATCAAATTGTTGGTTTAAATACCAACGGAAACGTATCACGGTACAATGGAAGCTTTTTTGTTTCGTTTGTAAATTTATTTGAAGCAGGCACGACTATTCGGGCTGTTGATAATAAGTTGCTTGTAACCACCCCAAATAAAGTTGTTATTTTTAATATTTCGTTTCAACAAATTGCTTTGGTACAAAACAGTCAATTTTTACCTTTGGCAGTTACCTTTTCATGCGCAACAATAGTCAATAACGACATTTATATTGCTACCTCAAATAATGGACTGTTTTCCACTCCACTTTTAAGCCCCACAACATTTGTGAACAGCACACCAGATGGTCCGTTAAACAATCAAATTTTTAGAGTAAAAAAATCATCCAATGCACTTTATGCACTTTATGGAGCTTACAGTCGCGACTATAATCCGTATGTAAATTCTGGTCCTGGTGCGTTTGCAATTAATAAATATTCTGCTGCAGGATGGTCAACTATACCCTATTCAGCTATGCTTGGTGCTAAATCACTATCAAATATTGCTTTTAATCCAAATAATGAAAACCAGTTTTATGTAAGTAGTTATTTTTCGGGTTTATTAAAAGTAACCAATGATATTCCAACAAATTTATATACCTATAATAATACAGGTACGACAGGATTAGAGTCGTTAATAGATTCTAATAATCCTGGCTACAAAGACGTTAGAATTAATGGCCCTGCTTTTGATAAATTAGGTAATTTATGGATGACAAACAACCTTGTTCAAAGAACATTAAAAGTCTTGAAAAATGATGGTCAATGGCAATCGTATGATTTAAGTGCGGTTATTTCAACACCAACGGCAGAAAATAATGGAATTTTAGTAATTGATAAAAACAACACCAAATGGCTGTGTACCTACAAAAATGGTGTAGTTGGTTTTAATGAAAATTTAGGGAACAAAGTATTGGCTTGCAAAAGCGATCCCGTTGGTAATTTACCCGAAGCTGACGTTCGATGTATAGCGATTGATACAAAAAATCAACTGTGGATAGGAACTTCTCGTGGTTTACGGTACCTTTCCTCAGTAGATTCTTTTACAAATGATACCGAATTAAAATCAAAATCGATTATAATTTTAGAAGATGGATTAGCTCAAGAATTATTTTACGATCAGTTTATTTTAGATATTGCCGTAGATGGTGCCAATCGAAAATGGATTTCTACCGCTGGAAGTGGCGTTTATTTGGTTTCAGCCAATGGCCAAGAAACTATTTATCATTTTACCAAAGAAGATTCGCCGCTACCAAACAATAATGTTAATGACATAGAAATAGATGGCAGTACGGGCGAAGTTTTTTTTGTCACCGAAAAGGGTGTTGTTTCTTTTAAAGGAATAGCAACAAGTGCAAGTAATACCTTAGAAAACGTGTATGTATATCCCAATCCGGTGCGTCCCAATTATTTAGATACCGTAAAAATATCGGGATTAACAAACAAAGCAATAATAAAAATTACAGATATTGAAGGCAATTTAGTGTTCGAAAAAACTTCGGAAGGCGGCACAATAGAATGGGACACTACTGCTTTTGGAAATTACCAGGTAGCATCGGGCGTTTACATGATTTTAATATCTGGGCAAGATGGCGTTGCAACAAAAGTTAAAAAAGTAATGATTATTAGATAACCTACATAATGCAAGTTAAAACCAAAGCTATTGTTTTATCATCGTTAAAATTTAACGAAAAAAGTTTAATTGTAAAATGCTTTACACTATCAGATGGGCTAAAGAGTTACTTTGTACCAAATGCATTTTCATCAAAAAAAAATAACCAAAAAATTGCGTACTTTCAGCCTTTAACTTTGCTTGAAATAGAAGCAAACCATAAAAACAAAAACACACTTGACTATTTTAAAGAAATTAAAATTGCGACTCCTTTTTTTTCAATAAGCACCAATATATATAAGGCAACCATAGTTCTGTTTGTATCTGAACTACTTTCGAACAGTATACACGAAGAAGAAAGGAACGAACCAATGTTTATTTTTTTTGAAACCGCCTTGCTATGGCTAGATTGTCACAACGATTTTTCTAATTTTCATTTGATGTTTTTACTTGAAACCACCAAGTTTTTAGGGTTTTATCCCGATACAACCGATATACAGTACACCTATTTTGAATTAATTGAAGGTATTTTTAGTCCGCTACACGGAATAAATTGCCTATCGGCGCACGAAACTATACTATTTAAAAAATTACTTAATTTAAAATTTAGCTCTGATCAAAAAGTATTTTCTGGCATTGAACGTCAACTACTTCTCAAAATTTTGCTGCATTTTTACAACTCCCATATTGATAGTTTTAAATACCCAAAATCATTTGATGTTTTGAAAGAAGTGTTTGCTTAACTAAGCCTCTATTTTTAATTAGGTTGTACAATAAACAGGCACATTTAAAAAATAGACTTAGCCAAACAACATTTTTGTAATTAAATTGATTGTAAAATTCTTTACTATCTCAATAATTTAGAGACTAATCGATTTGTTTTTTATAATGCTTGTTCTAAATCGGCTAATAAATCGTCTATATCTTCAATACCAACACTTAGCCTTACTAAATCGTCTGTAATGCCAATTTCTTTTCTTTTTGCTTCAGGTATCGAGGCGTGCGTCATTAAGGCAGGATGGTTTGCCAAAGATTCTACACCACCTAAGGATTCGGCTAAGGTAAAAACTTTTAGATTTTCTAAAAATGAAATAGCATCTTCTTTTTGTGTCGATTTGAACGTAAACGATACCATTCCTCCAAAACCTTTCATTTGTTTTTTTGCAATTTCAAAATGAGGATGAGTAGGTAAACCTGGATAGTACACCGCATCTATTTTTGGATGATTATTGAGATAGTTAGCAATTTTTTCGCCATTTTCGCAGTGTCTTTGCACTCGTAATGCTAACGTTTTTATTCCGCGCAACACCAAAAATGAATCCATTGGACCTAAGGTGGCACCGGTTGCAAATTGCTGAAAATGAAGTTGCTCTGCTAGCATTTTGTCTTTTACTATTAAGGCACCTGCTATAACGTCAGAATGTCCACCTAAATATTTTGTTGCTGAGTGCATTACCACGTCCGCGCCTAAATCTAACGGTTTTTGTAAATAAGGTGTTGCAAAAGTATTATCAACAGCAAAAAGAATGTTATTCGCTTTTGTGATCTTTGAAATAGCCTCAATATCCGCTAATTTCATCAAAGGGTTGGTTGGCGTTTCGACCCAAACTAACTTTGTATTGGTGTTAATTAACGATTTAAATTTTGCAAGGTCATTCATATCAATAAAATGAAATACTATTCCAGAATCTTTATAAATTCTGGTAAACATTCGGTACGTTCCACCATATAAATCGTCCATTGCAATAATTTCATCGCCTGCTTTAAATGACCGTAACAAACAATCGGTTGCTGCCAACCCCGACGAGAACGCCAAACCGCGTGTGCCATTTTCGATACTGGCTAATGCGCTTTCTAAAGCACTTCGAGTCGGATTTGCTGCTCTGCTGTATTCATAATCAGGATTAACGGGCTTACCAGGACTTGATTGCAAAAAAGTTGATGTCTGATAAACAGGTGGCATTACAGCGCCAGTACTCGGGTCTGGGTGCTGTCCGCCGTGAATTACTTTGGTATTAAATTTCATGTCGTGCTTGTTCATAGTGGTATATTTTTTGGACAACAGTTATAATCAGTTGTTTTTATAAATCTAAAACGTGAGGTTCTTTTATTTAAATTATTTATATCATGCAATTAATTATTGCAAATTTACTTTTTAATTTTATGTTACCAAACTCAAAATCGTACCTTTGTGAATATATTATTAGTTAATACAACTAGCTTTTTAAAAATTGAAATGTGAGAAATAGTATTCTTCTTATTTGCATATCCTTAATGCTCAATAGTTGCACAAAAGAATTAAAGTTTGAACAAAAAAAGTTTGAACAAAAAATTCGTAGTAAAAATGATATCATAACCAAAATTTGCATTGATGTGCCAATCGCAAAAGGAATTTCCTTAGATACAGATAGTATCAATAAAGCAGTATTCACTGCAATTAAAGAAATTGTGTATGTGGGCGATAAACCATTTCAGGCGACAAATTATCCTGCTTTAACGGCTGCTTTTATCAATTATTATACAAATGCAAGTATCCATAATACCACCGAATTGGCTTGGACAATTTCAGTACAAGGCGAAATTACGCATAAATCCGAAACAATTTTAAATATTGCATTAAATCATTATTCGTTTACTGGCGGCGCGCACGGGTATGCTGGAAAACGATCTTTAATTTTTGACTCAACAACGGGAAAATTAATTTCAAATAAAAAATTATTTTTAGATGAACAAAAGTTTAAAATTATGGCAGAATCAAAATTTAGAATAAAATATAAAATTCCACCAAAAGTACCAATTAACGCAACCGATTTTATGTTTGAAAACGACGAATTTCAGTTGCCACAAACTTATTTTTTTACTAAAAAAGGACTTTTATTGTTTTATAACGTTTATGAAATCGCATCCTATTCGCAAGGAAATTTTGAGGTTTTAATTCAATACAATGAAATAAAACCTTATTTAAAAACCATTTAAAAACGAAAAAAAATGAATATAATTTATTATTTAGCATCTTGCGATACATGTCGAAAAATTATTAAAAATTTACCTAACGCAAATTCCTTAACGTTTATAGACATTCGACAAAATCCTATTACCGAGCAGCAACTTGAACAAATGTTCCAACTGTCGGGTAGTTACGAGGTTTTATTTAGCAAAAAAGCGCAACTCTACAAAACATTAGATTTGAAAAATAAAAACATGTTGGAGGCTGATTATAAAAAATATTTACTCGAACATTACACTTTTTTAAGTCGACCCGTTTTTATTATTGACACTAAAATTTACATTGGCAACAGTCAAAAAAATATTTTAGAAGTAACAAAAGTATTACAATAAAGTCAGCCCAACCGGTTGTATAAAACTATTATTTTTTATGAAAAACATAAAACTTTTATTATTATTATTATTTCCTTTTGTGCTTGTAGCACAAAACAGCCCATTAAACTTAAAAATTAATTCAATTACATTTCATGATTCAATAACTTCAAGACGCGTTTATCAAATTAAGTATCAAATTGAAAATACTACCCCAAGAGAAGTACAGTTTTTTTTAAATCCAACAAGTTTAATTGCACAAGCTGCTAGTTCAATGACATTATTTACAGTCTATAAAATGTATAGAAACGGTGTTTATGATACCATGGACGGTCCTTTTTATGAAAAAATGTATCCTGAACAAGACGAGATGGAAGACATTACAGATTATAATTCACCTGATGCAATGGCCTTTATTTCAAAATTAAAACAAAAATATCAGGACCGAAAGAAACAATACATTAATGACTATAAAAAAAACGGTGGTGAAAGTACTAATGAAGATTGGATTGTAAACAACCAAAAGTTGATGAATACCATTGTCACCTTGCAACCAAACGAAGTTAAAAATTTTGTAATTCAAACTTCATGGCACCGAAATCGATACATTAAAATTGCAGATTATGAATTTTATTTAGATGAAAAAGATAAATTTGAAATTCAACTGCTTCTTATCTTAAATAAATCCGACAGAAAACAATTTTTAACTGAAAAGGAGTTGTCAAATATTAAAAACAATTTAAACTTTATTGAAGGTACGATAACATCAAACCGAATGGAAATTAGTTTTAACTAAAAAAAGTGTTGCTTGAGGTAAACAAAGCAACACTTTTGTGAATATTTATACCCACTACTTTTTATTTATTCATGTGTTGCATTTCGTACACAAAAGTATCTCCGTCAGCATTTAACACCAATAATGACAATGCTTTATCAACAATATACGAGACATTTCCGGGAGTAAAACCTAACGCTAACGTAAATTTAGTTAAAATTTCTTTTTGCTTTGGACCCAAAATATGATCCGCATAAACCATTCGCGATAAATCGTATAACCGTTCCAATCGCTGTACATGCAAGTACGGCGGATTGATTGGGTATTTTAGAGGGTTTTCTAAAATCTCGGCATACTCGTCGGTCGAAATTTCTAAACGAACTGCTAGTTTATCTAAAAATGCTTTTTCTTCTTTGCTCATATCGCCATCGGCAATCGCCACACGCACTATAGCCGAAAAGTGACCTTTATTTCTATCTTTGAACTCACTATCAAATAAATCAGAGAATGACATAATTTTATAATTTTTATTTCTGCAAATATAATTTTATTTCGCATTTTATAAACTACAAATCAACTAATTTTTCGGTTTAATCAAATCTAATTTTTACATTTACACTCTTTAAAAGTAAAAATATGCAAGATTTATGGATTTTTTTTAAAATAGGAATCAACCACGTTTTGAATTTTAATGGCTATGATCATGTTTTGTTTTTAATCGCCCTAACCGTGCCTTACGCCCTAAAAGATTGGAAACGAATTTTAATTTTAGTATCTATTTTTACAATTGGTCATACTTTGGCACTTTTGCTTTCGATTTTTAACATTGTTATCGTAAAAGTTACCTTTGTAGAATTCTTAATACCAATAACAATTTTAATAACAGCATTTTACAATATTTTTACTGCCGGAAAATCATCAAAACAAGGCGGAATTTCCTTTGTTGCACTAGTAACATTAACCTTTGGAGTTATTCACGGATTAGGTTTTTCTAATTATTTTAAATCGATGATTACGGGCAATACTATTGATAAATTAGTACCAACTTTAGCATTCGCACTAGGTATTGAAGCGGCACAAATGATTATAATTGGTTGTGTTTTAATAGTATCATTTATAATGCAAACATTATTTAGATTTAATAAACGCGATTTTACCTTACTTATGTCTGCTTTTGTTTTAGGAGTTGTGGTGCCACTAATTGTCGGAAATTCAATTTGGAAATAGTAATTAAAAGATGGTTATAGAACAATTTTCTCATGAATATTTTATGAAAAAAGCATTTCAAGAAGCTACAAATGCTTTTGATAAAGGCGAAATTCCGGTTGGAGCACTAATTGTAGTCGAAAATAAAATAATAGCCAGAGGTCATAATTTAACAGAAACCTTAAACGATGTAACTGCGCATGCCGAAATGCAAGCCATTACAGCAGCTTCACATTTTTTAGGAGGCAAATATTTAAAAGGCTGTACATTATATGTTACGCTTGAACCTTGTCAAATGTGTGCCGGTGCTTTATATTGGAGTCAAATTTCAAAAATTGTCATTGGGGCATCAGATCCAAACAGAGGCTTTATTACAATGGGAACCAAACTGCATCCCAAAACAGCGGTAGTTCAGGGCGTAATGGCACAAGAATGTTCTGATATTATGACCCTTTTTTTTGAAAATAAGCGAAAGTAGCAACTGTTATATTTTATTTAAACGGTGCTTGAGGTAGTACACTTAACTAAATTCAAAACTATAATAATCTGATAAAATAGTATTAAAATAGGTAATACTGTAAAAATCTTTATTAAATTTGTGTCAACAAAATAAAATATGATGATGTTGAAACTACTAAAAAAAAGATATTATTTACCACTAATTGCAGGTGCTTTATTATTTGTAAGCGCAGCTTTTTCAGGAGATTTTTTTGAAATAGCCAAGCAAATCGAAATTTTTACTACTATTTATAAAACGATAAATTCAGATTACGTTGACGAGTTAAATCCTTCAGAACTGATGGATAAATCAATCAAAAGTATGCTTTCTGATCTTGACCCTTACACAAATTATTTTACTGAACAAGATGTTGTTAAATTTAAAATTAACAATACTGGAGAATATACCGGAATAGGAGCCCAAATTACACGACGCGATGATAAAATTCTTATTCGAGAACCCTACAAAGGATTTCCAGCTGACAAAGCCGGATTAAAAGCCGGAGATGCCATTATTAAAATTGGCGATATTTTGATGGCAGAATATAAAGATGATGCCTCGCAATTGCTAAAAGGTGCAAAAAACACTAAAATCGAAATACAATTTATACGGCAAGGCAAAACGATAACTACCCAACTTATTTTAGATGAAGTAGAAGTAAAAGCGGTTTCTTTTTTTAGTAAAATAAACGATAAAACGGGCTATATTGCTTTAACAGCATTTAATAAAAAAGCAGCCTTTGAAACCAAAGAGGCCTTAGAAAAATTAAAGTCCGATGGAGCCACACAAATTATTTTAGATTTACGAGGCAATCCAGGCGGATTATTAAATGAAGCTGTTTCCATTTGTAATTTATTTGTACAAAAAGGCGAAATAATTGTAACCACAAAAGCCAAAAATCCAAAATATAACAGCATCTATCGAACCACTAAAGAACCAATCGATTTACAAATTCCGCTAGCCATATTAGTAGATGGCAAAAGTGCATCCGCATCTGAAATAGTTGCCGGTGCCCTACAAGATTTAGATCGAGCAGTCGTAATTGGCAGCCGTAGTTTTGGCAAAGGATTAGTACAAAGACCTATCGATTTAACATACGGAACGCAGGTAAAAGTTACTATTTCGCGTTATTTTACACCATCGGGGCGTTGCATTCAAGCACTAGATTATTCTCATAAAGATAAAGACGGTAAAGCATTACGGACTGACGAAAAAAAATATATGGCTTTTAAAACTAAAAATGGACGAACAGTTTATGATGGCGGCGGCATTCAACCCGATATTGAATTAACCGAAAGCAAACTAAGTGCAATTGGCGAAGCGTTGCAAAAAAATGACGGCATTTTTAATTATGCGACAAATTATTATTTTAAAAATCCAACTTTAGGCAATAAAATTCCGACGATTACTGATACTGATTATGCTGATTTTAAAAGCTTTTTAAAAAAAGAAAAAATTACTTTTGATACTGAAACTGAACTTTCATTAAAAAAAACACTCGAAAAAGCTAAGAAAGAAAAAATAGACGAAACCATTACTAAAGAATACGAACTGTTATTGGCAGCCGTGCAAAAAAGCGAAGAAATTTTGCTTGAGAAAAACCAAAAAGAAATCAAACGAATGTTGCTAGACGAAATAATCAAACGATATCAATATAAACAAGGATTATATGAATATTATACGACCAACAATTCAGAAATTGCCAGAGCAACAGCGCTTCTAGCAAATCAAAATGAATATAATACAATTCTAAAATAATGCGTTTATGGATTTTAAATAGTTGCTGTTTTTTGTTTTGTGCATTTCTTTTCGCACAAGAAGAAGCAGTTCAATCGGTTTATTTTGAATTCGATAAGTTTTCATTAACCGAAAGTCAAATAACCGAAGCGGTGCATTTTATAAAAAATACCGATTCGACCCGAATTAATTCAGTGCAAATTTTTGGATATACTGATGACATCGGCAAAGATGCCTACAACTTTAAATTATCAACCAGTAGAGCCATTGCTATTAAAAATAAGCTTATTGATAACGGTGTAAAAAGTAAAATCATTATTACCATCGAAGGAAAAGGAAGGATTTTAATTGATGATGATATTGTAGAAAATCTTCCTGAAAAACGTTCTAAAAATCGTCGTGTAGATATTGTTCTTAACTTAAAAGAATTGCCCAAAATACAATTATCAGGATTTTATAACACCATTAATAAAAAGCACGTTGTTGGCGATCATATTTATTTAGAAACCATTCTTTTTGAAAAAGGAAGTAGTGTACTTACAAGCAAATCTCGAAATGATTTAGATATAATTGCGTTGCTTTTACAACGTTACAAAAACATTGAATTTGAAGTGCAAGGACATGTTTGTTGCACACCACCAGAGCAACGCGAAGCGATCGATAAAGACACAAAAAAAAGACAACTTTCAACCAATAGGGCAAATACGGTATACAATTATTTAGCGTTTAGACGCGTTAATAAAAGCCGTATGAAATTTAAAGGGTATGGCAATACAGTTCCATTGGGTAAAAATTCAGAATACGACCGACGAGTAGAATTAGTGATTACTAAAATTTAGAACATCAAAAATTAAATGCAACTTAACTCTCAAAAAATAATTTTTATTTCAAAATAATCAATTACTAAATAATATATTTGCGCAATTAAAATAAAAAATCCGAAAATGACAACAATAGCAGAACAGTTTGGTATGAATGAAGCCTTAAACCAATTAGGAATTCAACCCATAAACGAAGGCACATCAACAGGAAATCATCATTTTTCGAGTGGCGAAATTCTAGAAAGTTTTTCTCCTGTGGATGGACAGTTAATTGCAAAAGTGAGAACCACTTCCGCAGCAGATTATGAAAAAGTAATGGAGGCGGCCACATCAGCATTCAAAACTTTTAAAATGATACCAGCACCGCAACGAGGTGAAATTGTGCGGCAGTTTGGCGAAAAATTACGAAAAAATAAAGACGCATTAGGAAAATTAGTATCGTATGAAATGGGGAAATCGCTGCAAGAAGGCCTCGGCGAAGTTCAAGAAATGATTGACATTTGCGATTTTGCTGTGGGGCTGTCACGCCAACTTCATGGATTGACAATGCACTCGGAACGTCCAGGACATCGTATGTACGAACAATACCACCCCTTAGGAGTTGTAGGAATTATATCCGCATTTAATTTTCCGGTGGCAGTGTGGGCTTGGAACACTGCGTTAGCTTGGATTTGTGGCGATGTTTGCGTTTGGAAACCCTCAGAAAAAACGCCCTTGTGCGGGGTTGCCTGTCAGAATATTATTGCAGAAGTAATAAAAGAAAACAATTTGCCTGAAGGCATTTCGTGTTTAATAAATGGCGATTATAAAGTAGGCGAATTATTAACATCTGACAAAAGAGTTCCTTTGATTTCAGCGACAGGTTCTACCAGAATGGGAAAAATTGTTGCCCAAACTGTAGCAGGTCGTTTAGGCCGTTCTTTATTAGAATTAGGCGGAAACAATGCAATTATTGTAACGCCAGATGCCGATATTAAAATGACGGTTATTGGTGCCGTATTTGGAGCTGTAGGCACTGCCGGACAACGCTGTACGTCAACACGACGGTTAATTATTCACGAAAGTATTTACGATAAAGTTGTAGCTGCAGTAAGTTCGGCCTACAATCAATTGCGAATAGGAAATCCGCTTGACGAAAAAAATCATGTTGGCCCATTAATCGATACTCATGCCGTTGAAATGTATAACAACGCACTTGTAAAAGTAGTTGAAGAAGGCGGAAAAATTTTAGTTGTCGGTGGTGTGCTTTCTGGCGAAGGATACGAAAGCGGTTGCTACGTAAAACCTGCAATTGCTGAAGCAAGTAATTCTTTTCAAATTGTGCAACACGAAACCTTTGCGCCAGTTTTATACTTAATTAAATATTCTGGAGATGTGCACAATGCAATTGAAGTTCAAAACGGAGTGGCACAGGGTTTATCGTCGGCTATAATGACCAATAATTTGCGCGAAGCAGAAGCTTTTTTATCTGTTGCTGGTTCAGATTGTGGTATTGCAAATGTAAACATTGGCACGTCTGGCGCCGAAATAGGTGGCGCTTTTGGTGGCGAAAAAGAAACTGGTGGTGGTCGCGAATCAGGCTCAGATGCTTGGAAAGTGTATATGCGACGTCAAACCAACACCATTAATTATACTACAAGTTTGCCTTTAGCACAAGGCATTAAATTTGATTTGTAGTTTGACATAGTTTACAAAACAAAGGCGATTTTTAAAATTAAAAATCGCCTTTGTTTATTTTAAAAATTGGTATTTTATTTTGTTTTCTTCACATATTCGCACAACAATACAATTCCTTGACCGTTCAATCGACCCTCAATTTGTAAATGATTGTCTCTAACTAAGGTAATTTTATGCACTGCATCGCCTCTTTTACCCGTAAAATTTGCTCCTTTTACTTCTAAATCTTTTACTAAAACTACCGAGTCGCCGGTTGTCAAAAGAGTTCCGTTGCAATCGCGATGTAGAGGTTTTACCTCTTTTTCTTCGCCTTCGCCTGTTGCTTTTGCCCATAGCAAAGCATCATCGTCTAAATACATCATTTCGAGCAAATCGTTTGCCCAACCTTCGTTTTTTAACCGCGAAAGTAGGCGCCAAGCCACAATTTGTACGGGTAAATTTTCGTTCCACATACTGTCGTTTAAGCAGCGCCAAAAATTAGGGTCAGTCGATTCAGGATTATTTATTTGGCTAACGCAAGTTTTGCTTATTAAAATGCAAGTTTCGGGCGAATCCATTTTATCCGGAGCCACATTATAAACCACCAAATCTTCTGTTGAACCTGATAATTCGCAAGTTGATTTGCTACGTTCTTTTAATAGATTTTCTATATAACTCATGTTTTTATGTTTTAAAAATAAAAAAACCTTTATTAAACCGAATGTTTAATAAAGGTTTTTGCTTTTGTTTTAAATACTAATTTACAAGTTGAATGATGCACCAAAATTCAACACAAATTGGTTGTTGTAGTCGTTGTCGTTTTTATTGTATTTTGCTAAAGGCACTCCAAATTCGGTGAAAAGTCCGAACCCATCTGTAAAAAAATAGCGTGCACCTAAATGAGCGCCAAAGTTTTTTAAACCCAAATCTAAACCCGGGTATACATCTAATTTTTTATCAAAATTTAAAACGTTGCCAATATTTGCATTAAAACGTGCTTTTAGATCAAAGCGGTCTTTAAAATCAAGGTCTGATGCGCTTATGCCGTTTGAAGCACCTAATAAAAAGTTCGAAGTTGCACCAAAAGACATGTTTTCACCTATGCCATAATCGTAAGAAACAAAAATGCCCGTTCCTCCTTTTTGAATATTTGCGCCAACTTGTACTTTGCCGTCGTCTTTCCCTTTAAATGCTTGCGCACTTAATAAACTATTGATTAACAATGCGATGGCTAAAATTATTTTTTTCATTTGCTATATTTTTAGTTTTTTTGTACAAATATAAAACTTTACTGTTAATTTCGACCAATTTCATTTGGATATAAATTCGGTACTATATCACTTTGCCAATACTGTTTCGAATCAATATCTAAAATAGTTAGTGGTCCTTTAAAAGCAGCTCCTGTATCAACGTTCCAAACATTGGCTTTATTAACAGGAATGGTTTTTCCGATTTTTGTTACCGGTGTGTGTCCAATAAAAATTTCGTGATATAACAAGAGTCTTTTCGGATAATAGGCACTTGTTGTTTTAATAGTGGGATCTAAGCTTAATGCGGTTTCCCAAAGTGTTCGCTCCCAATAAAATAGTTTGGGATAAAATTCGTAATGCACACCATTTTGATTCGTAAATCCAGCGTGAACGAACAATCTGTTTTTATCGTCTAAATAAAAATTTTGTAATTTCTGTAAAAAGTTGATGTGTTTTTGCTTACCTTCTTCGAACACATTTCTATATGCTTTTACTGTAGCTTCGCCTCCGTGCTTAAACCACATCACTTCATCAATATTTTTAGTGCCAAGCGTTAACCATTTAAGCAACAAATCATCGTGATTTCCTTTAATAAATATACAGTTTTGTTTTGTATCTAAATCAATAAGATAGTCTAAAACTTCCGGCGATTGACTCCAGCCATCAACATAATCTCCTAAAAAAATTAAAGTATCGTTAGATGTAACCTGCGCTAAATCCATTATTTGTTGCACTGCCTTTAATGCGCCATGTATATCCCCAATTACCAATGTTCTGCTGCTGTTCAAAACTATTTATTTAATGATTTTTACAAATATACTATTTTTACAAATAATACCATACCTCAGTAAAGTGGAAGAAAACTAGGTAGTTACTCATTACTTTTTATTAATAAAAAATATTTCTATAAATCACTAAACCCTGCAAAGAGCGCGTTTTTAGTATAAAAAACCAATCACTTGTTGCCTTTTGTAGTACCTATGATTAACATTGCGTTTACTTCAAATAAAAAAAACAGCTGTTTTATAACAACTGTTTTTCATCTTTATCATTATCTTAACTGCTTACCACAGTTTGCTGCTAATACAGCAGTTACTTTATTAGTCTGCTATTTCTGGTTTCCTAAAAATATTGTTTTTAGTAACTGAACTGTTAAAAATTCAAAATCGTTTATAACTACGATCCACACATCTCACAGTCATCATCGGCGGCATTTTTGGCCAAATGAATCATCGCTCGGTATTCGTCTGATGTCATTTCAACAGCTTCATTTACCTGTGCTACTTTTTCAACAACCTCTTTAACTTCTATTGGTTCGGCTTTTTTGTCGTTATTTAAAGTAAACTTAATTGCATCTACAGCTGCTTTTGTTCGTAAATAATACATTCCTGTTTTTAAACCCGATTTCCAAGCATAAAAATGCATGGACGTAAGTTTTGAGTAATTGGCATCCTGCATAAACAAGTTTAACGACTGTGATTGATCGATAAAATAACCGCGTTGACGGCTCATATCGATAATGTCTTTCATCGACATTTCCCAAACGGTTTTATACAGTTCTTTTAAATCTTGCGGAATGTTTAGCTCTTGTACCGAGCCGTTGTTGCGCATTAATTCTTGTTTCAATGTTTCTGTCCAAAGTCCTCGCTCTACTAAATCGTTTAATAAATGTTTGTTTACTACAATAAATTCGCCCGATAAAACTCGTCTTGTATATATGTTTGAAGTATAAGGTTCAAAAGCTTCATTGTTACCTAAAATTTGTGAGGTAGATGCGGTTGGCATTGGCGCAACCAGTAACGAATTTCGTACCCCGTTTTTCATCACTTCGGTACGCAGGCTTGACCAATCCCAGCGGCCAGAAAGGTCTTCGTCTTTCATGTCCCACATATTAAACTGAAATTCGCCTTGTGATATTGGCGATCCTGCAAAGGTAGAATAAGGTCCTTCTTCAACAGCCATTTCCATTGACGCGGTTAGAGCGGCAAAGTATAATGTTTCAAAAATTTCTTGATTGAGCGCTTTGGCCTCGTCGCTTGTAAACGGCAATCGCAACATGATAAAAGCGTCTGCAAGTCCTTGAACTCCAAGTCCTACTGGTCGATGACGCAAGTTTGAGTTTTCGGCCTCTTTAACAGGATAGTAATTTCTATCAATAACTTTATTCAAATTACGGGTAACTCGCTTAGTAACAGTGTACAAAAGGTTGTGATCAAATTTCCCGTTTTCGATAAACATCGGCAGCGAAATAGACGCTAAATTACAAACTGCAATTTCATCTTTTGAGGTATACTCCATAATTTCGGTACACAAATTCGATGACCGAATGGTACCCAAATTTTTCTGGTTCGATTTTCGGTTTGCTGCATCTTTATACAACATATAAGGTGTGCCGGTTTCGATTTGCGATTCGAGAATTTTTTCCCACAATTCGTGTGCTTTTATTGTTTTTCGTCCTTTACCCGCCTTTTCATAATCGGTGTACATTTTTTCAAACGCTTCGCCGTACACATCATATAAACCTGGGCATTCGTTAGGGCACATTAAGGTCCATAATCCGTCTTCTTGCACGCGCTTCATAAACAAATCAGAAGTCCACATGGCAAAAAACAAATCTCGCGCTCGCATTTCTTCTTTTCCGGTATTTTTTTTGAGATCTAAAAAATCAAAAATATCAGCATGCCACGTTTCGATGTAAATCGCAAAACTACCTTTGCGTTTTCCGCCGCCTTGATCTACATAGCGAGCCGTATCATTGAAAACGCGTAACATTGGTACAATTCCGTTTGAGGTTCCGTTTGTGCCGCGAATGTAACTTCCGGTGGCACGCACATTGTGAATTGAAAGCCCAATTCCGCCTGCCGATTGCGATATTTTTGCGGTTTGTTTTAGTGTGTCGTATATTCCGTCGATACTGTCGTCTTGCATTGCTAATAAAAAGCACGACGACATTTGCGCTTTTGGCGTTCCGGCATTAAATAGTGTTGGCGTGGCGTGTGTAAAAAATTTCTTCGACATTAAGTCGTAGGTTTCAATTACCGATTTAAGATCGTTTAAATGAATTCCTACCGAAACACGCATTAACATGTGCTGCGGACGCTCTACAATTTTGCCGTTTATTTTTAGTAAATACGAACGCTCTAAGGTTTTAAATCCAAAATAATCGTAGTTAAAATCGCGGGTGTAAATTACGTGCGAATCTAAAAACTCGGCGTTTTCCATAATTACCGCATGCACTTCGTCGCTCAGCAACGGGGCTTCTTGACCGTTTCGTGGGTTTACAAAGTGGTACATATCGTTCATGGTGTCTGAGAACGATTTTTTGGTGTTTGAATGTAAATTTGAAATCGCAATTCGAGCCGCCAACTGTGCATAGTCGGGGTGTGCAATGGTCATCGATGCGGCAGTTTCAGCGGCCAAATTATCTAGCTCAGAGGTAGAAACACCGTCGTACAAGCCTTCTATAACGCGCATTGCTACTTTAACAGCGTCTACCAAATCGTTTAGGCCATAGCATAATTTTTTAATTCTTTCGGTAATTTTGTCAAACATTACTGGCTCTTTCTGTCCACTTCTTTTTACTACGTACATGCGTTTTTTGGTTTTTAAAAAACTGCAAATCCCTTTGCAATTTTGAGGTTATTTGTAATTTATTATTGCGAGGCGCAAAGCAATCTTATGATTTTTTCGTTTCTCATTCTTTTTTTTGAAGCTAATCCCGCTATCATTCCAAAAAATTTATTTCGTTTAAAAAAAACGAAATAAATTGTTTTTCCCTTCTATCGGGGCTAGTTGTATAATAATTATTCTGATATCGAACGTGTTTTTATGGAATAATAGTCATTATGCGTGCTTTTGTGACATTCAAGAAAAATTATATTTTTACTATTATTAATAAAAAAATATTCTTTTATGTCTATTTGATAATGTAATCCCGAACAATTTAATTCAATATCTTTTAAATCTCTTTCAAGCTTCACCTCGATATTTAAATTATCATTTATTAGTAGTAACCGATTAATTGTGTTTTTTACTTTAGCTTCGTAAAAACTATCTTCAAATTTGTTGAAAGATTCTTCGCATATGTTGTTTTTATATCCATTAAATTTAAAAATCAGCGTCAAAAGTAATTTTTTGTGCTTCCACATCGGTATTCATAACTCCTGCTTTTTGGTATTCGGCTACTTTTTTCTCAAAGAAATTGGTTTTTCCTTGCAACGAAATCATGTCCATAAAATCAAAAGGGTTTGCAGTGTTGTATTCTCTGTCGCAGCCTAATTCTACTAAAAGTCGGTCGGCTACAAATTCTAAATACTGTGTCATTAAATTGGCGTTCATCCCAATTAAAGATACGGGTAGCGATTCTGTAATAAACTCACGTTCAATATTTAAGGCGTCAACAATTATAGTTCTGATACGCTCTTTAGGTACTTTATTAACCAAATGATGGTTATGTAAGTGCACAGCAAAGTCGCAATGTACGCCTTCATCACGCGAAATTAATTCGTTTGAAAAGGTCAATCCGGGCATTAAACCGCGTTTTTTCAACCAATAAATAGAACAAAATGCTCCTGAAAAGAATATTCCTTCTACTGCCGCAAATGCGATTAAACGTTCGGCAAACGAATCAGAATCAATCCATTTTAAGGCCCAATCGGCTTTTTTCTTAATAGCTGGAAAAACTTCTAAGGCGTTGAACAAATCGCTTTTTTCGGCCTCGTCTTTAACGTAAGTATCAATTAACAGTGAATACGTTTCGCTATGAATATTTTCCATCATAATTTGAAAACCATAAAAGAATTTAGCCTCAGCGTATTGCACTTCATTTACAAAGTTTTCGGCCAAATTTTCATTTACAATTCCATCCGATGCTGCAAAAAATGCCAAAATATGTTTTATAAAATACTTTTCATCTTGCGACAATTTATTGTTCCAATCGTTTAAATCTTGCGACAAATCAATTTCTTCAGCTGTCCAAAAACTAGCCTCCATTTTTTTGTAGCATTCCCAAATGTCATGGTGCTTTATTGGAAAAATTACAAATCGGTTTTTATTTTCTTGCAGGATTGGTTCGATGAAATTTGCCATTTTTATGATTTTAAAACTTTATTAATTTGAGAGCTACAAAGGTTGCCCTTTTTTATCACAAAACGAACCTAAACTTATGCACATTTACAAATAGTTTTTAACAATCATTACAATTGCTTTGTTTTTAGTGTATTACACTAATTAACTGTTTAATAGTTATTTATGTTTTTTTGTTTAATCATTAATCAAAAATAAAAGGAGGGTTTTCGCTTATAATTAAAGACTTTGCACGATGTTTTTTCGTAAAATAATAAATTAATTATCAAACAAAAAAAAGCAATTTTCAAAGATGAAAATTGCTTTTTTTACCACTCGATCGGTATTAATTTCTATCAATATATGTTTTGTTACCGTTTTTATTGATGTAATATTTTCCGCCTCTCGGTCCAGTATATACTTTATTACCGTTGTACTCTCCAGTTATTTTATCAGCTACTTTGGGTGCTTTTTCTGAAGTTTCCTTTTCAACTTTAGCTACTTTAGCTTTTGGAGTTTTTGCGGTATTTTCCTTTGCATTTTTATCGGTTGTAGCTTTTGACTCTTTGGTTGCTACTGTTCCTTTTTCTTTTGCAGCGTTTACTTCTTTAGCCGCTTTGTCTACTTTAGGTTTCGCTTCTTTTTTGGTTTTTACTATTTTCGAGGCTTCTTTTTCAGCAGTTTTATCCGCAACTTTTTTAACTTTTGCAGCAAGTTTCTCAGCTTTAACGGCTTCTTTTTCGGCCTTTTTAGCATCAGCTTCGGCTTTTTTTGCTGTTGCTTTCGCTTCCTTAGTAGCAGCTTTTTTAGCAGCCATTTTTTCAGCTTTAACAGCCTGGGCTTTCGCTTTTTTATCGGCTACTGCTTTTTCAGTTTTAGCCTTGGTTTTGGCTTTCGCCTCTGTTACGGGCTGTGCGTAAAATGTTGCAGAAAACATAAACACAATCCACACTACAATTAATTTTTTCATTATTTTAGATTTTTTGATTAAATATTAAATAAAAATACAAAAAAATATTTACATATCCAATTTACAATTTATTACTTAAAATTTAAGTGTTTTTAGTTAGAAATGGTAATTGTAGTTCCGTTTACCTCAGTTCTATATTCTTTTAAAGGATATTGTTTACCAGGACTTTGAGCGGTAAAAAGACTGTACACAGCACTGTCGCAAGGGCAAGTGGCATTTATTCCAGATAGCGTTAAAGTTGAACACGATGTCACACTCTGGTTTGGGCACGCGCCATCAAAAGCTCGATAACCAGTACCCGTGTTAAAAACTATAATACCTCTAATTCCAGCATTTGCTTGATTCACCATGACCGCATTACTAGGAAACTGAAGCTTGCTATATGTTGGTAAACTTATATTTATTTGAATCGAAAAAGCAGTGTTTGCAATAAATGGATTACTTGTATTTGTGTCGCTTTTATCGCATTTAACAAATAAAAAAAAAGCGAAAATTAAAAAAAAACTGTTTTTCATTACATTTTAAATTTAGAAAGCGTTGTTTAAAATAAATTGGTTAACTTTGTAATTATTATTGTGTAAAAATAAGATTTATATATACAAAACCAATATCTTTGAAAAAAGAAATCCCGTTTCGATGGGATTTTTTGTATTTACAGATACTTTTTAAAAAAATAAAAACCAGAATAATTGATTTTTAACAAAAATCAATCAAAATAAAAAAAACATGAGCGAATTATCGTATTATACATTAGAAGGATTAAAAAAATTAAAAGACGAATTAGAACATCTAAAAAGCGTATTGCGACCAAAGGCATCCCAAGACATTGCTGAAGCGCGCGATAAAGGCGATTTATCTGAAAATGCAGAATATGATGCAGCAAAAGAAGCACAAGGATTGCTAGAATTACGAATTTCAAAAATGGAAGGTGTTTATTCTAATGCACGATTAATTGATGAATCGCAACTTGACGTAACCAAAGTACTGGTTTTGTCGCATGTTAAAATAAAGAATTTAACCAACTTGATGGAAATGAAGTACACTTTAGTTGCCGAAAGTGAAGCAGATATAAAAACAGGAAAACTATCGGTAACCTCGCCAATTGGACGCGGATTATTGGGGAAAAAAGTAGGTGAAATTGCAGAAATATCTGTACCAAATGGTGCCTTAAAATTTGAAATCTTAGAGGTTTATAGAGATTAATGCAGGTATAATTTTAAAATAAAAAGTATGTCAAGTGTTTTTTCAAAAATAATTTCAGGTGAAATTTCGTGCTATAAAATTACTGAAAATGATGACTTTTTAGCGTTTTTAGACGTAAATCCGAATGCAAAAGGGCATACCTTATGTATTCCAAAGCAGGAAATAAACAAAATTTTTGATATTGACGATGATTTGTACATAAAATTGATGTTGTTTTCTAAAAAAGTGGCCGTAGCCTTAGAAAAAACAATTCCTTGTAAGCGCATAGGAATGGCCGTTATTGGCCTTGAAGTGCCGCATGCTCACGTTCATTTAATTCCGCTTAACGAAATGGATGAGATGCGATTTGAAAAGAAGATTTCATTACGTAAAGCAGAGTTCGAGGAATTGGCACTAAAAATTAAAAATAATATTAAGTAACAGTCATACATTTACTATACAGAATGTTACGTTATAAACTACTCTGGCAATTTATCTAAATCGAATGAAATGCAAATTTTTTATGAATTCTTTTGGTCTTAAAAAAGCGCAGTTCACAGCTTCCAAACTCATAATTGGTTTAGGTCGTACATTATTATTTGCCCTGATATGTATAGTGAATCAGTACTGCCTGCTTTTTAGTTGTGCAATAGATTGTTTTTTGTGTAAGAATTAACTGATTTTGCTACAACTTTGATTAGCGTTAGCGGGGGTTTCACTAAAAGTAAAAATCTTTTTTAAAAACCCTTGTTACTTTACAAAAGGGCGCTATATAAAGCCTAAACTATCAGTATAGGTACCATCGCAAGTAGGTACTATTCAAATAAGTAATTGTTACGGGATTGTTTATTTCTAAAACTTTTATGTAAATAAAATCTATAATAAGTTGCTTTCTATTAAACTATATATTTTTGTATAATGGTATATGTAGAACATTATATGCCTTAAAATTTTAATTTTACAGTTTTAAAAAGTAATTTGACCTTTTATTAGAAAAAAACACCTAAAAATTATCAATTTACTATTTTTCTAATAAAAAAAATAATTACCTTTGCACTCGAAAATAATAAGCAGTTTTCATAATCTAATCTGCTATTCAATAAATACATAAGCAATGTCTCAAGTAACAGGAAAAGTATCTCAAATTATCGGACCAGTAGTGGATGTAGTGTTCAATAGTGCTAGCGCCGAATTACCAAAAATTTACGATTCGTTAGAAATCATTAAAAAAGATGGAACAAAGTTAATTCTTGAAGTGCAATCGCACGTTGGAGAAGACACCGTTCGTACTATTTCTATGGACTCAACGGATGGTTTAAGTAGAGGAGTTAGTGTGCTATCGACCGGTAATCCTATACAAATGCCAATTGGACCAGATGTTTACGGACGCTTGTTTAATGTAATTGGAGATGCAATTGATGGTTTGACCGAATTGCCAAAAACGGGAGTTAACGGAATGTCAATCCACCGTCAGGCGCCACGTTTTGAAGATTTATCAACATCATCTGAAGTTTTATTTACTGGTATTAAAGTAATCGATTTGATCGAGCCTTACTCTAAAGGAGGTAAAATCGGATTGTTTGGTGGTGCTGGTGTAGGTAAAACGGTTTTGATTCAAGAATTAATTAACAACATTGCAAAGGGTCATGGTGGACTTTCTGTATTTGCAGGAGTTGGAGAACGAACAAGAGAAGGAAATGATTTGCTTCGTGAAATGTTAGAATCAGGAATTATAAAATATGGCGATGATTTTATGCACTCTATGGAAAACGGAGGCTGGGATTTAAGCAAAGTTGATATGGTTGGCATGAGAGAATCAAAGGCTACTTTCGTTTTCGGACAGATGAATGAGCCGCCGGGTGCGCGTGCGCGTGTAGCATTATCGGGGCTTTCAATTGCAGAATATTTTCGTGATGGTGCCGGAACAGATCAAGGAAAAGATGTACTTTTCTTTGTAGACAATATATTTCGATTTACGCAAGCAGGTTCAGAGGTGTCGGCTTTGTTGGGTCGTATGCCATCAGCAGTAGGATATCAGCCAACATTAGCGACCGAAATGGGCGCCATGCAAGAACGAATTACATCGACTAAAAAAGGATCTATTACCTCGGTGCAAGCTGTTTATGTGCCTGCTGACGATTTAACCGATCCAGCACCAGCAACAACTTTTGCACATCTTGATGCTACAACGGTATTGTCTCGTAAAATTGCCGAACTAGGAATTTACCCTGCGGTAGATCCGTTAGATTCTACTTCGAGAATTTTAACGCCCGAAATTTTAGGTAAAGAGCATTACGATTGCGCGCAAAGAGTGAAGGAAATTTTACAAAAATACAAACAACTACAAGATATTATTGCAATTCTTGGTATGGAAGAATTATCTGAAGAAGACAAACTTTCTGTGTCAAGAGCTCGAAGAGTACAACGTTTTTTATCTCAACCTTTTCATGTTGCAGAACAGTTTACAGGTCTTAAAGGTGTTTTAGTCGATATTAAAGATACAATTAAAGGATTTAACATGATTATTGATGGCGAATTAGATCACTTGCCAGAAGCAGCTTTTAATCTAAAAGGTTCAATTGAGGATGCTATTGAAGCCGGAGAAAAAATGCTGGCCGAAGCGTAGTTAATTATAAATTCAAATTTCACAATTAAATTATGATCTTAGAAATAGTATCACCCGAATCAGTTTTATTTAGTGGCGAAGTATCATCGGTTTCGCTGCCAGGCGTTGATGGTTCATTTCAAATATTGAATAACCACGCACCAATAGTTTCATTGTTAAGGAAAGGAACGGTTGCAATAAGTGCATCAAATTTTCTTTTAAATAAAGAGGTAGAAAAGAAATTTACTAAAGTTAATGATCAAAATTTTACATTAGATATTTTGTCGGGAACTGTTGAAATGAAAGACAATAAAATAATTATATTAGCTGATTAATTTATTAGACCAGATTGATGTAACGGTAAATAATTAGATTTTTAAAGAGGCTGTCCTACAAGACAGCTTTTTTTATTTTATCGTATATATAGATTTTCAAATATTTTGCGATAACTTTTGTAATGTTGCTTAAAAAACGTTTTTGAGAGCAGTATTTAAGCCCCTATTATCTTTTGATGCGTAACATTATCTCATTTAGCACTCCTTTTGATTGTATGGTTTAAGATTGTGTCTGTGCTCCAATAGCGAATAATATAACAGTGAAATTCATCAACTTATTTGTTACTGTTATTTTTGTTACCCAAAAATAGCTTACTTTTATCCAAGATTTACCCCTGTGAATCAAGATATGTATCGCTTTTAAATATATTTAAAAACATGAAATCACAAAATGAAAAAAGGAAAATAAAAAAAATATTGCTTTTAATTTTGCTAATTATTGGAAACGTAACGTTCTCGCAAAAAATTGAATTTTTAAAAAAAAATGACACACTGCAAAAACCAAAAGACAAACTATTTGTTTATATTTTTGAAGAAACAGATTTAACAACTTCAAAATTTGTTGCAAAAGTCAAATCTACAGGAAAGTTGAATGAAATTTATTCAATATTCCAAAAGTTAGAAAATGCGGTACAACAAATTGGAGCGAATTCATTCAAGTTTGAAAATTTTAAGAAACTCGATGATAATTCTGCAGAATTGACGCTATCTACTTATTTTTGTGACGACACTATTTTCGAAATAAATTTTAAATCTGTACCGAAAAATAAAGTCTTTATTTTTGGAAATCAAAATTTAGCCGAAATAAAAAAACAAAATTTTAAAATTGATGGCGAAAAATACGAAATACAAAGTGGACAATACAAACAATTTGATGTGAAAATTGGCGAAGAATTAAAAGTCAATAAAGGCGGATTTACAGGAATGACATTTTGGATTAAAGGAGTTGAAGACAAAGCGGCAACATTTTTAAGTTTTACAGGATTAGGATTTGGAGGTGCTAGTTATAATCCACAATTTGGTTCAGGTGGAATCAATATTAATACAGGAAGAATTGACCGAGTTGATCCCAATTTTGCATTAACGTTATTAAAAATATTTCAAGAACAAAAATAAAAAAACGATCCAACAACAGCAAACACCGACGATAAACAACTAAAGTTTGAACTACTTGTGCCATTTTTGGCATAAAAAATAGGAAGCTCGAAGACTAGTTTTAAGTTAAACTTTTGAATAGTAGTGATTAAGACAGTAAAACCAGATTGCATTTGGCATCATTACGCTTTTAAAAATCAAACAAAATAACTTCACTATCAGCAAAAAGACGCGTAAAAAAATTACAAAAGCATACCTACTAATTACATTTATAATACATTTATTTGCCGTCTACAACCGAAAAAATCTTAATGTAATAAGCACGCATGTAATGCAAAAGTTTGATAATTTATAATCC
>JAYVGC010000059.1:0-28770 GCA_043772535.1 Flavobacterium sp. | reverse complement strand
TTACCGATAAATCGCGCGCTGCCATTAACGAAAATTGTAGCGTTCGTGGTATGGGAGTTGCCGTGAGCGTTAATGTATCTACATTAGCCGAAATGGTTTTAAGTTTGTCTTTTACATTTACACCAAATTTTTGTTCTTCGTCGATAACGAGTAAGCCCAAATTTTTAAATTGTACCGATTTATTTACCAATTGATGGGTTCCTATTATAATATCTAGTTTGCCTTCGGCTAATTCTTTTATAGTTTGTGCTTTCTCTTTAGCAGTTCTAAATCGGTTTAAATAGCCAATAGAAACCGGCATGTCTTTTAACCGTTCGGTAAAAGTGCGGTAATGCTGATAGGCTAATATTGTTGTAGGTACCAAAATTGCCACTTGTTTTCCGTTGTCAACAGCCTTAAATGCAGCTCTTATTGCTACTTCTGTTTTGCCAAAACCTACGTCGCCACACACCAAGCGGTCCATTGGTCGGTCGCTTTCCATGTCTTTTTTTACATCTAAAGTTGATGTAACTTGGTCGGGAGTATCTTCGTAAATAAATGAGCTTTCCAACTCTTTTTGTAAATAACTATCGGGGTGGCATGCGAATCCTTTTTCCAAACGTCGCTTGGCGTACAGCTGAATTAAATTAAAAGCAACATGTTTTACGCGCGCTTTTGTTTTTTGTTTTAGGGCTTTCCATGCACCTGAACCTAACTTATAAATTTTGGGTGGTGTACCGTCTTTGCCATTAAATTTAGCAATTTTATGCAGCGAATGGATGCTAACATACACAATATCATTATCAGCATAAACCAGTTTTATTGCTTCTTGGGTTTTGCCTTCAACTTGAATTTTTTGCAATCCGCCAAATTTACCAATGCCATGGTCGATGTGTGTAACATAGTCGCCAACGGACAATGAAGTTAATTCTTTTAAAGTGATGGTTTGCTTACGCGAAATATTATTTTTGATACTAAATTTATGGTACCGTTCAAAAATTTGATGATCGGTGTAGCACAAAATTTCATTATCATCGTCGATAAAGCCCTGAAACAAGGGTAAAACAATCGTTTTATATTTTAAATTAACCGATGCAGAATTTGTGATTAGAATTTGGTTTTCAGAATTATCATCGTCAATATCTTCAAAAATTTCGGTAAACCGATTGGCTTGATTTTGATTGCTACAAAACAAAAAATTCTTAAATCCGTTGTGGTAATTTTCGTTTAAATTATTAAGTAGTAAATCGAACTGTTTGTTAAACGAGGGCTGCGGTTTAATATTAAATTCAATAACCGAGTCGGGTTTAAAAACCGGGATGTTTCCTAACTCCACAACTGTTAAGAAATTGGCTTTTTTAAGAAATTGCTCTTGATTAATAAATATTTCTTCTGGTTTTGAGTGCTTTATTTCTTTTGATAATTTATTAAATTCTTCGTGTGCTTTTGCAAAATACCGATCTAATTGTGAACAAAGAAGCTCGGTATTTTGAATAAAGAGTACTGTTTTTGGATCGATATATTCTAAAAAAGAAGCCCTGTTTTCGTCAAAAAATTGGTTTTCAACGTTTGGAATTATAGCAATCTTTTTTAATCGTTCGATTGACAATTGCGTTTCAACATCAAAACTTCGTATGGAATCGACTTCGTTACCAAAAAATTCAATTCGATACGGATTTTCATTTGAGAACGAAAAGACATCAACAATACCACCACGAACCGAAAACTCTCCAGGTTCGGTTACAAAATCAACTCGTTTAAAATTGTATTCAAATAAAACTTCGTTTAAAAAGTCGATTGATATTTTGTCATTTAATGACACTTTAAATGTGTTTTTATCGAGTTCTTTTCGGGTAACTACTTTTTCAAAAATGGCTTCTGAATAAGAGACAATAATTGCAGGTTTTTGCCGAGAATTTATTCTGTTTAAAACCTCGGCACGCAATAAAACATTGGCATTGTCAATTTCATCAATATGGTACGGGCGCCTAAACGATGCAGGATAAAACAATACATCTTTGTCACTAATAAGGTGTTCTAAATCGTTTAAATAATAGGCTGCCTCTTCTTTATCGTTAAAAAGCAGTAATAAAGGAACCTCGTTTTTTTGAAAAACAGCTTCACATACAAATGATAATGACGAGCCCACCAACCCTTTTGCATGGGTTTTTGCGTCACGTTGCGCCACAGCTTTGGACAGTATAGTTACTTTGGCTGCTTTTTGAACTATAGATATTACAGTAGATATACTCAAAACAATTAGTTAGCTTGTAGGTTGGGGTCGTTATAATTTGGTATCGCTCGGGTGGTGTCTTTCATTTTAATAAAATCGGGCTCGCCAGGTTCACGCGGAATTAAGCTTCGGCGCACGAGCTCTTGCATTTGTAATTGTAACGATATGATTTCTAAATTGGCATCAGCAATAATTTTTATTATTTTATCATCTGGAATTTGGTTGAGATGAATGTACATATCCAATAATTTAATTTTTGTTGTTACCGCAATAATCCTACTTTTTATTTGTGGTTTATTAAATTCAGAAGGGATGTTATTATTTAATTCTATTGCTTTTTTGGTTAGTTGTGCCGCTTTTTTTTGAAATGCACCAATGGTAGATTTGGGTTTTTGATTGATTTCTGTTAAAAAAGTACGCCACTCCATCCATCGGTTTATTTTTGATTGAGTTGCCGGCTCAATTGGGTTTATAGCAAAAATCCATCCTTTATTGATAGTATTAAAAATAGCGTCGTTTTTTTTTGCTTCCTTTTGTTGTTCTTGTAGTCGAATATTGGTATCGTCTTTACAAGAAATAAGGATTTTAGAAGAAAGTAATAGAAATAAAATAATGTTTTTCATTAATATAAAAATAGGAGTGTAAAAGTACAAAAGTAGTGTCTAAAATTATATTTTTTAATAAATGTTTTTGAACAATTGTGATTTTAATCGAACCCGATAGCGCTAAGGATAGCAGTGAAAACCCCGTAAAGCCACGAAGCCAACAAAACATGCGCTACAATTGCGACCAAAGAAGCACATTGTAGCGCATGTTTTGTGGATTTGTGGCTGCGGAGTTGTAACGGATAGCCTGTTAAAGCGCCCAAAAAAAATAAAAATTTGTTTACGAAATCGTTATATTTGCAGTGTAAAAAACTTAGTTTATGACCACAAAAATTTTGATAATTGGTGCGTGCGGACAAATTGGAACAGAGTTAACCGCTAAATTGCGATTGATTTATGGCAATGATAATGTTATTGCGTCGGATATTCGCAAACTGGATAATGATACGGTAAACGGTGGGATTTTTGAGGTTGTAAATGCCTTAGATTACAATCAAATTGAGCATTTGATAGAAAAACATGCGGTAACTGATGTCTATCTGATGGCAGCTTTATTATCGGCAACGGCCGAAAAAAACCCTGCTTTTGCTTGGGATTTGAATATGAATTCGTTATTTCATGTTTTAAATTTGGCAAAGGCAGGTAAGATAAAAAAGATTTTTTGGCCCTCGAGTATTGCTGTTTTTGGACCTACTACGCCGCGCGAAAATACGCCTCAGTATACCATTATGGAGCCGTCGACGGTATATGGCATTAGTAAACAAACGGGCGAAAGATGGTGCGAATATTATAATAAACAATATGGTGTTGATGTGCGGAGTATTCGATATCCGGGATTAATAAGCTGGGGTACCGAACCTGGTGGCGGCACTACAGATTATGCAGTTGCTATTTTTCATGAGGCTATTTCTAAGGGTAAATACACGTGTTTTTTACGTAAAAATACGACGTTACCCATGATGTATATGGATGATGCCATTAAGGCTACGGTACAAATTATGCAGGCCGATGCTGCGCAAATTAAAATTCGATCGTCCTATAATTTATCGGCGATGAGCTTTACGCCTGAGGAAATTTATGAGGAGATTAAAACTCATTATCGTAATTTTACGATTAATTATGTGCCTGATTTTAGGCAAAAAATTGCCGATAGCTGGCCCGCAAGTATTGACGATAGCGCTGCTAGAACGGATTGGAATTGGAAAAACGATTTTGATTTGAAATTGATGACTAGCGAGATGATTGTTAAATTAACTGAGAGCGAAGTATAAATTTTAACAATTCATTATCTTTGTTTGTTTAGTACATTTTATAAAAAAACCTTTCTCAGTATTAAGCTTTGAAAGGTTTTTTATGTTGCTGCTAGTTAACAAAACTCAGCATAAGCATCTTTTAGGTTGTCAGCAATCATTTCAGCAGGGCGTCCTTCAATGTGGTGCCGTTCTAGCATGTGCACCAATTCGCCATTTTTAAACAATGCCATACTTGGTGATGATGGAGGGAAAGGAAACATGTTTTCGCGTGCCGCATCGACTGCTTCTTTATCAACGCCTGCAAAAACGGTTACCAAATGGTCGGGTTTTTTAGCTCCATCTAAACTCATTTTTGCGCCCGGACGGGCATTTCTGGCAGCACAACCGCATACAGAGTTAACTATAACTAGCGTTGTTCCGTCTTGTTTTATTGCGGCATTTACTTCACTTGCATTGTATAAATCTTTAAAACCAGCGTCAGATAATTCTGTTCGCATTGGTTTTACCATTTCTTCTGGATACATTTTTTTTTATTTAAAATTATTAATTCACTATTTTTCGGATACAAAACCTGATGCAAAGATACGATGATTTTTAATTTTCGATTTTGTAAAAGCATAAAAATTTGTTATGATTTGATAGCTTGTGATAATGTTATTTATGACCAATTACTTAGACCTCTTTTTTCATAAACTCCTCTGCTTTTTCAACCATATTGTAGCTGCCACAAAAAAATGGGACCCGTTCATGCAACTGTGATGGTTTAATTTCTAAAATACGTTCAAAGCCATTTGATGCTTTGCCGCCGGCTTGTTCGGTAATAAATGCCATCGGATTGCCTTCATACAATAGTCTGAGCTTTCCGTTTGGGGCTTTAGTGCTTGTTGGGTAAATATAAATACCGCCTTTAATCATGTTACGATGAATATCAGAAACTAAACTACCAATATATCTTGAGGTATACGGACGGTCGTTTTCTTCGAGTTGACAATATTTTAAATAATTTTTTACGCCTTTAGGAAAATGCACATAGTTGCCTTCGTTTATAGAGTAAATAGTGCCGTCATTCGGAAATTTCATGTTTGGATGACTTAAATAAAAAGTGCCTATTGCCGGATTTAATGTAAAACCGTTTACGCCGTGCCCTGTTGTATAGACCAACATAGTCGATGTGCCATAAATTACATAACCCGCAGCTACTTGATTAATGCCAGGTTGCAAAAAATCATCAATAGTAACGGGTGTTCCCAAAGGCGTTATGCGCCTGTAAACCGAAAAAATGGTACCCACCGAAACATTTACATCTATATTGCTCGATCCATCAAGCGGATCCATCAATACTACATATTTATTGTTATGGCTTTTATCACTTCCTTCAACGGTTATAAAATCATCGTTTTCTTCTGAGGCAATACCGCAAACAATTTCACGGTTTATTAAGGTTTGAATAAAAACTTCATTTGCATACACATCAAGCTTTTGCTGGTCTTCGCCCTGAATATTCTGTTCGCCAGCAGCGCCAATAATATCTACTAAACCGGCTTTGTTTACCTCATAGTTTACTACTTTTGCCGCCAAGCGAATAGAGTTTATAATTCTTGATAATTCGCCAGACGAATATTGAAATTCTTTTTGGTTTCCGATAATAAATTCTCCTAAAGTAGTGTTGCGTGCTTCCATTACAAAATCGTTGTAGTTAAGATGCAAATATCGGTTATATTTTATAGTTACGAACTACAATTTTTTAATTATATTGCAACTAACTGATGGTTTTTTTAAATAAAAAAACAGTCGCTTCGTTATCGTGATTTATTTATAACGTACCAAGATGCTTTATTCAAACTGCGTTCCAACTAACTTTTAATTGCATACAAATGACAAATTAATTGCGCCATTTTATTTATATTTGCTATTTAAAAAAAGTTTATTATGAAATCAAAACTATTTACGCCCCTTTTACTTGTTTTTCTGTTTGAATCCGCCAGTCTGCATGCACAAATTAATATAGGCGATAGGGCTTTGGGGGCACTTCAAAATGCGGCTGCCAGTTTTACCTTTACCAATGACGATGCTGCAAAATTATCATTAGAAGCCGTGACTAAAATGGATAAAGAAAATAAAATTGCACCGTTAAAAAACCCTTATGCTGTGCGGTTAAACCGAATTTTCGGTAAACACGCCTCAGAAAGCGGTTTAAAATTAAACTATAAAGTGTACCTAACCAAAGATTTAAATGCATTTGCCACAGCCGACGGAAGTGTACGTGTTTTTTCGGGCTTAATGGACGCGATGGATGATAATCAATTATTGGCAGTAATTGGGCATGAAATTGGGCACGTTGCCAATAACGACTCTCGAGACGCGATGAAAGCAGCGTATCGAAAAGCAGCATTAATTGATGCAGCAGCATCGCAATCAGACAAAGTAGCCGCCGTAACCGACGGACAATTAGGGCAAATAGGAAGTGCCATGGTAGACAGTCGCCACAGCCGTATACAAGAAAGTGAAGCCGACGATTATTCGTATGAATTTATGAAAAAACACGGTTATAATGTAAATGCTGTGTCCGCTGCTTTTGAAATTTTGGCAAAAATGGCGCAAGGTACCAATACAAATTTTATTACTCAAATGATGAGTTCGCACCCAGACCCGCAAGACAGGGCTGACAAAGCACGCACGCGAGCAACCTCAGAAGGATTATTTAGGGAATATGTGGTACTTAAAAAAACGGCAACAAAATCAACTAAAAAGAAAAAATAAAATGCATATTCGCACAGCAACCAAAGAAGACATGCCCGAGGTTTTGCAATTAATTAAGGAGTTAGCTCTTTTTGAAAAAGAACCAAACGCAGTTGAATTAACAGTTGATGATTTGCTTAGAGATGGTTTTGGCAACATCCCTCTTTTTTACACCTTTGTAGCCGAATCTAAAAACGAAATAATAGGGATTGCCTTATATTATTATCGGTATTCGACTTGGAAAGGCAAGACAATTCATTTAGAGGATCTTATCGTAAAACAATCTGAACGCGGCACGGGTGCAGGTTTTGCCTTGTACTCTGAAATTATCAAGCAAGCGAAAAAAGATAAGGTACGCCGCATAGAATGGGCCGTTTTAGATTGGAATACAGCTGCTATTGAATTTTATAAAAAATCAGGAGCAAAACATCTGACCGATTGGGATGTAGTTCAAATGGATGAAAACGGCATCAATTTGTTTCTTGAAAAAAATACTAAATAATAAATCGCAAGTTATAAAAATGAAAATATTCAAATTTGGAGGTGCTTCAGTTAAAGATGCTACTGGTATAAAAAATGTGGCTGCTGTTTTAAAAACGACAACTTTTGATACAGTTTTGATTGTCATTTCTGCAATGGGAAAAACCACGAATGCACTTGAAGTGGTTATAAAAAATTATTTCGAAAAATCAACTGAGTTACAAGAATCGATACAAGAAGTAAAAAAATATCATTATCAAATTTTGATGGATTTGATTGACGATGAAAACAACGAGGTCTACTTAGACGTAAATGCACTATTTGAAGATTTAGAGTATTTCATAAGAAGCAACAAATCTCCGAATTATAATTTTGTATACGACCAGATTGTATCGTTTGGCGAATTACTTTCAACAACAATTGTAAGCCATTATTTCAATTTTATTGAATTAAAAAACAACTGGTTAGATGTTAGAGCGTTAATTAAAACAGATACTAATTATCGTGATGCTACCGTAGATTGGGAAAAATCGTTACGATTAATTTCGAAAAATGTAGCTCGAAATACGCTCAGCATAACACAAGGGTTTTTAGGATCGGATGACAACAGTTTTACAACTACGCTAGGTCGAGAAGGGTCGGATTATACGGCCGCAATTTTTGCCTATTGCCTAAATGCTGAAAGTGTTACCATTTGGAAAGATGTACCGGGTGTAATGAACGCTGACCCTAGATATTTTGAAAATGCCATTTTATTAAACCAAATTTCATACCGCGAAACTATCGAATTAGCTTTTTATGGCGCAACAGTAATTCATCCAAAAACGCTGCAACCACTTCAAAAAAAAGAAATTCCGTTGTTTGTAAAATCGTTTATAAACCCATTATTGCCCGGAACTAGTATTTCAAAAGGAAGCGATTTAGAACCACAAATACCTTGTTTTATAATTAAAAAAAATCAACTGTTACTGTCACTATCTTCTATTGATTTTTCATTTATTATGGAAGAGCATATTAGCGAAATTTTTGCGCTGTTTGCCCATTATAAAATGAAAGTCAGCCTAATTCAAAATTCAGCGATTAGTTTTTCGGTTTGTATTGAAGACAAGTTTGGAAACTTTACAGAATTAAAATCGAAACTTGCCAAAAAATTTCAGGTTGTTTACAACGAAAATGTTTCGTTGTATACCATTCGTCATTTTGATGCCCATGCTGCACTAATGGTTGAGAAAGACAAAGTAGTTTTACTGAAACAAGTAAGTCGCGAAACGATGCAAATTATAACACAAGAAGAGGCTTGATAATTTTAGTATGTAAAAAATCCGTTTATCTTTATGGTCATCCCAATTATATTAAACATAATAATTATAGTTTAAATTTTGCCCTATCATAAAAAAAGGAAGAACATACTATGAACCAATTTTTAAATCAACGGCAACTTAATTTCATTACAAAATACTACTTTTGAACCAAACAACGTTATACGATTCATGAGTCAAAGGTATTTTTTTTTATTTTTTATAAGTTTCTCAATTGGGGTCTTTGCCCAGCAAATAGAAACGCCATATAAAAATAAAAAAATTGCATTTACTAAAGACACGATTTTAATAGATAATGTAAGTATTAATAAAGCGTTTTTTAAAATTTTAGATAAAAACGGAAGTGCAATTGACACCTCTTTTTATAAAATTGATTTTGTAGCTTCAAAATTAGTATTTAAAAACAACTACACCTCTGTTGACTCAATTGTAATTCGATATTTAAAATTTCCAAATTTTCTTACCAAAACTTATTCTATTTATGATGATGCTCGAATAATTCCTAATAAAGAGGGCAATCGATATGAGATTAAGAATTATAATTTACAAACCTTTAAGCCCTTTGACGGTTTAAATACTTCGGGTAGTATAACAAGGGGTATAACTATCGGCAACAGTCAAAACGCAACACTTAATTCAAATTTAGATTTACAAATAAATGGTAAACTATCAAATAAGGTTAGTCTACGTGCTGCGATTCAAGACAGTAATATACCGTTACAAAATGGTGGCTATTCTCAAAAACTAGACGAATTTGATCAACTATTTATCGAATTATTTTCGGATACGTGGAGCGTTCGCGCCGGCGATTTATTTCTTGAAAACAGGAAGTCGCAGTATTTAAATTTCAATAAAAAAGTACAAGGTGTTGCTGCAAAAATAGTTTTTGGAACGCCAAATGCAAAAACCGAAATTTTTGCATCGGCGGCACTAGTTCGCGGGCAATATGCAAAATCAATTTTTGTTGGTCAAGAAGGAAATCAAGGCCCTTACAAACTTAAAGGAAAAAATGGCGAACTGTTTGTACTTATTATTTCGGGCTCAGAGTCGGTTTTTGTAAACGGTATACTTTTAAAAAGAGGTGAAAATAGCGACTATGTTATTGATTATAATGCAGGAGAATTAAAATTTAATTCGATTTTTCCGATAACCTCTGAAATGCGTATTGTTATTGAATATCAATATTCTGACCGTAGCTACACACGATTTGTGTCCTATGCTAGTGCTAGTTACGACACAAAAAAAGGGTCGCTAAGCGGTAATTTATATTCTGAATCTGATTTGCAAAACCAACCGTTACAGCAAAATTTATCAGCCGATCAAGTTGCTGTTTTGCAAAATGCTGGTAACGATATTGCACTAATGAACGCCCCTTCAGCAACTATAGACTCTTATTCAGCAAACAAAATTTTATATAAAAAAACCACCATTTCAGGAGTTGAGCTATTTCAATATTCTAACCTTGACACCGATGTTTTATATGCCGTAAAATTTACTTTAATTGGAGCAAACCTTGGAAATTACAAAGTAGTTTTGAGTAATGCCATCGGAAAAATTTATGAATACGTTGCGCCAGTTGCCGGAACTAAACAAGGTAGTTATGAGCCCATAATACGGTTAATTCCACCCAATAAAATTCAGATTGCAACAGTATTAGGAAATTTTGCTCCGACAGAAAAAACAGCTGTAAACTTTGAAATTGGTATTTCTAACAACGATCTAAATTTGTTTTCAACAATTGACGACCAAAACAACAAAGGTATTGCCTCAAAAATAAATATAAAACAACGCCTGTTTTCAGGTAAATTTAATGTAGATGGTTTTACAAATTATCAATTCATACATCATAATTTCAAAACCATTGAGCGCCTTTTCAGCATTGAGTTTAATAGAGATTGGAATTTAACCACACTATCGGGCAACCAAAATTTCTTAATTACTGGAATTAATTTCGATTTAAAAAAGGCAGGCACTGCAAAATACCAAATTGAAAAATTAGATTTTTCAGAAAATTTTTCGGGTACAAGGCATCTTTTAAGCCTATTTTACAAACAACAGTATTTTTTTTTTCAAAACAATTCAAGCTATTTAAAAAGTACTGGATTACTTGCTACGTCCGAATTTTTTAAAAGTCAAACCCAAGCAAAATTAAATTTTAATAAAAACTACATTGGTGCATCGTACCGACTTGAAAATAACCAAGAAAAAAACAAAATTACTAATCAATACGGGCTATTATCTCAAAAATTTTCAGAAATTGGAGCGTTTATTGGTCGAGGCGACAGCACCAAGGTTTATGCAGAATTTGGTTACCTGCACAGATCAAACGATAGTTTACAAGCAACTGTTTTGCAAAGAGTAAATACAAGCACCTCCTACTACATAAAATCAAAATTAATTCAAACCAAAAAAACAAATCTATCACTGTTCATAAATTACCGTCGCTTACAATTTACCAACAATTCAAAACCGACCGAACCGTCATTAAATTCTCGAATTATTTATAACGATACCTATTTTAATCAACTGTTTCAAGTTGCATCGGCCTACGAAAATATTTCAGGCTCAATTGCCCAGCAAGAATTTACCTATCTCGAGGTAAATCAAGGTCAAGGCACTTATATTTGGAACGACTACAATAACAACCAACTGCAAGAATTACAAGAATTTGAAATTGCACCATATCAAGATCAAGCAAAATACGTACGTGTTTTTTTGCCTAACCAAATATTTGTAAAAACACACCAAAACAAATTTTCTCAATCCATAAACTTTAATCCTTCGCAATGGCACAACCTATTGGGATTCAAAAAAATACTAGCCCATTTTTATAACCAAACTGCCTTCACAATTGACCGAAAAATTAGTCGAAATTCAGATAATTTCAACCTCAATCCGTTTAGTAATACTACCGCAAACCTATTGGGATTAAATGCTAGTTTTCGAAATAATTTATTCTTTAATCGAGGCAAACAAGTACATTCTACAACCTATACTTTTATTTCAAATAAAATAAAAAACCTGCTCTCTATAGGATCTGTTCAAAACAATTCAATTTCCAACCAACTTCAATATACACACTTAATTTACAAAAGTTGGCTGGTTAATTTTGATACAGCCTTATCCAATTTTTATAGTAATTCTGATGGTTTTTCTGCTCGAAATTATGAATTAGAAACCATTTCGATACAGCCAAAACTTGCGTATTTATTTTCTCAAAATACAAGTTTAGCCCTTTTTTACCACTATCAAAAAAAACAAAATAAAATCAACAATCTCGAAAAGTTGCAACAACAACAAGTTGGATTAACTTTTAACTTTGTTACCGACAACAAATTCACAATAAACGGCGAATACGCACTTTATGATAATTATTTTATCGGAAACAATCAATCACCAATTGCATTTCAAATGCTCGAAGGCCTTCAAGCGGGAAAAAACAGCACATGGCGGCTACTTATACAAAAAAACCTTACCCAATATCTCGATATCAACGTAAATTATCAAGGTAGAAAATCAGATAATTCGCAAACCATTCATACCGGAAACGTACAACTAAGAGCTTTTTTTTGAAATTGTAAGCAATACATACAGTATAATATCTTAATTCGAGTTCCTGCTATCCATTCGAAAAACAGCACCAAAAAGCGGTTGTTTCCAAATCCCATCAGGGCTTGTACTCAAAATTTGTTTTTAATTTATAAACATTCACATCTAAAAAAAGGTATCTGACAAAAAAAGCTTATTTTTACAAGTTAAATGTACTAAAATTACATTTTTAGAGTTAACTATTTAAAATAATTTACTTTGAAAAAGATCAAAATAAAAGCACTATTACTTATAATATGTTTACTTATAATGCAAGCATGTAGCACCAAAAGAAACTCCTTTTTGGCGCGAAATAATCATGCACTTAGTACCAAATATAATATTTTATACAATGGCGATATTGCCTTAAACAAAGGCATCGATGGATTAAAAGCACAGTACAAAGATAATTTTTGGGAAATTTTACCCATTGAAAGAATGCAAGTTTCAGAGGCATCTAGCACTCCAAATCAGTCTAAAAATGTCGATTTTGACCGAGCAGAAACTAAGGCAACAAAAGCAATTCAACGGCACTCGATGAATATTGACGGCACCGAAAAAAACTTTCAAATAGACGAAGCCCATCTCTTATTGGGTCAAGCCCGCTACTATGATCAACGTTTTATACCCGCACTCGAAGCATTTAATTATGTACTATACAAATACCCGAACAGCAGCAAAATTTATGAGGCAAAAATTTGGCGCGAAAAAACCAACATGCGACTTGATAACGACGCTTTAGCCATCAGCAATTTAAATAAATTACTAAAAGAAATAAAATTTAAAGATCAAATTTTTGCGGATGCCAATGCTACTATTGCCCAAGCATTTTTAAATCTGCAACAAAAAGACAGCGCAATTGCGAAACTAAAACTGGCCACAAAATTCACTAAGAGCAACGAAGAAAAAGCACGTTATCATTTTATTCTGGGTCAGCTTTATGACGATTTAAATTATAAAGACAGCGCATTTATTGCCTATCAAACAGTAATAAATATGAACCGAAAAGCATTGCGATACTATGTAATTCAAGCACATGCAAAACAAGCGATGCAACTCGATTTATTGAAAACCGATACTGTTATATTTCTTAAAAAATTCAACAAATTAGTAAATGATCGAGAAAATCGCCCCTATTTAGATATTATAAATCATCAAATAGGTTTGTTTTACGATAAATCCAGCCAAACCGAAAAAGCCAAAAAATACTATGCCCTTTCGTTAAAAAAACAGACGGCAGATACCTATTTAATAGCTTCAAATTACAAAAACCTGGCAGCAATTCATTTTAATAATGCCCAGTACAGCATTGCAGGAAAATATTATGACAGTACATTAACAAAGCTAAAACCACGTACGCGCGAATTTAATTTATTTACCAAAAAACGAGAAAACCTCGCAGATGTTATAAAATATGAAACCATTGCGCAAATAAATGATAGTTTACTTAGGGTTATATCAATGTCAAAAAACGACAAAGAACTTTATTATCAAAAATACATAGATATCCTAAAAAAACAAGATGCAAAAGCAGAAAAAGAACGAAAAATTGCTGAAAAAATTGCTGCCCAGCAAGATGCATCCTCCAACAACGATTTTAAAGAAAAAAATAATTTAATACAAAATACTGCTGGTCAAAAATTAGTCGAGCCCAACACAGTATTTGCGTCAACAAGCATTGGGGCAAAAAACAATACTATAAGTGCTTTTTATTTTTACAATTCCACAAGCGTATCATATGGCAAATTAGAATTTAAAAAACTTTGGGGCAACCGACCGTTGTTAGAAAACTGGCGCTTAAATACCAATAAAGAAATACTAAGCGACACCAGCGTTACTGCCGATTCTAGTTCAAAAAATGAAACGATTGCAGAAGAAAACGTCAAATATAGCACCGATTATTATATAAAAAGTCTTCCTACAAATCAAAAAATAATTGATAGTTTGGCAAAAGACCGCAATTTTGCCTATTATCAACTAGGTTCAATTTACAAAGAAAAATTTAAAGAATATATGCTAGCGGCAAATAAATTAGAAAAGCTACAACTTCAAAATCCTGAAGAACGCCTGATTTTGCCATCAATGTACACTTTATACAAAATTTATGAAATTATTAATAGTACTAAAGCAGAAATGATGCGAGCAGACATCATTTCAAAATATCCATCGTCGAGATATGCACAAATTTTACAAAGCACAAATGGTCAAGTAGCAAAGCTGACAAAACCTGAAGAAATCTATGCAACATTATTTAAGGACTATCAAAACGGACTGTACAGAGACTTACTTACAACTTTAGAAATAGCAATAAATCAATTTACTGGCGAAGAATTACTTGTAAAATTTGAGTTGTTAAAGGCAAATTGTATTGGAAAATTAAAAGGAGTGCAAGAATTTAAAAAAGCTCTTAATTATGTGGCATTAACGTATCCAAATAGCGCCGAGGGAAAAGAAACAGAATCGTTTTTGACTTCAAAAATTCTTTATTTAGAAGCACTTTCTTATTCTACAGAAAAGTCACTAAGCTGGAAAATCATTTTTCCTATAAATTTTCCTGAAGAACAGCAAGCAAAAATACTTGCAAATAAATTAGCCAAGTTCGTCAAAGAGCGCACCATCGAAACACTTACTACATCAAATGATATTTTTACAATTGATAAAAACTTTTTAGTACTGCATGGTATTAAATCAGAAGAAAGTGCCAAGGGGATTGCATCAGTTTTAAAAGAATATAAAGAGTACAAAATTGACGAAACGGCTTATGTTATAGCATCAGATAATTATAAAGTACTTCAAATCAAGAAAGATTTTGATGTATTTGTGTCACGAAAATGGGCAACACAAGTTACACAGACACCCGCTATTGAAAACAAACCATCACACAACACAACAACGATTACTGACAATAAATCACCACAAATAGTACCACAACGTAACGAAGGCAGTGAAAATATTATTCCTCAAGCAATTACAAAAGTAATAGATCAAGAACAAAATTCGACAAAAATCATATCAAATCCAATGTTTGGTGACGACCCAAAAAAATAAATTAATAACTACTATTTAAAATGTTTAATAAAAAAAAAACTACTACAAACTACACCGATGCGTTAGGTAAAACAAACAGAATTGTTGAGGGAACAACCATAAAAGGAGATATAATATCACCAGCAGATTTTAGACTTGACGGACACCTAGAGGGTAATTTTAAGTCACTGGGAAAATTGGTTATCGGACCCGCCGGCAGCATAATTGGTACAATCACAGCAGTAAATACTGATATTGAAGGTACATTTGAAGGAAAAATAGAAGTTGAAGATGTATTGACTTTAAAAGCCACCGCAATAGTTTCAGGTGAAGTAAATTGCGGAAAGCTGGTGATAGAAAATGGAGCGAATTTTACGTCTTATTGCAATATGAACTCAATTTCAAAACCACCTGTATATGCTACCCAAACCACCGAAGAAAAAAAGAAATAAATGGCTGGCACTAATTAATATGCCCATCCAAATGGGAGTACTAATTTTTACATTCGCATACCTAGGTGACTGGATGGATGCAAAATATCCAAATCCTAAAAATATTTATGTCAAAATAGCAGTATTATTTGGCGTATTTTTAGCATTTTATAATTTAAACAGACAATTAAAAGAAATCAACAAAATGGATGACAAAGATGAAATTTAGTTTGCGCCACCCAATCATGTTGGTATTGTGTTATTCTATTTTGCTCTATCTATTTTATCAATCACTATTTTATCTTTTAGGATATGAGGATAAAGAAGTAGCTCTAAAGTATTCACTACTTTTTCTATTTACCCTATTTACCGTATTTTCAGTTAGTATTATAGCCATTTTACTAATTGTTAAAGCAAAAAACTTCGATGCTGTTGGCTTCGCATTTATGGCTTTGACAAGTATAAAAATTGGTGCGTTACTATATTGGGCACAACCAATTTTAAAGAGTACCTCCGAAAATTCAAAATTTGAAAAAGGCAATTTTTTAATCCTATTCGCCCTTTTTTTAGCAATAGAAACCACTGTTGCCGCACGCCTATTGCATAATAAACAATAGCATGCTGCAAAAATAAAAAATTCGTCAAAAAAAATCAATTATAAATTTTTCGATATTAATATTTAATGTACCTTTGCACCAAATTTTAGAACCAAAATTCAAGTTAATAAAGATATGGTGATTTCAAAAAAACCACTCCATTTTATAGTAGCAATTCTACTTACTATTACGCCATTAGTAAATTTTGCAAGTGCGAATGTTGCTGTTGCAACTGTTGAAGGAATAAAAAATGGCACTACACCGCAAGCGTTGCACAAAGACAAACACGAACAACCCGAAGATATGCAATCGACGGTTAAGGCATTTGCAAAACACCACGTTTTAGACGCTCATGATCTAACCTTGTTTTCAGATGAAACAGAAGGAAAACATTACGGCATACCATTACCAATTATACTTTGGGACAATGGAGTACACTTTTTTTCTTCATCTAAATTTCATCATGGTAGCGAAGTCGCTGATTCAAACGGAAAATATTATAAATTAAACCATCATGACGGTAAAATATATACAGTTGACGGTATACAAGGTGCAATAATTGAAGACGAAAAACTAGGTCATCCTACAAATGCAAGACCTTTAGATTTTTCGATTACTAAAAACGTTTTGTTTATAATGATAACCGCTTTATTGATGTTTTTATTATTTTCACGATTAGCGCAGTCATATGCTAAAAATGGCGGTATAGCAAAGGGGGTTGGACGTATTTTTGAGCCAATTGTTCTGTATGTTCGCGATGAAATTGCTATTCCTAATATTGGCGAAAAGCACTACAAACGCTACATGAGTTATTTGTTATCAATATTTTTCTTTATTTTGTTTTTAAATATTTTCGGACTGACACCGTTAGGTGTTAACGTAACTGGCAACTTAACAATTACTTTTTCGTTGGCACTAATTACGTTTTTAATCACAAATTTAACCGCTAATAAAAATTATTGGGGGCATATTTTTTGGATGCCAGGCGTACCTAAATTGATGCGAGTAGTACTTGCGCCAATAGAATTATTAGGTGTTATAATTAAACCATTTTCGCTAATGATACGATTATATGCAAATATTTTTGCAGGTCATATTGTATTAATGAGTTTAATCGGATTAATATTTATTTTTAAAAGTTGGATAGGAAGCCCGTTGTCATTTGGGTTATCGTTTGTTTTATCAATACTTGAAATATTAGTAGCATTTTTGCAAGCGTACATATTTACAATGTTATCTGCTTTATACTTTGGGTCTGCTGTAGAAGAGCACCATCACGAAGAAGTACACTAGATTTAAGTTGCATGAATACTGATTAATCATCTAATTTCAATCAGCATTTATTAGCCCAAAAATCTAAATTTATTTAGAATGTTTAATTTTTAATATATACATCATGGAAGGTTTAAAATTTGTAGGAGCTGGCTTAATTGTAATTGGAGCTGGTTTAGGAATTGGAAGAATTGGTGGTTCTGCAATGGATGCAATCGCTCGTCAGCCAGAAGCATCAGGTAAAATCCAAACAGCTATGCTTATTGCTGCTGCACTTATTGAAGGTATTGGTTTTGCTGCATTATTTGCTGCATAATCAAAACTAAAAAAACAATAGTTACAACGGTTGGTTGTAACTATTGTTTTAATTTAAAAATTAAAGATTAAAAAGATATTAAATGGAAAAATTAATAAATCAATTTGAATTTGGATTATTCTTTTGGCAAATTATTATATTTGTAGGATTAATTTTCTTACTCAAAAAATTTGCTTGGAAACCTATTCTAGATGCAGTTAACGAGCGCGAAGAAGGAATCAAAAACGCGTTACTTTCGGCAGAAAATGCAAAGAAAGAAATGCAAAATTTGAAATCAGACAATGAGAAATTATTAGCTGATGCTCGTGCTGAACGCGAAACAATGCTTAAAGAAGCAAGAGAAATCAAAGATAAAATGATTGCAGATGCCAAACAAGAGGCACAAAATCAAGGTGAAAAATTAATTGAACAAGCGAAAGCTGCCATTAATGCCGAAAAAAATGCGGCCATGGCCGATTTGAAGAATCAAGTTTCAAACTTGTCTCTACAAATTGCTGAAAAAATATTACGAAGCGAATTATCTAATAAAGAATCTCAAACCAAATTGGTTGAGCAATTGTTAGGCGATGCAAAATTAAACTAAAACGTATGTCAAGAGCAGCAATTAGATACGCCAAAGCATTATTTGAATTTGCCACCGAAGCCAATAAGGCAGAAGCGGTGAACGCCGATATGAAACAAATTGCAACATGCATTGCAGGAAATCAAGAATTAGGAGATTTTTTAGCAAATCCGATTATTAAAATCGAAATAAAAAAATCTTCATTAGAAGCAATTTTTGTTAATGTGCAAACAGAAACATTAAAATTGTTTCAGTTATTAAATGCAAACAAACGATTTGAAATAGTGCAGCAAGTTGCGCAACAATACAACCAGCTTTTTGATGAAAAAAATGGTGTGCAAATAGCGCATGTTACCACCGCCGTTGCAATAACAGCTGAATTGGAGAAGCTTGTACTGTCAAAAATTGCATCATTTACCGATAAAAAAATTACAATCAAAAACACAATAAATCCAGATATTATTGGTGGATTTATTTTAAGAATAGGCGATATGCAGTACAACGCATCGGTTGCCAATAAATTACACGAGTTAAAAAGAGAGTTTAGTAATTAAATTTACATTAAAGATATATCAACATGGCAGAAATAAATCCAGCTGAAATTTCAGCAATCCTAAAGCAACAATTAGAAGGTTTTGAATCGGGTGCGTCACTTGAAGAAGTGGGTACTGTATTACAAGTAGGAGACGGTATTGCGAGAGTATATGGTCTTTCAAACGCACAATACGGCGAACTCGTGCAATTTGACAACGGACTAGAAGCTATTGTTTTGAATCTTGAAGAAGACAATGTAGGTGTTGTACTTTTAGGACCCTCTACTGGTATTCGAGAAGGATCAACCGTAAAACGTACGCAAAGAATTGCCTCTTTAAAAGTTGGTGAAGGAATTGTAGGTCGGGTTGTAAACACGCTTGGAAGTCCAATTGATGGAAAAGGACCTATTGCAGGTGAACTATTTGAAATGCCATTGGAACGTAAAGCACCAGGTGTAATTTTTCGTCAACCAGTAACAGAACCGTTACAAACTGGTATCAAGTCAATTGACGCCATGATTCCGGTAGGTCGCGGTCAACGTGAATTGGTAATTGGTGACAGACAAACGGGTAAAACTACAGTATGTATTGATACCATTTTAAATCAAAAAGAATTTTTCGACGCGGGTCAACCGGTTTATTGTATTTATGTTGCAATTGGTCAAAAAGCATCAACTGTTGCATTAATTGCAAAAACACTCGAAGATAAAGGAGCTATGGCCTACACCACAATTGTAGCCGCTAACGCATCTGACCCAGCACCGATGCAAGTATACGCCCCATCGGCAGGAGCTGCTATTGGCGAGTATTTCAGAGATACAGGTCGTCCTGCTTTAATTATTTATGACGATTTATCAAAGCAAGCAGTAGCATACCGTGAAGTATCGTTATTGTTAAGAAGACCACCAGGACGTGAAGCCTATCCAGGTGACGTATTTTACTTACACTCTCGTTTATTAGAGCGAGCTTGTAAAGTAATAGCCGATGATGATATTGCCAAAAACATGAACGATTTGCCAGACAATTTGAAACCAATTGTTAAAGGTGGCGGCTCATTAACAGCTTTACCAATTATCGAAACACAAGCGGGTGACGTTTCAGCATACATCCCTACAAATGTGATCTCAATCACTGATGGACAAATTTTCTTGGATGGTGATTTATTTAATTCAGGCGTTCGCCCTGCAATTAACGTTGGTATTTCTGTGTCGCGTGTAGGTGGAAATGCACAAATCAAATCAATGAAAAAAGTGGCTGGTACCTTAAAGTTAGACCAAGCTCAGTTTCGTGAACTAGAAGCTTTTGCAAAATTTGGATCTGATTTAGATGCCGTTACTTTAAATGTAATTGAAAAAGGGCGTCGTAACGTTGAAATATTAAAGCAAGCTGTAAACGATCCGTATACGGTTGAAGATCAAGTTGCCATTATTTACGCTGGTTCAAAAAATTTACTAAAAAACGTACCTGTGAATAAAGTAAAGGAATTTGAAAGAAATTACATCGAATTTTTGAACAATAAACACAGAGCTGTTTTAAACGGTTTAAAAGCAGGTAAATTCACAGACGAAATTACTGATGTTTTAGAAAAAGTAGCAAAAGAACTTTCAGCAAAATACAATTAAGAATAGTTATTGGTTGTTGGTTACTAGAATTAAAAGTTTTTTAAAAACTAGTAACCATCAATTAACAAACAACAGCGATACAAAATGGCAAACTTAAAAGAAATCCGAAATAGAATTACTTCAGTTTCATCAACGATGCAAATCACATCAGCGATGAAAATGGTTTCTGCGGCAAAGTTAAAAAAGGCACAAGATGCCATTACTGCAATGCGTCCGTATGCCGAAAAATTGACTGAATTACTACAAAATTTAGCTTCAACCCTTGAGGGAGAAGTTGGAGGAAATTACACAAAACAAAGACAAATCAATAAAGTTTTAGTAGTAGCAATCACATCAAATCGAGGTTTGTGCGGTGCTTTTAATACCAATGTCATTAAACAAACCAAAGCTATTATCGAATCATATTCTGGTAAACAAGTGGACGTTTTCGCTATTGGAAAAAAAGGGAATGATATTTTGACCAAAACAAGCACGGTTATTGACAATCAAAGTGGTATTTATGACCAACTGACTTTTGATAATGTAGCTAACATTGCGCATATATTAACAGATAAATTTGTTTCGGGGTCGTATGATAAAATTGAATTGGTATACAATCAATTTAAAAATGCAGCCACCCAAATTGTTCAAGTAGAGCAGTTTTTACCTTTGGCAGCTATTAAATCAGATAGAGTTGTAACATCTGGCGATTATATTTTTGAGCCATCAAAAGAAGAAATTGTGGAAACTTTAATTCCAAAAATGCTAAAAACACAATTGTATAAATCTATACGAGATTCATTTGCTTCAGAACATGGCGCACGGATGACCGCTATGCACAAAGCAACTGATAATGCAACCGATTTAAGAAATCAACTAAAACTCACCTATAACAAAGCACGTCAAGCGGCAATTACCAACGAAATTTTAGAAATTGTTGGAGGAGCTGAGGCGCTGAAAGGTTAAAAAACATAAAAACCAAAGTTGGTTATGACCTATTAAAACGAGTATTGTGTTTGTAAATGAAAAATAACAGTCGGATGCTACTTATTTAAATCAATCTTGTTACGTGCTATAATTGACAGAATTTCGATTGTCCAGAATTTAATTTTAACTGCATTTAACTACTATATTATAAAAAACCAGTGTTGCATGTGCAGTACTGGTTTTTTTTAATCAAACAAAAATAGTCTTGTACTTTATTGCATAAAACACAAAAGAAATAAAATGAATACGTGTGTTTAATTACGTAAATTTAGACTGATTTTTGTGTAACCAAATTAAATACATAACTGTTTATACAAAAATTTCATAAGGCTATTCGCATTGAAAATGAAACAGTTAAGTTTTACATTTATTTTATTATAAAGTTTACTTTTTATTTTTATAATGTAACCAGACTTGAGCCTATTATAGATTAAACGGCGTTACGTAAACATATAAATTTCACAGTTAAAAAATAATTAAATTAAAAAATTAAAATCGAAAATGAGTTTGTTATAACAATAGTAACTTGAAACATTTTAACATTATTTTCAACAACATAACTTTAAAAGTAGCCCTATCACGAAAAACACTACTTGGTTAATAGCAAAATAAAATACAAAATAGTATTTTTAATATCTAACGCAGTAACAGCTCTTTTAATTTTGAGAACGTATACTATTCGTACTGCATTTTAGCACTATTGATTGCAACAAAGCAACTATTTTTAAAAATTTTTAATTTAAATCACTACTATATAAAAATTTTGACACCACTTTTTTAGTACTTTTATGCCATTAAAAATTATTATGGAAATTAATGAACTTACTTCGGTTTCAGAAATGCTTGCACAGTTTGAAATGATACAATTTTTATATCCAAAAATGAAAATCGAAACTTATGAAAGCTACCTAAACGATATGATTTTGCACAACTACAAGCAACTTGCTGTTTTTGAAAACGAAATTTGTGCTGGCATAACTGGCTTTTGGTTTGGCACCAAACTTTGGACCGGCCGATACCTCGAAATAGACAACTTTGTAACACGGCCAAGCCATCGCAAAAAAGGAATTGCAAAATTAATGACAGATTATATCGCCGACAAAGCACATAATCTAGGCTGTACTTGTATTGTTTTAGATGCTTTTACAGGCAACTTTGATGCGCATAGGTTTTATTACAACCAAGGATATGTGCCCCGCGGTTTTCATTTTATAAAAACAATTGATGAAAATGGTTTTTCGTAAATAAAAACAATGTTACTTAAAAAAATAGTTTAGATAAAATTTTAATACCCGGTGTCAAGTATATTTATAATTATTACAAAACATTTTATATAATGATACACGCCAAGTTTTAATTAAACTACGTTATAAATTTATTTTTAAACCAAGGCAAAGTAAAGATAATTTTTATTACAAAATAAAATATAAAACTGTTTAGGTACTAAAAAGTACGTTTTTAAAAAAAACTGCAATACACATTGTATTTTAAAACAAGTACTGCATTTTATGCAAAAGTAATTGTTACTACTTTAATTTACCACAGCTTGAAATTCATAAAACGCATCAAGCCCGGTAGCATCTTTTCCTTTGTAGAATTTAAAAGTATATGTGCCTGCTAAAGCGGGCTTAAATTTTAATATTTGGGTCATTGTAGTTACACTTTGAGTACATGCACCTTGCTTGGCTTGTACCGCAACAATGGCAACAGTGCGTGTATTGCTATCTTTGTTATAATATAAATCATAGTACCTATGGCAACCGTCGGGCAATGCATACTTTATCGGAATTTCGGTAACTTCGTTTTCTGCAAATGTAGCAGGAAATGCAACTTCGGTTACGGGTAAAATAACAAGTCTTTCGGTTGATGTTACATCATACGATGTGCAAGACATAAATAAATAAAAAACGATACTGAGACAGATAAATTTTTTCATGGCGCTATTATTTTTTTGTTTGGTAATTGGCAACTCGAAACATTTACCATTTTAACAAAATTCGCAAAACGCTACATAACATAGCAATAAAACTATAAGAAATTGCGATTTTATATTATTTATAAAGATATAAAAAAATCACGCCATACTGCGTGATTTTTAACTTTATGCTTTATTTCTTTCTTTAATAATTGCTTTTATTTTTAATTCGAGTTCATCGGCCATTTCGGGATTGTCTTTAATTAATCCTTTTACAGAGTCGCGCCCCTGTCCTAATTTTGTTTCACCATAACTAAACCACGAGCCCGCTTTTTTAACTACTTCAAATTCTACTGCTAAATCTAAAATTTCACCTGTTTTTGATACTCCTTCACCGTACATGATATCAAATTCGGCAGTTTTAAATGGTGGCGCCACTTTATTTTTTACAACTTTAACCTTGGTTCTGTTGCCTATTACATTTTCACCGTCTTTTATTTGGCTTGACCGACGTATATCTAAACGAACTGAGGCATAAAATTTAAGAGCGTTTCCGCCAGTTGTTGTTTCGGGGTTTCCGAACATTACGCCAATTTTTTCACGCAATTGGTTAATAAAAAATACGGTGCAATTGGTTTTACTAATAGTACCTGTTAATTTTCGTAAAGCTTGCGACATTAAACGAGCATGCAATCCCATTTTTGAATCGCCCATTTCGCCTTCAATTTCGCTTTTTGGAGTTAATGCAGCTACTGAATCAATAACGACTATATCAATAGCACCCGACCGTATTAGGTTTTCGGCAATTTCTAAAGCTTGCTCGCCATTATCGGGTTGCGAAATAATTAAGTTATCAATATCAACGCCCAATTTTTCGGCATAAAAGCGGTCAAATGCGTGTTCTGCATCAATAAACGCTGCTATACCGCCTGCTTTTTGTGCTTCGGCAATTGCATGTAATGTTAGTGTGGTTTTACCAGAACTTTCTGGGCCATAAATTTCAATAACGCGACCACGAGGATAACCGTTTACACCCAAAGCCAAATCAAGTCCTAGTGATCCTGAAGAAATTGTTTCGACCTCAACAATGGCCTTATCGCCCATTTTCATTACCGTTCCTTTGCCGTACGTTTTATCAAGTTTATCTAAAGTTAATTGTAATGCTTTTAATTTTGCCTCTTTTTCTGCGCTCATTTTAATTTATTTTTAAAAAAGTAAATGTAGTACATTTTTAGATAAAAAAAAACGTCTGTAAAAAGAGTTTTATTAAAAACTTGTATTTTTTTTATCTATCAGATTCGTTTAATTAGTAAAAATGCGAATTTAAATGTAGTTGTCTTGGCAGCCAAAAATATTTTTGGTACTTTTTTATTTTTTATACTTGCAATCAAAAAAATTAGTAATTTTATGTAACAAAATACGTACAATTGTATAAATAGTTACTTAATCTGTAAATATACAGAAAATGTCAATATTATTAGTGCGTTTTAAGGAAATTGCTTTTGAGCATTAACGATTTTAGAAATATATTATTAAATGTATACACCTGCTTGGTGTCTTTTTAATATTGAACAATTAAAAAAACAAAACACAGATGAAAAAATTACTATTCACATTGATATGCTTTTATGCACTATCATCAAATGCACAAAAAATTCGTTTTGAGTATGATGCAGCAGGTAATCAAATACAGAGAAAATGGTGTCTCGGTTGTGCTTCAAGAAATGCAAATGAAGTATACAAAGAAATTGCAAAACTTGAAGATTCTGATATGCAGAAATTTTTTCCTGAAGATGTAATTTCTTATTATCCAAATCCAGTTAAAGAGGAATTATATATAAAATGGGATTTAATTAATAAAAATAAAGTTTCTAGTATTAATGTGTTTTCACTTAGTGGTCAGTTGTTAAAATCATATAAAGATGGTATATCTCAAAATTCATATAATATCAATTTTAAAGATTATCCAACTGGAGTTTATTTTGTGAACTTAAATTACTCCAATGGTGACCAAAAATCAATAAAAATTGTTAAAAACTAAATTATGAAAAAGATACTATTACTTTTACTTATAATAAATTCATTTAATTCTTTTGCTCAAAGTGATGTTTTTGGTAATTCTCCTGTCAAAGGTATTATACCAATAAAAAGAGGTGATATACAGGAAACTAATGTAAATTCCAATAGAAGTATTTCACAGAATTCTATAGCAACACCAAGCAATCCATCAGGTAGTTCAACTGAAGTAGGTGTAACAGAAGGACAACTTTCTGTTTCTCTTACTGGAGGTGCTAATTATAATATTCCAATTGCTGTTCCGCCTGGCATAAATGGAATAGTTCCTCAAGTAGCTTTAAGTTATAATAGTCAAGGAGGTAATGGTTTAGCAGGATATGGTTGGAATGTTTCAGGGGTTTCAGTAATAACAAAGATTGCATCAACAAAGTATCATGATAATATTATTGATGGTGTTGATTTTAATAGTTCTGATAGGTTTGCATTTGACGGTCAAAGATTATTAGTTAAAAACGGAACTACTGGTATCTATGGCGCTAACGAAACAGTTTATGAAACAGAAAGTTATTCCAATGTTCAAATAACATCTTACGGTGTTCATCCCAGTGGAGCCAGCTATGGACCAGCCTATTTTATTGTTCAATATCCTGATGGTTCAATAGCGCATTATGGTAATTCTAGTGATTCTAAATCATTGACAGATTGGGCAATTACCTATTGGCAAAACCCACAAGGGGTAAGAATATCATATAGTTATTTGTTGTCAAATAATAATTTATCTATTAACACAATAAAATATGGTTCAATATTAACTGCACTACCAATTAATGAGATTGCATTTGTTTATAAAGCGAGACAAAGAGCCGAACAAGCTTATATTGGCGGACAGAGTTTTGTCAGAAACACTATATTAAGTGAAATTAAAGTTAAAGGAAATACAATTGGATTCAGAAATTATTTACTAACCCATGAAACGACTACTCTGGGATATGAAAGATTAAAGAGTATTACAGAAAAAAGTGGTGACAATACTAAAAGCTTTAACCCAACTGTATTCAACTATGAAACGACTAGTGAGAATATTTCATTTAACACCAATAACGCTAATCTTTCAGTAAATAATATTAGATCCGATAATTCAGCTACAGTACAAGGCGATTTTAATGGTGATGGTAATATGGATATAATGTTATATCCTACTACAGGTGCTGATGCAAAAAGAAAATATTGGCTGTTTACAGATATTCAAGGCTCAGGAATGAATATAGGAAGCGAGCATAATTTAGGTTCATTTACTGATATCTTTCCAATATCTTGGTTAAGTTGGAATAACAAGTTAATGCCTGCGCAAGGTTGGTGCGCTGTACAAAATAATACAACAACTAATGTAACAACATTTAATACTTACTCGACAGGAACAGTAAGTCCAATTTACTTTCAATATGCGAGAACATATCAATTTCCTAAAATGACTTTTGGTTATTGGACATATCCTTGTGTTCCAATAGTAGCTCCCGTTGCTCCAAATATTGATGTATATGCCAAGCCAATTCCTATTGATACTGATGAACCTGTATATAATGTAATTGAACGAATTATACCAAAAGAGCATTTAAGTGGCGATTTTAATGGTGATGGTTTATCAGACGTTGTAATTATAGAAAGACCAGTTTCGGTTGGTTATTATACTGGTGGTTGCAATGGTAGTAACTCAACATACAACTATTCAGGAGGAAAAGCATACTTTTTAAATTTGGACAGAAGAATTACAACTGATTATATAGTTGTTGCAGGTTATCTTCAAGTTACTGGAAGTTCAAAATTTGTAACAGCCGATTTTAATGGCGATGGAAAATCAGATATTTTTGTTTTTGATAATAATGTTTGTCGAGTATATACATTAAATAGTAGTAATAATACCGTTTTACTAACAACTATCAATTCTGGCAATATTACAACAGATAAGCCCGTGCTAATGGGAGATTATAATGGTGATGGTAAAGCAGATTTTATTATTCCTAGAGCAAATAAAAGTAGATTATTTACTAAGTACATTTCTACAGGTACGAGTGCAGTTATAAATGAGGTCGATTTAGGAATTGGAGAATATTTTACAGGTTTTTATGATAATAATAAAAGTAGTATTCAACAAATAATACCTAATGATTTTAATAATGATGGTAAAACAGATATAATTTTAACAAAATGTAATTATGTGTATTCAGGTTATGTTGATTTTGTAAATCAAAACAGATTTATATCAGTAAGATATTTCAGTAATAAAGGAAATTCATTTGAATCATCTATGTTTACTACCAAAATTGATGTTTATGGATTAAATCACTTTCCAATTCCAGTTACTCTATCTTTTGATAAAGCTAATTCAAATAAGCAAATAAGTTTTATTTCTAATAACAATATTTACAGCGCAATATCTCCAAAAGATAATATTATTGACACCTCTTTGAAAGAAGTGATTTTAGGTAGCGGTGTTAAAGAAGTTATTTCATACGAGCCTTTAATTGGTTATTATGATTCATATGATAATATTTTTGAGCCTTCGACTTATACTGAAAATTATCCAAATTCTGATATTAAAGTAGCAACTGGTTTTAGAGTCGTTTCTAAATTAGAACAAGTAACCCAAAACCAATATAAAAAACAAAAATTCAAGTATTACGGAGCTGTCTCTAGTGCAGAAGGATTAGGTTTTTTAGGATTTAGAGGATTAGCGAGAACAAACTGGTATAATGATGATAATCCAGTTATTTCTTCCATAACCAAACATGATATTACTAAAAGAGGTGCTACGACTGAAACGTATTCAGTTACAGGAGAAACGTATGGTAATTTTACTAATTATACTCCAACGAATTTTATTAACAAAACAACTATGACCTATGTTGATCAATTGTTAAGCAACAAGGTGTTTAAAATTAGCAATCCTTTTACAGTTTCAGCAAATGGTTTAGATGGAACTTCAAAAGAAGTAGTAACAACTGTAGATATATATAATAACCCTTTGTCTACGACATCGACATCAAAAAATGGAACAACAATCGAAAGAACAGAAGTTATAAATATTGAATATTTTCCAAATTCGACTAGTCCTTTATATGTTTTAGGGAGACTGAAGAAAAAGAATTCTTCTGTAACGCACAATGGAAATACAATGACTGGAGAAGAAGTTTATACCTATAATGCTGAACATTTAGTTTCACAAATTCAGAAGAGAGGACATTTAACGAATTACTTAACCGAAGATAATATATATGATGTATATGGTAATATAACCCAAAAGAAAGTTACCGCAGTTGG
>JAYVGC010000058.1:0-3976 GCA_043772535.1 Flavobacterium sp. | reverse complement strand
AAATTAAACAATAAATTAAAACTACTACTAATTATGAAAAAACCATTAAAAATCTTTGCGAATAAACCAGTTGTTGTAGTGTCTGTAATGCAGCAATTGGTAAACTTAATAATAGATAACTCTAATAATAATAATTTAATAATTTAATTATGAAAAATAAACAAAAGAGATGTTCTTTATTGACCTTTTCTCTAATATTGTTTTTGACCATAAATGGATATTCACAGGATCTTTTAAATCCTCCTGATTCTTATGGTAAAAATTGGTTCGAAAACCAGACTCAAAAAAATATTTTTTTAACTGGGCTTTTTTCTAAGATGAAATCTGCGGCAAGTGTAAGTGGTACTTTAAAATCTGTGAATGCAGACGCCATGATATCATTGATAAAAGCTGATGTAGACCTTACAGACAACAATGGTAATGAAAAATATAATTCGTTGATTGTTATTAAGGGCAATGATGTTTCAACAGATATGTATTCCAGCACCGATAATAACAACACTGCGAGATATCCGCTGATGATAAATCTATACGTAGGCCCAAATTTCACTGGCAGTTCTTACACAGTCAGTCAAAATATTCCTGGTGGTGACTTTGGTACAATTTTGGTCGATGACGATTACACTTATGATTTGACCGGTAATGGTTCAGATAAAGGTGGATGGTTAACCTTGAATGATGGTTTACAGATGACTTTGACCAATTTATTAATTAGTGGAAATTAACCTTAAATCGTAGAAAAATGAAAAGATATATTATAGTAATTAATTTTTTGATATTTAATTTTGCATCAATATTTGCACAAATATATAGTGGTACAACTGGTAATTACGTCGTGAAGAAAAGTGACATTAATATGACAAATTACACACCAAGGTCTCCAAAAGTATCATGGGACGGATTATTAACAACTGTTGCGCTAAACTTGACAACGGATTTTTATGAAACCAGAGGCGATTTGTACAGAGATACAAATAAAGCGGGAATGAAACTGCATATTTATGCACCGCAAGTATTATCAGGTCAAAGTGCATCGAGTAAGCCATTGCAAGTTATTGTTTTTGGATATGGTGGTGGTTTTATAAGTCCGTGGTCGGATACGGAAACAAGACCAATGCCTGGAAATGCAGATGCAATGCCCAAATGGCTAGCAAAACAAGGATATATCGTTGTTTGTCCTGAATATAGAATAGGTGTTGATTTGTATACTGAAAATTTAGCTAAAAGAGCTATTTGGCGTGCATTACAAGATTTACGAATGGTCATTAAATATGCAAGAACATTAGATACCGTCGATTATTCTGTTAATCCGCTACTACCCCTAGTGTATGTTGGCTGGAGTAGTGGTGCTCTAATGGGTTTACATAATTTGTACATGAATGATACAAATAGACCAATTGAAACAACAAATAATTATTTAGTTAAAGGTGTATACGGTAAATATCAACTAATAGCATCTGATCGTTATACTAATGATCTTGGTGGCATAGATAGTCAAAGTGCATATAATTATACTTCACCAACAACTACTGGTAATCCAGTACAGGACATTACAGTTGCTATTTCAGGTGCAATTGGAAAAATGGAATATTTAAGTAATGCAATTGTGCCTAATACAAATCCGAAAGCTTTAATGTTAATTCATCATCCACTAGACGGCGTTGTACCATATGCATCGGGTCAGGCGTTTAAAAAATACTTGCTGTTTTACGATCCTAGATATAATTATCCAAGTATGTTTGGTAGTTCGAGTATAAATGATTTTTACACACAAAACCCGTCTAAAAAGCCATCAACATATTCATTCTTAAAAATGGATCCGAATTGCACTACCTCTGACTGCATTAAAGGTGACGCGGGCGGTTTAACTTTTTTAACCCCAACATGGTATCATAATCCGTCAGAAACTGCTACTAATTCTGCTGTGATGAATAAAATCTTATATTTTATACAACTTTCTACAACTAATATTGCTAATAATGTTAGTACCGCAAAAGCGTCAGACGAACAGACATTTTCTAAAGTTGATTTAATTGCAAATAATATAAGTTTAGCATTATATCCAAACCCAGTATCAGGCGATTATATGAATATTACTGCAGTAGCAGATAAAACACCATATAAAATTATTAATTTATTAGGTCAAGAAGTTGCAAGTGGTAAAATTGATAATGGATTAATTTCTGTGGTTAAAATTACCGCGGGCACCTATACAATTGAATTTGAAAACAACAACGAACGCATAGTAAAACGTTTTATAAAACAATAAAAAAAAATAATTTAAAAAATAGTAATTATGAAAAATATAATATTAAAAACACTACTGTTAAGTACATTTTGCTTTAATGCAATAAAATTAAATGCGCAAAATACTGGAGCCTCTTGGTGGGGTAATGCCTTAGATGTGCTGGTCACTAATTCTGATTATACAAACGTTTTTGGGCAGATGCGTTTACAAAATCAAAGTAATGCTTACACGCTAAGTAATTTTAATGGTCGATTTGGTCTGTCATATACAACAAATTCTGACTTTCTTACTTATGGAACTGAATTATTTTCGGTGTCTACAAATGGTAACGTGGGTATAAATACCACAGAACCAAGTGCTAAACTCGAAGTAAACGGCGATACCCGCATGAGCAGTCAGCTCCGGTTTAAAAATGGTAATAACTCAATGACTAATGCAAAGGGTATTATTTGGGGTGATGGTGCTTATAATAATAATTATAGTCGTATTGATGATGACGGTAATTTAAGAATTCTTACTGACGATAACTTTTATTTGGGAAAAATAACTGCTGATGGTTCAAATGGTGCATTTACATTATTTGCTGATGTAAACGCTGGTAACGTGGGTATAGGAACTGTACAACCAACTGCAAAACTTGATGTAAATGGAAATACTAATATAAATGGTGACATCTATTTGCAAAATGGCCAAAGTGAAAAATCTATTTACACTTGGCTAAATAATGATAGAAATTGGCGAATAGGCATGAACACTAACCCTGGTTTTACGAAAGCAATTGCAACAACTCAAACGCAATTTTTAACTTATAGTAGTGGTGCAGGGCAAGGCTTTGCTATTGGAGTAAACGGCGGTAATTCAAGTTTTGAAGTATTGGGTAGTAATCATCAAGCATATTTTAGAGGCAATGTGGGAATTGGTACCAGTACGCCATCGTCTAAACTGTCTGTTAACGGTACAGTAACCGCTTTAAATTATGCAGTAGTAGCGTCTATGGCTGCCGATTATGTTTTTGAAGCTGATTATAAATTAAAAACTCTTGCAGAAACTGAGGCATATATTAAAGAAAACAAACATTTGCCTGCATTCAAATCAGCAAAGCACTACGAAGCTAATGGTTATACTATAACCGAAATGAACATTGCACTTGAGCAAACTGTAGAAGAAATGACATTGCACGCTATTGCGCAAGAAAAGAAAATTGATAAATTAACTGCCGATATAGAAGCAATTAAAGAACTATTGCGTAGTAAAAAATAATATGGGGTTTGTTTACTGTAATTATTTATAATTTATGTAAACGCTAGTTATAAATTGTATTTTATTTTTATAAACCGTTTAAGGTATTACCCTTAAACGGTTTTTTTTATGTTATAAAAGTGCAACATTTAACATATATAATGCACTACCATTAGAAAATTTGTTAATCTTTGTAGTAATAGCTATAACGATTGCGCTAACGTAATATGATGTATACTGTGATATTTTTATATTAGGTACGTCAGACGTTTGTTACTTTTTTAAACCATTATGCATTAAGTATTTATGAAAAAAATTTACTTTTTTATTTTTATACTGTTTTTATCCACTACCGGAAATGCAGTATCAATACATCAAATAAAAATTGATAGTCTGCTGGTACTTATAAACAACAGTACCGAAAGTGTAGTACAAGTAGAGCGGTACAATGCACTGTGTACTGCCTATAAACTATATGATTTAAAAAAA
>JAYVGC010000057.1:0-29095 GCA_043772535.1 Flavobacterium sp. | reverse complement strand
TATTTTTTCCAATGCATTTTATAGGTATGGCGGGTTTACCTAGACGCTATTACACGAACACAAACTTTCCTTTATTTGATGATTTACAAAATGTAAATGTTGTTATTACAATGTTTGCCTTATTTGGTGGTGCATTTCAACTTGTTTTTTTATATAATTTCTTTAAAAGCATTTTTTATGGTGAACGTACCGTTCAAAATCCATGGCGTTCTAATACACTAGAATGGACAGCTCCTGTTAAACATATACATGGTAACTGGGAAGGTGCGATTCCCGAAGTGTATCGTTGGCCCTATGATTATAGTAAGCCTGGTCATGATGAGGATTTTATTCCACAAAATGTACCTATGAAGGTTGGTGAAGAGGTTTTACACCACTAACGTTATCATGGTTTAGTTAAAATAAAAAAAACAGTTGCAAATTATTTTGTAACTGTTTTTTTATTTCTATTATGATAGTCCTAATTTTGTTCTAACCCTTTTTAGTACCGTATTCGCCATGATATTTGCCTGTAAAGCTCCTTGCTGTAGTAAATCGTCTAATTCCGACAGATGAGACATATAGTATGTATATTTCTCTCTTTCTACCTTAAACTTTCGTTGTAATAATTCAAATAATTCTTGCTTTGCGTGTCCATATCCATAATTGCCTTGTTCATAATTTTGCTTCATTTGCGTAATTTCGTTTGCATCAGCTACCAATTTATAAAGTGCAAATACGTTGCAAGTATCCCATCTTTTTGGCATTTCAAGCGGTGTGCTATCACTTTCTATACTCATAATTTGTTTTCTTAATAGGATATCAGACTGAAATATATCAATTAAGTTGCCGCGCGATTTACTCATTTTTTGTCCATCAGTTCCTGGTACATACTGCGTTTCTTCTTGGACTATTACGTCGGGTATCACAAATGTTTCCCCCATTTGATTATTGAATCTTGAGGCCACATCTCGTGTGATTTCTAAATGTTGCATTTGGTCTTTTCCAACAGGCACAAAATTGGCATCATATAATAATATATCTGCTGCCATTAGTATCGGATAGGTAAATAATCCTGCATTTACATCGTCGAGGCGGTCTGCTTTATCCTTAAAAGAATGCGCTAATGTTAACCTTTGAAATGGAAAAAAGCAATTTAAGTACCATGATAATTCAGTAGTTTGTGGCACATCGCTTTGTCTGTAAAAGGTTACTTTATTAACATCTAAACCACAGGCTAACCATGCTGCTGCCGTACTGTAAGTATTTTGACGTAATGTTTTTCCATCTTTAATTTGTGTTATCGAATGCAAATCTGCAATAAATAAATACGACTCGTTTTCTGGCTTGTTCGACATGTTAATTGCTGGTAGTATTGCTCCTAGCAAATTTCCTAGGTGTGGCGTTCCTGTACTTTGAACACCGGTAAGTATTTTTGACATATTTTTATTGTTCTTCTGCAAAGTTAAACAGATTTTTATCGATTTTTACGATATAAATGCTATTTTTGAACCCATGAGATTATTTAAGCTTATTTTTTGGTTTTTTTGGCGCATCTGGTTTTATGTAATGATGTTAATTCCCATCGTTGTGATGTCTCCCTTTTTATTTGTATCAAGTATATACGAAAAGTGGTATAAATATTTTTTCTTTTTTGCAAAAATTTGGGCTAAATGTGCGCTTTTTGGAACTGGTTTTTATTTTAAAACACAATTTGAACAGGTTCCAGTTAAAAACAAAAGTTACATGTTTGTCGCCAATCATACCTCAATGACCGATATTATGTTAATGTTGGCAATAATTGATAATCCTTTTGTATTTGTTGGCAAAGTAGAACTTGCAAAAATTCCTTTGTTTGGCTTTTTTTACAAACGTACGTGCATTTTAGTAGATCGAAGTAGTCAAAAAAGCAGGTTAGAGGTTTTTAAAAGTGCTCAAAAAAGGCTTGATGAGGGTCTAAGTATTTGTATTTTTCCGGAAGGCGGCGTACCTGATGATCAAAGTTTGCTTTTAGATACTTTTAAAGATGGTGCTTTTAAATTAGCCATCGATCACCAAATTCCTGTGGTACCTATTACATTTGGGGATAATAAAGAGCGGTTGCCCTATACTTTTTTTAGCGGTAGTATGGGTTTAATGCGTGCTAAAATTCATTACTTTATTGATACGAATGGAAAATCTCACGCTGATAAGAAAGTAGTGAGAGATCAAGTTCGGTCGGTCATTTATAATCAATTAATGCGATTTGCAAATTCGAAAAGTGGTTTTTAAATGATTGCACGGAGCGGTGCTGTTTTTAGTATTTTTTAAAATTTATTTTCAAACGTATTAATATTTTCTGTAACAAGGTGTTTTTTATCTTACGAAATACATGTTTTATGTTATAATTTGTGTAAATAACATGTAGTCTTTTTCTAAGTTAAACAAGCAGTGCTGTATCGATATTTTGCTACATGGTATTTACTACAACTATTGTATTTAAGACTTGGACTCTTCCATTGTAAAAGTTAAATTTTTACTTAATGTTACTAAATTGTTAAGTAAAAGTTTTTTTATTGTAAAATAATTTTATATATTTGTTATATAATTAATATCAATAAATCACTTAACATGAAAAACATAGTAATAATAGTAGTATTTTTGGGTTCAATACTGTCTTTTGGACAGCAAATTTTGCCACAACTAGAAGAAGTTAACGGTTTAGTAAAAGCTACCTACTTTTATGAAAACGGTGTTGTTCAGCAGCAAGGTTTTTTTAATGAAGGAAAATTAGACGGAAAATGGATTTCGTATGACGAAAAAGGTGATAAAAAGTCTATTGCCGAATATAGTAACGGTGAAAAAGTTGGGAAATGGTTTTTTTGGAATAGTAACAGTTTAGCCGAAGTTGATTATGCGCACAATACAATCACTGACATTAAAAATTGGTCTAAAGAATCATTAGCCGATAAAAATTAAAAACTTTTTAATAACAACAAAGGCTTCACTTGTATGTGAAGCCTTTGTTGTTATTAAAAAGTTTTTAATTTGCAAAAAAACATAAAAGTATAATTTTCAAGCTATTCTAATTCTTTTTTAAATACCACTTTATTCCACAGTTCTTCTCCAGCAACGTTAAAAAGGGTTAATTTGACATGACGATCTGTTTTTGATCCCAAAAATGCTATTGTACCAAAATTATGCTCAAAAAATGTACTTCCATCTACGCGAAGTAAATTGGTTTCTTTTTTAGCGTTTCCGCTTGCAATGCCCGAAGTTAAAGGCGATACGGTCCAATCGTAAATAGGATATGTATTAGTGCGATTATAAACACTAAGTTCGGCAAAGTGCCGGTCACCGGTTAAAAACAGGACACCTTTAATATTATTATCAGTCAATTCTTGTAATAATTTCGCTTTTTCATCGGGGTACGAGCCGTAATTCTCTTTATCGGCCGTCGTGTTTAGTACCTGACCACCTATTACAATAATTTTAAAACTAGCTTTCGAATTTGATAAAGCATCTATCAACCATTCAAATTGTTCTTTTCCTAGAAGTGTTCTATCGCCAGTAATGCGATCATTTGGGGTTCTAAAAAAACGATCATCTAATAAAAAAAACTGTGCATCACTCCAAGTAAAAGTAGAGTACGTACCTTCTTTCTGATTCATATTTGAACCGTAGTACTTATTAGCCCAAAAATCTTTAAAAGCTTGTTGCGTTATATATTTGTTATAAAAACTGCGGTCGCTGTCATTTGCGCCATAATCATGATCGTCCCAAATAGCAAAATTTTGTGTTTTAGCAAGAAGTGGTTGAAGTTCTTTTATTTTTTTTGAATGACGATATCTATAATAAATTCCTGTTTTTGAATCAAAATCAACTTCGCGTAAGTAAATATTATCGCCACCCCAAATCATTATATCGGGATTTTTTGCCGCTATACTTTCAAATATCTGGTGATTACTACCATAAGGTTTTCCTGGTCGATCAACTTCTGGCTCGTTTACATAATTACAACTTCCAAATACTACCTTAAAATCTGGTGCATCGGTGCGATACTCCCATAATTTTTTTGAAGAAAAAGAAGTTTCATAAGGCAAAGCAATCTTTTTATTATTGATAATTACCGAATAACTATATTTTTTATTAGGTTGTAATTTATCTAAAACAATATGGTATGTAAACCCATTTTCTTTGGAAGAAGTAAAATTATCAGACGAAAATATTTCTTTAGGTTTATCCGAAGCAAAATAATCTATCCGTACAGTTTCATTTCTGTTGGTTTGTAGCCAAATCATCGCTTCTTTGAATTCGCAGTATCCAACCATAGGCCCCGAATTAATTAAAGAATTTTGTGCAAATGCAATCGACGAAAGTAATAAGAGTACTATTTTTTTTTTCATAATGCTTACATATATAAGAGGCAACTTCACATAATAGTCATTTTTTTGTTACAATTATGGTTCTGTTAAACAAAGATACTATAAGTCATGTCATGTTTCAAAATGTACTCATAAAATAAGAATATGTTAATTTCTTGTAATAGGTGTCACTTTAATTTTTTTAAACCATATAATATCATAATTTTGTAGGCTAAAACCTAAATACTACTACTATTGAAAGGTTTACTAAAAAACTATCTGAGAAATTTTCAAGGATTTTCTAAAGAAATTTGGATTTTAACGATTATTACGTTTATTAACAGAATGGGAGCCATGGCTATGCCCTTTCTAACTAAGTATTTACACGAAAACCTTTCTTATTCTTTAACAGAAGTTGGTTGGCTTATGGGTGCCATAGGGTTGGGCTCATTAGCCGGAAATTGGATTGGAGGACAGCTTACCGATAAATACGGGTTTTATACCATAATGCTTGTAAGTCTAGTTCTTGTTGGGTTTGGGTTTGTTGCACTGCTATTTTTGTATAGTTTTACCGAAATGTTATGCGGATTGTTTTTGTTAACTGCTTTTGCGGATATCTATAAACCCGCAATGTACGTTGCCGTTGGTAAGTTTTCCTTGCCAGAAAACAGAACAAGATCACTCACTTTAATTCGATTAGGTTCAAACTTAGGAGTTGTGGCAGGGCCTGTTTTGGGGGGACTTTTAGTAACCATCAGCAGCTACGACAATTTGTTTTTTATCGACGGTGCAACAAGTTTATTAGCAGTAATTTTATTTATGTTTTTTATTGACGATAGCAAGCTCGCAATAACATGGAACGAGGTTCAAAAACAAGTTTCAAACACAACTAACTATTTAGTTAACAGTAGCTTCATCCTTTTGCTGTGCTGCGTTTTTGTAACTGCGTTTTTGTTTTATCAAATCTTTACAGTGTTGCCCTTGTACAATACTCAAAAATTTAATTTTACTGAAATCGAAATAGGAATGCTACTGTCGTTAAACGGCGTTGTGATTTTTTTATTCGAAATGCCTATTGTCGCCTATTTAGAAAAACAAAAAGTTGCAGTTACTAAAATTATATTCGTAGGTTCTGTATTCATGTCACTCGGTTTCTTAACGCTAACTTTTTCAAACTATATTTTTTTACTTATCATTAGCGTTCTTTTCATAACAATAGGCAATCTGCTAATCCTATCATTTTCAAATACATTTGCCCTTTCAATGTCAAGAATCGGAATGGAAGGACGGTACATGGCAATGTACAGTATGAGCTTTAGCGTAGCGCAAATTTTTAGTCCAGAAATTGGCTTTTTGATTTCAAAAAATTTCTCTTTCGTACATAACTGGATTTTTATGACCGTAATTAGTCTAGTAGGTATTTATATTTATTATCGATTACACAAAAAAACCCTGAAACAAAATACAAATCAAACGTTAAAAATTATTTCAAATGAGCAACGGTAGTACCAAAAATAATTACAAAACATATAAAATACTCATTACAGTTTTAATAGTAATACTATTTTGTTGCTTTGGATATATGTATAATATATCATCACGATCAAAAGCAGTAATAATTGAATTAAAAAGCGAAAAATTAGCAATAATACAAGATTTAGAAAAAGCAAAACTTAATTTAGTGGCAACAGCATCTAAAAATAAACAATTATCGGAGCAACTGCTTATTGAAAAACAAAAAATAGATGCTATTATATCGCAATTGAATAAGCCAGGAGTTACCAACGATATTATTGCTAAATATAAAAATTATGTAACTAAACTTACCGCAAAAGTAGATTCCTTATCCAAAAAAGTAACGAATTACAAATCCATTATCGATAGTTCTACTTTAATCATTGCTAAAAACGAAACAGAAAAAAAAGCACTTATTAAAGAAAAATCAGAGTTACAAAGTAAAATCGAAACGGTATCTAACAATTTGTACTTCTACAATTTAAGCGCAGTAAGTATTAAAAAAAGAGAATCGGGCAAAATAATTCAAACACAAAACGCATCACGAGTAAATAACATTATCATAAAATTTGAAATTGCCGAAAATAAATTAGCAACAAAGCAAGCAAAAGTATTTTATTATCAAATTATCGACAGTAAAAATAACGTAATCGGATTAAAAGCAACAGCATTCTTCGATAAAAAAGAATTAGTATACTCTGACCTACTTAACGTTCAATTTAATCTAAAAATAACACAAGTAGAAAAAACAATCGCCGTACAAAATTTAGAACCAGGCACCTACTTGCTAAATGTATTCGACACAAGTAAGTTAGTATTAAAAACTACCTTTATGTTAGAATAATAAAACAAATAATTGTTAAAAGTTGGGCGTGCCCCTTCGTAAAAACTTCGGGTCGGGCTTTACGTTCCCGCTTTTTTTTATTTATCGATAAAAAATCGATAAATAAAAAAAGAGCTCCACTGCAATCCCTCACGCAAAATACCCAAAAAAAACAATACTTGCCTATCATATGACCTATCAACCGTTTATCACACAAGCAAACCACAAGTATACCTAAACTATAATTTAAAAAAATACCCTCACAAAGGGCATAAAAGCCGTCGAATAGGCACTCTTTTTTTGATCAAAAAGCAGGTTATAGCGTCCGCCAATGGTAACATTACCAGTATTGTAACCACCGCCCACAAATACAGCAGTTGTCCAAAAATTGTTTTTAATTTCGTTTAATCCAATTTGTTGCAACGTCGCATTACAATTAAGCTGCTCTATTTCTATCGATAATTGAACCTCGCGAACAGGCTTAAATAAAGTAATCAAGCTGCCTCCCACAATAGTAGATTTATACGTTTCTCGCGCAGAAACATAACTGCCTTGAAGCCCAACACCAAACGCCATATAGTCATTAAAATTATAAATAGCAGCAGGAGCAACCGTAATATTAGTAAAATCACCAAAGCTCAACCCCAAGCCGCCGCCAAATTGCACTTTTTTCCAAAACTCGCTTTTCGATGTCGCTCGATTTAATCGTTGCGCACAAATCCCATTTTGTAGCGTTAAACTAAATAAGTATAAAACAACAAATGTTAATTTCTTAGAACATTTCTTTTTCATCATTCTGCTTTTACGATTAATATGTTATAAAAGTATAAAAAATCATCATAAATAATTATATTTATTTTACTTTTGCGTTACTTATTGTTTTAAACAACTACTTTAGAATACAACTATGGATAGGTTTTCTTTTTTAAACGCAGCACACACCGAATTTTTCGCCCAATTATACGACCAATATCTTCAAAATCCCGATAGCGTCGAGCCAAGTTGGCGCGCATTTTTTCAAGGTTTCGATTTCGGAATGTCATCCTATAACCAAGAGCAAGCAGTGGCACAAATGAGCATCATTGCAAGTACAAATGCAGATACAGGGCAAACTTCGCAAAAAATAATCAAAGAATTTAATGTCCTAAAACTTATTGACGCTTACCGAACCAGAGGCCACTTGTTTACAAAAACCAATCCGGTGCGCGACAGAAGAATTTATTCGCCAAATTTAGATTTGGTCAACTTTGACCTATCAACCACCGATTTAGAAACCGTTTTTGACGCATCAAAAGTACTAGGTAATGCGCCCCAAACTTTAAAGCAAATTGTACAACACCTTCAAAATGTATACTGCGAATCAATTGGAGTAGAGTACATGTACATTCGTAAGCCCGAAGTGGTGCAATGGATACAAAATAAACTGAATGTTAATGACAATCTGCCTAATTTTAATGCAGATCAAAAGAAAAATATTTTAGAAAAGTTAAACGAAGCCGTATCTTTTGAAAACTTCTTACATACCAAATATGTAGGTCAAAAACGATTTTCGTTAGAAGGAGGCGAATCAATAATTCCTGCCTTAGATTTTTTAATTGAAACTGCCGCCAATCAAGGAGTAGAACATTTTGTGATGGGAATGGCACACCGAGGAAGACTAAATATTTTGGCAAATATTTTTCATAAATCAACACAAGATATTTTTTCAGAATTTGACGGTAAAGATTATGATAAAGAATATTTTGATGGGGATGTAAAATATCATTTGGGGTTAACCTCAGAAAAAACAACTCGTTCGGGAAAAAAAATAAACATAAATCTAGCCCCAAATCCTTCCCATTTAGAAACCGTTGGAGCAGTAATTGAAGGCATTGCTCGAGCCAAACAAGACAAGTATTATTCCAACGATTTTTCTAAAGTATTGCCTATAGCAGTGCATGGCGATGCTGCCATAGCAGGGCAAGGTATTATGTATGAAATTGTTCAAATGGCACAGCTTGACGGATATAAAACCGGTGGTACAATTCACCTAGTAATCAATAATCAAGTAGGCTTTACGACCAATTATCAAGATGCGCGGTCGTCAACCTATTGCACCGACGTGGCTAAAGTTACTTTATCGCCCGTACTTCATGTCAACGCCGATGATGCAGAAGCAGTCGTACACGCAATGTTATTTGCACTCGACTACCGAATGACATTTGCTAGCGATGTTTTTATCGACTTGCTTGGTTACAGAAAATATGGTCACAACGAAGGCGACGAACCAAGATTTACACAACCCGTATTGTATAAAATTATCGCCAAACACCAAAATCCGCGCGATATTTATGCCGAAAAATTAATTGCAAGTGGCATTATAGATGCGGCGTATATCTCAAAAATTGAAAGTGAATACAAAGCCAACCTCGATTTAAATCTTGAAGAGTCTCGTAAAAAAACGTTAACAATCATCAAGCCTTTTCTACAAGACGAATGGACTGATTTCGTTCAGGTTTCAGACGATGAAATGCTTAAAAAAGTAGACACTAAAGTAGACAAACAAGTTTTAGACGATGCTTTAAAAGTGATTTCTACTTTGCCATCAGACAAAAAGTTTATTAATAAAATTGCTAAAATTGTTACCGATCGAAATACAATGTATACCAACAATGTAATCGATTGGGGAACAGCCGAAACACTAGCCTACGCCTCACTTTTGATTGAAGGAAATAATGTGCGCGTTTCTGGGCAAGACGTTGAAAGAGGTACTTTTTCGCACCGACATGCCGTTGTAAAAGTCGAAGATTCAGAAGAAGAAGTTATTTTACTAAACACATTACCCAATAAAAAAGGAAATTTTAATATATATAATTCGTTATTATCCGAATACGGCGTTTTAGGTTTTGATTACGGATATGCCTTAACCAACCCAAACACGTTAACCATCTGGGAAGCTCAATTTGGAGATTTTTCAAACGGATGTCAAATCATGATTGATCAATATATTTCGTGTGGTGAAGACAAATGGAACAACCAAAACGGAATAGTTTTATTACTCCCGCACGGATACGAAGGTCAAGGAGCAGAGCATTCATCAGCACGAATGGAACGGTATTTGCAACTTTGTGCCCGACACAACATGTACGTAGTAGATTGTACAACACCTGCAAATTTTTTCCATGTGTTACGACGACAAATGAAAACCAATTTCAGAAAACCTTTGGTAGTATTTACGCCAAAAAGCCTATTGCGTCATCCGTTATGCGTTTCTACACAAGACGAATTGGCAAATGGAGCATTTCAGGAAACTATCGACGACAATCAAGTAGATAAATCAAAAGTAAAATCGTTGGTGTTTTGCACCGGAAAATTTTATTACGATATTCTTGCAGAGCGCACCATTAACCAGCGGAACGATGTTGCTTTGGTTCGTATTGAACAATTATTTCCATTGCCAATAGAAGAATTAAAGAATATAATTGCGATTTATCCAAATGCCGACGATTATGTTTGGGCGCAAGAAGAGCCAAAAAATATGGGTGCTTACAGCTATATGCTGATGAATTTTGATATGGTAAAATGGCGATTGGCCTCTTTAAAAGCATATGCAGCACCAGCCGCTGGAAGCAGTACGCGCGATAGACGAAGACATGCCGATGCAATTAGAATGGTTTTTGACAAAAATTTGTTTAGATAAATGCCAACAGTCTTACTTATTGAGGGATTTTGATTTTTCTTTTATAGTAATAAACATTTGCCCAAGCATGTTCATGTTGAAAAAGCCGAAGCTACTGCAAAATTTAATACTGCGTTTATTGAACTTATTAAGTCGTCAAAATTTAGTGCTAACGAATTGAAACGAGTTCGTAATTTAGTTGAAGCAAATAAAGAATTTTTAATTCAAAAATGGGATGAGTATTTTAACAATTAGTAAATCAAATAGTGCAATAAATGTGACCTTCGACTCATCTAAAATGATGTTGTTTTTAGCAGATGGAAGGGAATTATCTGTCCCATTAGAATGGTTTCCACAATTGCGAAATGCTACAATAGATCAGTTAAACAAATGACGGTTCGTAGGAAGTGGTGAAGGTATACATTGGGATGAAATTGACGAGGATATTTCAGTAGAAAATCTTTTATAAAAATAGAATTTTTGCAAAGAAGTTTTATAGCAAATTGTTAACTACAATTAATGTTTGGTAAAAAAAAGTGTTAAAAATTTGACAAGCAGTAATTTGAAATAGTATTTCTTTGCAGATCGCCACACTGCATTTGTAAATAGAGTATAAATTAAACAAGTAGAATTCAAATAAATAATTGTAAGTAGTAGCCTTACATTTTAAACTATTAAATTATGATTTTAGAAATGAAAGTTCCTTCTCCGGGAGAATCAATAAAAGAAGTTGAAATTGCAACATGGCTGGTAAAGGATGGCGATTATGTTGAAAAAGATCAAGCCATTGCTGAAGTTGATTCGGATAAAGCCACACTCGAACTCCCAGCCGAAGCAAGTGGTATTATCACCCTTAAAGCCGAGGAAGGAGACGCTGTTGCTGTTGGAGCCGTGGTGTGCCATATTGATACTGATGCGGCAAAACCAGGTGCAGCAGCAGTTTCTGAAACTCCAAAAGCAGTAGTAGTAACAGAAGCCCCAAAAGCAGAAGTTAAAACAGAAACTCCAAAAGTAGCCGAAGCAACATACGCCACTGGAACGCCGTCCCCAGCTGCCCGTAAAATTTTAGACGAAAAGAATATTGAGCCAGCAACCATTGTTGGTACCGGAAAAGGCGGACGCATAACCACCGAAGATGCTCTAAATGCAGTTCCATCTATGGGGACACCTACTGGTGGCAGCAGAAGTTCAGAAAGAACAAAACTATCAATGTTGCGCCGTAAAGTAGCCGAACGATTGGTAGCTGCTAAAAATGAAACAGCTATGTTGACTACGTTTAACGAAGTGAACATGACACCAATAAACACCATAAGAAATCAATACAAAGACGAATTTAAAGCTAAGCATAACGGCTTAGGGTTAGGTTATATGTCGTTTTTTACCAAAGCAGTAACTCGAGCCTTAGCCTTATTTCCGGATGTGAATTCGATGATGGACGGCGATTATAAAGTAGCGTATGATTTTGTTGACGTTTCGATTGCAGTTTCTGGACCAAAAGGGTTGATGGTGCCGGTAGTTAGAAATGCTGAATTACTGACTTTTCGGGGAATTGAAGCCGAAATTAAGCGATTAGCATTGCGTGCCCGCGACGGTCAAATTACGGTTGATGATATGACTGGAGGTACTTTTACAATTACCAACGGAGGTGTGTTTGGCAGTATGTTGAGTACTCCAATTATTAACCCACCACAATCGGGTATTTTAGGAATGCACAATATTATCGAGCGTCCAATTGCAGTAAACGGCAAGGTAGAAATTCACCCAATGATGTATGTAGCACTTTCGTACGACCACCGAATTATTGACGGACGTGAGTCAGTTGGTTTTTTAGTAGCTGTTAAAGAAGCATTAGAAAATCCGTTGGAGTTGTTAATGAATGGTGATGCTAAAAAAGCATTGGAGTTGTAATAATATTGAAAACTACAAACTGTATTATATTTGAAAATGTTTGTAGTTTATTTTGAATACCTAAATCTCGTTATGTTGTAGCGAGATTTTTTGTTTATTTGCATCACGGTGCGTTAGGGATTGTAACGGCATCCTTTTTTTGGTTTTTTTTTTAACCAAAAAAAGATATAGTGGAAAGCCCGGCCTGTCATTGCGAGGAACGCAGCAAACAGGAAACGCCCAAAAAATTATTTTATGAAAAACAAAAAACAAGCCGCCATTGGTTTTATATTTATTACCATGCTGCTCGACGTTACGGGTTGGGGAATTATAATTCCGGTAATACCAAAATTAATAAAAGAACTAATCAACGCTGATGTGAGCGAAGCTGCAAAATATGGCGGTTGGCTTACGTTTGCCTACGCTTTTACGCAATTTGTTTTTGCACCCATCGTTGGTGGTTTAAGTGATAAATACGGCAGACGACCTATAATTTTGATTTCGCTGTTTGGTTTTGCAATTGATTATTTGTTTTTGTCGATCGCACCAACCATTTTGTGGCTTTTTGTAGGAAGAATTGTAGCGGGTATAACTGGTGCGAGTATTACAACCGCTTCGGCTTATATTGCCGATGTGAGCACTCCAGAAAACCGAGCAAAAAATTTCGGAATGATCGGCGCTGCCTTTGGTTTGGGATTTGTAATTGGACCGGTAATTGGTGGCTTATTGGGTCAGTACGGCTCAAGAGTGCCGTTTGTTGCGGCTGGTGTATTGTGTTTTCTTAATTTTCTATACGGTTATTTTGTTCTTCCCGAATCATTAAAAGCAGAAAACAGACGCGAATTTAGCTGGAAACGAGCCAATCCAATAGGATCTTTTAAGAGTTTGAAGCGCTATCCTGAGTTGGTAAAATTGGTACTTATTTTGTTTTTAGTTTATGTGGCATCAAAAGCAGTTGAAGGAAATTGGAGCTTTTTTACAATGTATAAATTTGGATGGGACGAAAAAATGGTAGGCATTTCACTAGGTGTTGTAGGTATTTTAGTCAGTATTGTGCAGGGTGGTTTGGTTCGATTTATTAATCCGGTATTGGGTAATAAAAAAAGTGTGTATGTAGGGCTTGCACTGTATACTTTGGGTATGTTTTTGTTTGCTTTTGCCTCACAAAGTTGGATGATGTTTGTTATTTTAGTGCCTTATTGTATGGGCGGAATTGCTGGTCCGGCAATTCAAGCAATGGTTACTGCCGATGTTAAATCAAACGAACAAGGTGAAATTTCGGGTACATTAACCAGTATAATGAGCGTAGCTGCAATTGTTGGGCCGCCTTTAATGACTGGTATTTTTTATTTTTTTACGCACAATGATGCTCCTTTTCAGTTTGCTGGTGCACCTTTTGCACTAGGTGGTTTACTCATGTTGGCCAGTGTAATTATTGCATTTTTTACTTTTAATAAAAAAACAAATAAAATTTAGGTTAATTTTTTGCCGTGATTTGCTATTAAATGGGTTAAATTCATAACATGGTTCTGTAGTTTAGTAACCTATATTTAATTGAAACAGTCGGTAGTTTTTACAATAATAAAATAATTTTGCGTTGTAAAAACTACTACAACAATGAAAACTATTTTTTTAATTTTGGCTTTAATTATTTTTAATGTAATGTGCAGCCAAACAAAATTGGGTGTTTCAGAAAACGCCAATTTTTTGTCGGAGTGGACCAATTTTAAACCAAAAACATCAGAATACAAAAAGTGCAACGAAATTTTGTCAGGGGTTATAAGCAGTGATAAAAAATTGTTCCGTAATAAAACCTATTTACTTTCAGGTATTGTTTATGTAACAAACAAAGCCAAATTATCGATCGAATCGGGTACTGTAATTCGGGGAGATTATGATACTTGCGGTACATTAGTTATTACAAAAGGCGCAATGATTTTGGCTGATGGAGAAGTTACAAGCCCAATTATTTTTACTTCAAATAAAGGCGAAATGGAACGAAACCCTGGTGATTGGGGTGGTATTGTTATTTTAGGCGATGCGCAAATAAACCGATTAGGTGGAGTTGGATTGTTAAGTTTTGATCTTGATCCGCTGGTTTCATCCTACGGAGGCGATAATGACAGCAGTAGTTCGGGAATAATGCGATTTGTAAGAATCGAATTTCCGGGCAGAAAACTTAATGCTTCAAAGGAGTTTAATGGGCTTTCGTTAGCAGGTGTTGGTAATAAAACAAAAATAGAAAATATTCAGGTTAGTTTTTCAAACGATGATTCTTTTGAATCGTACGGTGGTAATTTAATTTTGAACAATCTAGTTTCATATCGCGCGACTGATGATGATTTTGATTTTACACAAGGTGCGCAATGTGCTATTTCAAATAGTTTGGCCATTCGGTATCCCTATTCGTCTGATGTTTCTACGTCTAGGTGCTTTGAAATTGATACATACGACAAGCCTGAAAGTAACGATTATGCTAAAAAACAAACTACAATTGTGGCATCAAATATGACATTGGTAAACAACGAAGAAAATATGGAAGGTCTTGTAAAAGAGGCTATTTATAGTGCTGAAAAAAGCAATTTTTTTCTGAAGGAATCTGTAGTGTCAGGCTTTAGTAAATTAATTCTTTTAGATAAAAAAATTGAAGATGTCGATTTTAATTTGAATAAAATTATGTTTAAAGACGTTTTAGTAAATAATTGTAAAGCTTTTGTTGAAAGCGAAAATTCAATTTTTAATAATAAAGTAAACGATTTCTATTCAAATAGTACATACAATATCAAAATTAATTCTATTCAAAATAAACTTTTATTTATTGAAAGTAGTAATAAAAATGATTTCGATTTTAGGCTCAAAAATTCAAGTGCTGTTTCTTACCGATAATTGGTTTGGTTACCAACAGCGTTGCATAACAACGTGTTTAATACGATTGCGTTGCGTTTTGTTGGCGGTTTTTTTTGATGAAAAAGTGTCAAAATACGGGAGCAAAACTTTACTCGATTGTAAAAACCGTGCTTACGTAGGTAGAGTTAGTAAGCACTTTTGGTTGTACTATATTCTTACAAATAATTTAATACTTGTTTCTAAACCAAACTTTTTGCCATTCTCTTTTTAGGATTAAAAATGAAACTTGCTCTGATAATTCTGAAATATCCGAGCCATCAAGTTGTTTGATTTTCTCTTCAGAAACATCAATTATATAAAGTAGATTTAAATATTCGGTAAATTTATATTGAATCAATCGGTAAATCTTTTCGTGCAATTGAATTTTTAATTCGTGTGGCTGTACACTCATCGGAAAATCAACTGCTTCATTAGCTAAATTAAAATCTTTGTTTAACTGTTCAATTAATTTTATATATAAGTTTTCTGACGCAGCTTCAATCAGTAATATGTCGGTTGATTGTGGTTGAATAAACATTATATTTTAAATTTATTGAAGTGTTGAAATTTTAGTGTGATTGAGTTATTACTAATATTGTATATATTTTTGAGTGATGTGTTTACCCCATAAAGTTATTTCTTTAAAAATAAATTGCATATTTCGTAGTATGCAACTCGTAAAAAAATAGTAATCCATTTCATTTAATTACCTTTATTTATTGTTGCTAATTGCGCTTTTGATTCTATAACCTGACTATTGCACTATACTTTTCTTCCCATTAAATTTTCGCCAAATGATTTTAAAATTGCTTTTTTTTCATTGTCAATATTAATTTGGTATAACGTATCAAAAGCCTTAAAAGTAAAGTCTTGAATTGCTTTTTGTGTGGCTTGCGATGCTCCGGTTTGATTAAATAAATTTTTTACAGCATTTATTTTATCATAATTTTCATTTGATTGTATTGAAAATAAATGCAAGAGTTGTTCTTTTTCAGATACAGATGCAAATTCAATTGCTTTTAAGTACAAATAGGTTTTTTTATTTTCAATAATATCGCCGCCCACTTGTTTTCCAAATGTCGCTGGATCGCCAAAAGCATCTAAATAATCATCTTGAAGTTGAAATGCAATTCCTAGATTTAAGCCAAAATCGTAAATTAAGTTGGCATTTTTTTCAGATGTTTCGGCCAAAATTGCGCCCATTTTCATTGCGGCAGCCACTAAAACTGCGGTTTTATATTCAATCATTGTAAGGTACTCCGCAATGCTAACGTCATCACGCGTTTCAAAATCCACATCATATTGCTGACCCTCGCAAACTTCGAGTGCAGTTTTACTAAATAATTTAGCTAATTCGCTAAAAATTGGCGCTTCGTAGTGCTCAAAATATTGATAAGCTAAAATCAGCATCGCATCGCCCGACAAAATTCCGGTATTGATATCCCATTTTTCATGCACTGTTTTTTTTCCTCGTCGTAATGGAGCGTCGTCCATAATGTCATCATGAACTAATGAAAAATTATGAAAAACTTCAACTGCGAGTGCAGCAGGGAGTGCTTTTTTATAATCGGCATCAAAAATTTCGGCTGCCATTAGTGTTAACGTTGGACGCATTCTTTTGCCGCCATCTGCCAAAATATAATTTATTGGATCATAAAGATTTTTAGGCGATTTATTACTTTTTATCTTTGATTGTTCGGTTAAATAGGTCGAAATAAAATTCTGATATTGGTAAATAGAATGCATTTTTTTGAATTAAGTTAAATATTAAAAAACATATTTTTTTCGTTTTAAATTAAATGATTGCCTTTTAACAATACAAAAGTAAATTAAAATCTACTGATTTCAAACTTACAACGTCAAACGATAACCTGATAAATGTTAAATTTATGTAAATACTTTGGAAACTTTTTTAGTACTTAAAGTTTCCTACTTATCTTTGTGGTCGATTAAAAAGTATAATGAAAGACAAAATAGTAAATATTGCTACACAATTATTTTTGAAACTGGGATTTAAAAGCGTCACTATGGACGATATTGCCTGTGAAATGTGCATTTCTAAGAAAACTATTTATAAGTATTTTGGAAATAAAGAGGCATTAATCGAAGAGGGAACTACTGCAATTCAAATGCAAATTGAGCAAACCATAGCATCAATAGTATCGTTAAATTACAATGCTATTGTTGAAAATTATGAAATCCGAAAAATGTTTAACGAAATGTTTAAATCGGCAGGAAATTCACCCTTGTATCAACTTAAAAAACATTATCCTGAAATATACAACAGCATCAGAAGTCGACAAGTTGAAGAATGTAAACGATGTTTTACTAAAAATATTGAAAAGGGCATTGTCGAAGGATTGTATAGAGCGGATTTGAACATCCCAATGGTAGTGAAATTTTATTATGAATTAATTTTTAGTATCAACGATCAAAATACCTCCGAAGCAGAAATTTCACAAATGGAATATCAAGCTCTAGAATACCACATTCGTGCATTGGCGACTCCTAAGGGAATACTGGAATTAGAAAAAAACAAATTAAATATTTAATGACGATTTATATGAGAAAAATAATTTTTTTAACCGCATTTGCTTTTTGCTTTTTAAGTTTTGCACAAGACACAAAAAAAGAATTTGCATTCACTTTGCAACAAGCGGTTGATTATGCAATTGTAAACAATAGACAGACTATAAATGCAGGACGCGATATTGCAATTGCTAAACAAAAAAAATGGGAAACAACTGCTATGGGTTTGCCCCAAATAAACGGCAATTTAGGGTATCAAAATAATTTTGTAATTCAAAAATCATTACTACCGGCCGAAATTTTTGGTGGTGAACCTGGTACGTTTTCTGAAGTGGCTTTTGGTACTACGCACAATGCCACAGCAAGTGTTGGGTTAACGCAATTGCTTTTTGATGGTTCTTATATTGTTGCTCTTCAAGCATCAAAAACGTATTTAGCATTTTACCAAAATTATAAAAAGAAAACCGATGCGGAGATTAAAGAAGTGATAATTAACAGCTACGGAAGTATACTATTAGCAAATGAAAGCGAATTAATTTTACAAAAAAATAAAATAATTTTAGAACGTACGCTCTTCGAAACAGAGCAGACTTTTAAAAACGGATTGATTGAAGAAGAAAATGTAGAACAGTTAAAAATTACGTTACTCAGCGTTAAAAGCAATATCAATTACATTACCCGTGTGAAAGAAATTAGTTTAAAAATGCTAAAAATAAACTTAGGTATTGCCCTTGATGATTCTGTAACCATAACAGATAAATTAGAAACTTTAACCAAGAACAATTTAGATTTAGCATTAAGCACCAATAATTTTGAGGTAAAAAACAATATTAATTATGTTATTTCACATAATTTTGTTGAACAAAAAAACTTGGAACTAAAACTTCAAAAAAGTAAAGCATTACCCACTTTAGCAGCGGGCTTAAATTTTGGTTATAATTCGTTTGGGCAAAATTTTAATTTTTTAAACACCAATCAACGCTGGTTTAATTATTCAAACCTAGGTATTAATCTTAGTATTCCAATTTTTAGTAGTTTTGCACGAAGTGCCCGAACCCAACAAGCCAAACTTGCCTTTGATAAAGCCAAAACCGATTTAACTGACTCAGAACAAAAATTAAAATTACAATATCAAAATGCTAAAAGTGATTACGAATTTAGTATCGAAAATTATCAAAGTTCAAAAGAAAACCTGCGCCTTGCCGAGCGAATTGACGTAAAACAACATATAAAATTTAAAGAAGGCTTATCAAGTAGTTTTAATCTCACAGAGGCACGACGGCAATTGTATGCTTCACAACAAAGTTATCTGCAGGCCATGGTGGAGGTTATAAATAAGCGCGCTGTTTTAGAAAAAATAAGCACCAAATAAATCATTATAAAAACAAAATTAATAGCATTACATATGAAAAAAATACTAATTGCATTAACATTATCAACCCTATTGCTGCGATGTGGAACCAAAGAAACGTCGCAAAGCATTGATGATTTAATAAAATCGAAAAACACTACTGTTTTACAAACCAAAAGAACCGAATTGCAAGCTGATTTAGCTAAAATTGAAGAAGCGTTGTCGAAAGTTGAAATTAAAAAAGCTGAGGCACTAGTTACCGTTATAGCTGTCAAAGACACCGTTTTCAATCATTATTTAGAAATTCAAGGTAGCGTTGATACTAAAGAAAATATTTTGGTTCAACCAGAAATGCCTGGAACTTTGGTTAATTTAAATGTTAAAGCAGGACAGCATGTTGCTAAAGGACAAATTTTAGGTCGGGTTGACGATGCAGGAATGAGCCAACAAGTGGCAAGCTTAGAAACGCAATATCAATTGGCGAAAACTACTTTTGAGCGTCAGAAAAACCTTTGGAATCAAAAAATTGGTTCAGAAATACAGTATCTGCAAGCACAAACACAAATGATAAGCCTGCAAAAAGCAGTAGCACAGGCAAAAGCAGGATTGTCAAAAACAGTTATAAAAGCACCATTTTCGGGTACAGTTGATGATGTTTTTGTAGAGCGTGGACAGGTCGTTTCTGCATCGGTGCAAGGTTTATTGCGAATTGTAAATTTATCAAAAATGTATGTTTCTACAAATGTACCCGAAACTTATATTGGCAAATTAAAAGTAGGCACGCAAGTTGACGTTTATTTAACATCTTTAGCAAAAACATATAAAGGCAAGGTGCGTCAAGTAGGAAATTTTATAAATCCTAGCAACCGCAGTTTCGGTATTGAGGTAAGCATGCCCAACCCTGATAATTTATTGCGCCCAAATCAAGTAGCACAATTAAAAATCATTGATTATGTAAATAAAAATGCATTAACTGTTCCAACAAGTATTATTCAAGAAGACGGGCAAAAAAACAAATATATCTACGTCGTTACTGGGTCGGATGGAAAAACAGGAACAGCTAAAAAAGTTGTAGTAACAATTGGTCAAGCATCTGATAATAGTACCGAAATTGTAAGTGGTTTAACGTCAAATGATATTATTGTTGTTGAGGGTTTTCAAACCATATCTGACGGGATGAAATTAAATTTTTAATACATTTTTTAGTTTAAAGCTATTTATTTAAAAAGACGAGCAGTACCTTAAAACACATAAAACAGCACAAAATAGTATGAGTCATAAAAATAAAGAATTCGGAATTTCAAGTTGGGCTGTTGACAATAGAGTTACAGTTTACATCTTGACCCTTTTAATTGTTGTAACTGGTTTAATTGCCTATGTTACCATGCCTCGAGAAGATTTTCCTGAAATTATCGAGAATAAAATTTATATCTCCTCCGTTTTTCCAGGAAATTCGGCCGAGGATGTTGAAAAACTGATAATTAAACCATTAGAAAAACAAATAAAAAACATTTCTGGCGTTGAAAAAATCACATCAAGTTCATTTCAAGATTACGGAATGATTGTAGCTGAATTTTCTGAAAAAGTGGGTATTGAGGAGGCAAAGCAAAAAGTTAAAGATAAAGTCGAAAATGTAAAAGCCGATACCGATTGGCCAAATCTTGACAACGGAAGCAAGGTTGAACCAAGCGTATTTGAACTGAATGTTTCCGAGGAAGTTCCTATTTTAAATATCAATTTACAAGGAAATTATACTACACAAGATTTAAAAAAATACGGTAAATTACTGCAAGATGATATTGAAGAAATTGCTGAGGTTAAAAAAGTAGATATTATTGGTGTTGACGATAAAGAAGTCGAAATTGCCGTTGATATTTTTAAAATGACAGCTGCTCAAGTATCTTTTGATGACATTCAGAATGCTGTAAAGTACGAAAACATGACGCTTTCTGGGGGCAATTTAATTTCGCAAGGCTCAAGAAATAATATTAGAATTGTTGGCGAAATTAAAGACCCCAAAGAACTAGAAAACGTAATTGTTAAATCGTATGGTGGTACGGTTTACTTACGAGATATTGCCGTTGTGAATTTTAAAGAAAAAGAAAAAACAACTTATGCACGCGAAAAAGGTTTAGAAGTTGTAATGCTAAACGTAAAAAAACGTTCGGGCGAAAACATGATTTCGGCTATTGAACAAGTAAAAGAAAAACTGTCTGAGGCAAAAAAAACCTATTTACCCGAAAATTTGAAAATGGAGTTAACCAATGACCAATCGTCGCGCGTAGAACACCAAGTAGACGAACTTTCAAACCATATTATTTTTGGTATTGTTTTGGTAATGATTGTGCTAATGTTTACAATGGGATTACGAAATTCACTTTTTGTAGGTGCCGCAATTCCACTTTCGATGTTAATGGCCTTTACTATTCTCTCTGCTTTTGGATTGACTTTAAACACAATGGTTCTTTTTGGATTAGTAATGGGATTGGGCATGTTGGTAGATGATGGAATAGTCGTTGTCGACAACGTTTTCGCTAATATGAAAAAAGGATTGTCGCGCATTGATGCCTCAAAAATAGGAATTGGTGAAATTGCGTGGCCAGTAATTTCGTCAACAGCAACAACGCTTATGGCATTTTTACCATTTGCCTTATGGCCAGGAACAATGGGAAAATTTATGAAATACTTTCCTATTACCTTAACCATTACGTTAACGGCATCGTTGTTTGTAGCGATGATTATTAATGCGGCAATGACAGGTGGTTCGATGGCTATTGAAGATAAAAACGTTAGTAAAAAAGCAGCTAAATTGTATTCTATTATTTTTACCACAGTAGCTGTTATATTTGTTCTTTTAGGAAATATTTACGATTCTAAATTTGCACGAGCTATTGGTCATTTATCAATAATTTCGTTGGTATTGATGTGGCTTTATAAAATAAAATTATACCAATGGACCCAAGATTTTCAACACAGTTTTTTTCCGAAGATAGAAATTAAATATCAAAATTTTTTAGGTAAAATTTTGGTCGGAAAAAAAGCGTGGATTGCCTTATTTTCGATTATTGGATTGTTAGTATTCTCTTTTGTATTACTCGGAATTTTCCCAAGACAAGTATTATTTTTTCCTGACAATATTCCAAAACAAGTAATTACCTATATCGAATATCCGCAGGGAACCGATATTGAAAAAACAAATAAAGCAACAAAATTTGTCGAAAAGCAAATTATAGAAACTGTAAACAAATATATTGACAAGAATACTAGTAAAAATTTCTTAGCTGAATCAATAGTTTCTCAAGTTGGTGTAGGAGCAGGTAATCCAAATGTTGACGCAGGATCGGCATCTGAAACACCTTTTAAAGGAAAGGTAACCGTTAATTTTTCGGAATTTAAGTTTAGACGCGGCTATAATACTACTGATGTTTTAGACGAAATAAGAAGTAAAGTTAAAGGCATTGCGGGTGCTGTAGTAACTGTTGAAAAAGATGCCGCTGGACCTCCTGCAGGATATCCAATAAGTGTGCAATTAACAGGTACCGATTATGAAGTGATGCTAAAGGAAGCAGATAAAATGATTGCGTTTATTAATGCTAAAAACATTGCTGGTATTGAGCGGTTAAGCGTTGATGTAAATAACGAAAGTCCTGAATTGGAAGTAAAAGTAAATCGAGCAAACGCAGGAAGTTTGGGAGTGTCTACCGGACAATTGGGCTTTAATTTACGACGGTCGGTTTACGGACAAGAAATTTCGACTTACAAAGAAGGCGACGACGACTACAATATTGTAATGCGAATGCAAAATGACCAACGTAAAAACGAAAATATTTTGTTTAATCAATCGTTAACGTTTAGAAATCAAAACAATGGTCAGATTATGCAAGTGCCAATTTCGGCAGTTTCAACCACCGAAAAAACAACAACTTACAACCAAATTAAACGTAAAAATCAAAAACGAATAATGACTATTTATTCGAACGTGTTGACTGGTGCAAACGGTGATGCAATAACGAAACAAATTGAATCTGATTTGAAAAGTTATAAAATTTCAAAAGGCGTTACCTATTCTTTTTCTGGAGTGCAAGAAGAACAAGGTAAAAATCAAAATTTTCTTATGTTTGCTTTGTTTTTAGCCTTGGCAGGCATTACTATTATTATTGTTTTGCAGTTTAATTCTGTTTCAAAAACTGCCGTGATTTTATTTACTGTAATACTAAGTTTTTCAGGTGTTTTTTACGGATATGTTATTGCAAATATGGATTTTATAATTTTAATGACCATGATGGGAATCATTTCCTTATCAGGAATTGTTGTAAAGAATGGTATTGTTTTAATGGATTTTTTCGTCTTAATTTTAGACCGAAAAGTTGAAGAAAAAGGCTTGCAATCGCATAATGATTTAACGATTGACGAAATTAAAGATGGAATTATAGAGTCAGGAAAATCACGTTTGCGACCAGTTTTATTAACCGCTTTAACCGCAGTTTTAGGTCTTATTCCCCTTGCAATAGGCTTAAATTTTGATTTCTTTTCTTTAATAACCGACTTAAACCCACATGTTTTTATTGGTGGTGACAACGTAATGTTTTGGGGACCACTTGCATGGACAATCATTTTCGGATTGACCTACGCAACTGTTTTAACCCTAATAATGGTACCGGTTATGTTTTATTTAGTAAAACGAATTAAATATTGGTTGCGCGATCGACGTTTGGCACGAATTGAAAAAGGGTAAATAAATTACAAAAGGCTTTAAGTCCAAAAAATTAGACTGAACCCAAAAGTATAGACCAATTTATAATTAATTTTGATAGTAGTGAGCTCGATATTTTATCGGGCTCACTTTGTTTACGTTAAATTTACTTCTGTCATTGTACAATTATATACCACTACCAATCAACAAAATAAAGAATTTGGCAATAAAAAATTCTTTAATTCCGGTAATTACTACTATTTTTTATTATAGAAAAAACCTAAAGCCGTATATTTATAACTAATTTGGTTTTAATACCAAGAGATTTAGTTTTTTACGGTCGTTCGGTCGTTCGGTCTCGGTTATTCGACTGTTTTGAATAACCCATAATACACCAAGTAAGCTTACTAAATGTATGCTAACCAGAGAAAGCAGTTAAAGATGTTTTTTTTTGCTTCAGATTTAGTTTTTTGTGCCATCAATAATGTTATGAAACTTTGCAAGTAGCTATATAATTTGTGTACCTCGATACTTAAAGTATGTGTACCTTTTTTATTCTAATATAGGTATTATTTTTTAGGTATGTCTTACATATTACTGTATGTGTTTACTTCGTGAAACAAATTTTATAATAAAACACTGCTAAATTGCAAAGACTGAGTTGCGAAAGGGATGGCAGTGGAACTCTTTTTTTGTTTCGATTTTTTGATCGAAACAAAAAAAAGTGGTAACGAACAGCCCGCCCGCATTTAAAAAAAGGCTATTTACAAATAAAAGTTGCCTTTTTTTAAATGGGATTCGCCCAAATACTGTAACACTAATGGTTTAACCACCAAATACCTGCGTTTAACACTGTAGCAAATGTTACCCACATAATATAGGGAATAAATAAGTATCCGGCGGTTGTGTTGATTTTTTTAAACTGTTTGTAGGTTGCAAAGATTACGAACCAGAGCACTATTATTTCAATTAACGCTAGTAAAATATTGTGTAAACCAAAGAAAATATAGGACCACATTGCATTAAGTACCAATTGAATAACAAAGAAAATTAATGCTTTTTTGACACTTTGGGCAGTTTGTTTTGTTTGATTCCACACTAATCCTGCAGCGACACCCATTGCTACATACAGTAGGGTCCAAACGGGTGCAAAAACCCAACTTGGCGGATTAAAAAAAGGTTTATTTACTGTTGGAAACCAACTAATTACGCCATCGCGGGTAACTAACGACGCGACGAAACCTACGGCAAGGCATAGGACTACAAAAAAGGTTATTTTGGCAAATTTATTCATTCTTGGATTTTATTAAAATTAATTTTGTTTGGCGCCGTTGTATTTTATATGAAAGTGCAAATTCACTTCAACGTCGTTGCTTTGGCCCTAGCATTAAAGTAGTTCTGATATTCAAATGTACGCTATTCTAAAAACTAACAATTACACAATTCACAGAAATCAGTTATATTTGCATAAATTAATTTTTATATGGCTTTAGAAAGTGCTTTTATACCATCAGAATATTTGAATAGTGTAGAAAAAGGAAGTTTTACGTTTACTTCGCCCAGCAACATTGCTTTGGTGAAATATTGGGGAAAAAAGGAGGTTCAAATGCCGGCAAATCCTTCAATAAGTTTTACTTTAAATAATTGTAAAACAAGTACTTCATTGCAGTTTGAACTGAAACAAATGCAAAGCGATTTTTCATTTCATTTAATTTTTGAAGGACAGCCTAAGGACGAGTTTAAGCCTAAAATTCAAAATTTTTTGGAGCGTATTGCAATTTATGTTCCCTTTTTGAAAAAATATCATTTGATAATTAGTACCCAAAATACTTTTCCGCACAGTTCAGGCATTGCATCGTCGGCCTCAGGAATGGCGGCTTTGGCGATGAATATTATGGCGATAGAACGGCTTTTAAATCCTGAAATGACTACTGACTATTTTAATCAAAAAGCTTCTTTTTTGGCTCGATTGGGTTCTGGAAGTGCCTGTCGAAGTATTATAGGAAGCGTTGTGGTTTGGGGTTATCATGCCGAAATTAAAGCAAGCTCTGATTTGTATGGTGTAGCGTTTTTACCTTCAATACATTCTAATTTTAAAAATTATCAAGATACTATTTTGTTAGTAGATAAAGGAGAAAAGCAAGTTTCGAGTACTGTAGGACATGATTTAATGCACCAGCATCCTTATGCAGCTAGTAGATTTGAGCAAGCACACACCAATTTATCAAAATTAAAAACGATTTTACAAAACGGAAATTTAAATGAGTTTATTAAAATTGTAGAAAGTGAAGCACTCACATTACATGCTATGATGATGACCTCATTGCCTTATTTTATATTAATGAAGCCCAATACGCTCGAAATTATAAATAAAATTTGGAAGTTTAGAAATGATACGCAAATACCGGTTTGTTTTACGCTTGATGCAGGCGCAAATGTTCATGTTTTATATCCTGAAAGTGCTGTTGCGAAAGTAATGCAATTTATTACTACTGAATTAGTTGCACATTGTCAAAATGGTCAGTATATTTGTGATCAAATTGGGTTTGGAAGTCAACAAATTATGAATAACTTGTAAGTATAGCGATATAACAGGTATTTCATTATGAGCAATGTACCAACATAATAAAAACAAAAATTACGATATGAAAGGTCCTTTATTTTATTCAAAGATATTATTGTTCGGAGAATACGGTATTATACGTGACTCAAAAGGGCTTTCAATTCCATATAATTTTTATAACGGTGCACTAAAAATCGAAGTTGACCCATCAATAGATGCTATAAAATCGAATGAAAGTTTACGACGATTTGGTGCCTATTTAACCACTCTGCAACGCTTAAAGCCAGATTTGGTTCTTTTTAATTTAGAAGTTTTGCAAGCTGATGTTGAAAAAGGTATGTTTTTTGATTCAAGTATTCCACAAGGTTATGGTGTAGGAAGTAGCGGTGCCCTAGTTGCAGCTATTTACGATAAATATGCTCATAATAAAATTACAGTTTTAGAAAATTTAACCCGCGAAAAATTATTGCAATTAAAAGCAATATTTTCAGAAATGGAATCGTTTTTTCATGGTAAAAGTTCAGGTTTAGATCCGCTTAATAGTTATTTAAGTATTCCGATTTTAATAAATTCGAAAGATAATATTGAAGCTACCGGTATTCCAACTCAGTCTTTAAATGGTAAAGGTGCCGTGTTTTTATTAGATTCGGGCATTGTGGGCGAAACGGCACCAATGGTAACCCTTTTTATGGAAAAACTAAAAGACGAAGGGTTTCGTAAAATGCTTAAATCGCAGTTTATAAAATATACTGATTCGTGTGTAGAAGATTTTTTAATAGGCGATTTAAAATCGTTATTCGAAAACACAAAAAAATTGTCGAAAGTAGTTTTAAATAATTTCAAACCCATGATTCCAGTGCAATTTCATGCCCTTTGGCAACAAGGTATTGACAGCAACGATTACTACCTAAAACTTTGTGGTTCGGGCGGTGGCGGTTATATTTTGGGTTTTACTCAAGATCTGGATCGTGCCCAAAAATCATTAAAAGATTATAAATTAGAAGTGGTTTATCAATTTTAAATCACACCAATGTTATCTCGAAAAGCCAAATATTTTTTGCTGAAAACAATCAGTATGATTTCTGTTGTGCGTGGTTACAATGTCTTTATTATTGCATTAGCGCAATATTTATCGGCCATTTTTATTTTGGCACCCGAAAAACGTGCGTTACATGTTGTTTTAAATTTTGATCTTTTTATATTGGTACTAGCCTCTAGCTTAACCATTGCATCAGGCTACATTATCAATAATTTTTACGATTCTAAAAAAGATTTTATAAATCGACCTAACAAATCAAAACTTGACCGACTTATTAGTCAAAAAACAAAGTTACACGTTTACTTTACATTAAACTTTGTCGTGGCATCCATTGCTTTTTTTGTGTCCATTAAAGCTGTTCTTTTTTTTTCAACCTATATCTTTTTAATTTGGTTTTATTCGCACAAACTAAAAAAATATCCAATTATTGGTAACTTAACGGCAGCAATACTAGCAGTATTGCCTTTTTTTGCCATTTTATTGTATTTTAAAAACTTTTATCCACCTATTTTCGCTCACGCTATTTTTTTGTTTTTGCTCATTTTAATTCGCGAAATGGTCAAAGACCTAGAAAATCTTAAGGGTGATATTGCAAATAATTACTTAACCATTGCGGTTAAATATGGTGACTATTTTGTAAAACAAACTATTACTTTTTTAACGATTTGTACAATATTGCCCGTTTATTTTTTGGTAAATATTTACAATGTAGGTTATATGAACACCTACTTTTATATAAGTTTAATTGCCTTAATTGGTTTTATATATTTTTTATGGAAATCAAACGATAAAACAGATTATCTTAGGCTGCACAATCTTTTAAAAACCATTATAGTATCGGGTGTGTTTTGTATTATACTTATCGACCCTGAGGTGGTATTTCATGGTAAAAGAATTTTCGGATTATAATTTATTCCTCCTCTTTAAACCAACTTGAATACATGACATAATTATTAGAAATTCGTTCTATTTCTCCAGCAAAATCCGATTGATCAATGTTTTTTACTTTTTTAGCAGGAACGCCCGCATAAATAGTTCCCGACTCGATAACGGTGTTTTGCATTACTACAGCTCCTGCAGCAACAATCGAATTACTTTCGACCACGCAATTATCCATTACAATAGCACCCATACCAATTAAAACATTGTCGTGGATTGTACACCCGTGCACAATGGCGTTATGACCAATCGAAACGTTATTGCCAATAATTGTAGGATGCTTTAAATAGGTGCAATGAACAACTGCTCCATCTTGAATGTTAACTTTATTTCCAATTATTATAAAATTAACATCGCCACGCAACACCGTATTAAACCATACGCTACACGACGTACCAAGTGTTACATCGCCCACAATTGTAGCATTTTCAGCTACATAACAATCAGTAGGTATTACAGGTGATTTACCATTTACAGTTTTAATAATCATTAGATATCGGTATAAAAAACCCCGAAATACATCACGATTTTTAATTTTTTACATTAATTAACAGCCGGACAATTACAATGGTACCGTTCAGGTTTACAAAACAAATTCAATCCTAAAGTAAGTTGATGAAAACCAGCTGTGTCAAAATTAACCTGCTGCACCAATTGCGAATATGTGTACGATATCATGAAATTATTGTAATTTAAACCCAAAATTGGGGTTATATATTGTAATTTTTGACTACTAATTTTATTCCCCTCAAAGTACTCCGCACCATCTAAACTTCGGCGATACGAAACGCCACCCCACACTTTAGCTGCGCCGTCATTTAAAGTTTTATACACCTTTATGTTTAAATCAATTATTGATTCTTTAGTTTGCGTTACAGTTTGAAACATGA
>JAYVGC010000056.1:0-4060 GCA_043772535.1 Flavobacterium sp. | reverse complement strand
AACCCTTCGATGAACTAATAAAGGAGCAATACCAAATTCATTATAAGTTTTTCGCCATTTGACAATACTGTTGTGGTTAATTCCAGTAATATCTGATACTTGTCTTTTTGAAATACCAGTTTTTTCATGCTTTTTTATTTCAATTAAAACCTTTACTCTTTTGTTTATTAGATCCCCATTTTTTCGTTGAAGGACTCGTAGTTGCTCAATAGATTCTGAAATTGTAATTTTTAAGGGTAAAGCCATATTTTAAATATTATGATTATAAAACTGTCCAAATATTATAAAAATAAATCCAATATGCAAATATTGGACTATTTATAATTTATAAATGGTATTACACCAACACATTTCCTCTTGCGACATTTACTGCAAATATTTTAGGCTGTTTTTTAATCGGAATTTTAATTGGTGTTTTAGGTCAAAATATTCAGACAAATAACAGTTTAAAACTTTTGCTCATTACTGGATTTTGCGGTGGTTATACGACCTTTTCAACTTTTGCTTCCGAAAACATTTCCCTATTACAAACAAATAATTACATAACAGCAATCCTTTACAGCGGTTCTAGTATTTTCGAGGGACTGATTGCAATATGGCTTGGCTTAACAATTTCAAAATGAAATATATAACACGGACAGTTTGGATTCTTTCATTAGTCAGTTTATTGACAGATGCAGCAAGTGAAATGCTCTATCCAATAATGCCCATTTATTTAAAAACAATTGGATTTTCTATTGTTTTAATTGGTGTCCTAGAAGGGTTTGCTGAAGCTTTGGCAGGTTTAAGCAAAGGATATTTCGGGCAATTGTCGGACAATTCAGGAAAGCGTGTACCGTTTGTGCAACTCGGATATGCTTTAAGTACTATTTCAAAACCAATGATGGCAGTTTTTACTTTTCCACTTTGGATTTTCTTTGCGCGGGCAATTGACCGATTCGGGAAAGGAATTCGCACAGGTGCAAGGGATGCAATACTTTCTGATGAAGCCACACCACAAACAAAAGGAAAAATCTTTGGATTTCATCGTTCAATGGACACATTTGGAGCAGTTATTGGTCCAGCATTAGCATTAATATATCTTTATTTTTATCCACAGGACTACAAAACACTTTTTTATGTTGCTGTTATACCTGGACTGCTTGCTGTATCGGTTTCCTTTTTATTAAAAGACAAAATGAAGAGCCCGATAGAAAAAAAACAATATCTTTTTTCTCCTTTCTCAATTATTGGAAAACAAGCCCATTACAGTATCGAAAATTAGTAATTGGGTTATTGGCATTTACATTATTCAACAGCTCCGATATTTTTCTATTGTTAAAAGCAAAGCAGGCAGGATTAAGTGACACAGCAGTAATCGGGATTTATATTTTTTACAATTTGGTTTATGCGCTTTGTGTATTCCCGATAGGAATTCTTGCAGATAAAATTGGATTAAAAAAAATGTTTATTTTTGGACTTTCATTATTTGCAATTGTATATTTTGGAATGGCTTTCAGTACTGATATTTATACTATTGCAATGTTGTTCTTTATTTATGGAGTTTATGCAGCGGCAACTGAGGGTATTTCAAAGGCTTAGATTAGTAATATTTCAGATAGAAAGGATACTGCAACTGCAATTGGAACCTATTCAGGTTTTCAAAGTATTTGCACAATGTTAGCGAGTTCATTGGCGGGATTGATATGGTATCAATTTGGTGCAACTTCAACTTTCGTTATTACTGTAATAGCGACAGTATTAATTACTCTTTACTTTGCGTTTTTATAAAATATGAAGCAACATAAATGAAATACCAACATACATACGATGCAACAGGAAAACAAATCTGTTGCACACTCGAAGAAAAAATAAATAAAAAAACCGAGCATCATTCTGATGATTACGGACACGACCACGACCATTCCAACGCAGAAAAATCTACGTTTCAAATGTTCCTACCAGCAATCATCAGTTTTGTGTTGTTGATTATTGCCATTGGCTTGGATAATTATTTTCCGCAATCGTGGTTTACAGGTTATATCCGATTGGGTTGGTATGTTTTGGCATACTTTCCAGTAGGTTTTCCAGTAATCAAAGAAGCTTTAGTAAGTATCAGAAAAGGCGAAATATTTTCAGAATTTCTGTTAATGTCTATTGCAACTATCGGAGCATTTGCCATTGGCGAGTTTCCCGAAGGTGTTGCCGTAATGCTATTTTATGCCATTGGAGAAATATTCCAAATCTTGGCAGTACAACGAGCCAAAGCAAACATAAAAACCTTGCTCGACCAACGACCAGACGAAGTTACAATTCTCGAAAATAATGTTGCCAAAACAATCAAAGCATCAACCGCAAAAATTGGCGATATTATCCAGCTAAAAGCAGGAGAAAAACTAGGATTAGATGGCGAATTACTTTCAGATACGGCTTCGTTCAATACTTCGGCACTCACAGGCGAAAGCAAACCCGACACCAAAGCCAAAGGCGAAACGGTTTTAGCAGGAATGATAAACCTAAATTCTGTTTGTCAAATAAAAGTTACCGTGGCTTACACCGATAGTAAACTGTCCAAAATTCTCGAAATGGTGCAAGATGCTACCGCCAAAAAAGCACCAACCGAATTATTTATCCGAAAGTTTGCCAAAATTTACACACCAATAGTTGTGCTTTTAGCCATCTTAATTTGTGTTATTCCAATGCTTTTTGTAGATAATTATGTTTTTAGAGATTGGTTATATCGAGCGTTAGTATTTTTGGTTATTTCGTGTCCGTGTGCATTAGTTATCAATATTCCATTAGGTTATTTTGGCGGAATTGGTTCGGCTTCAAAAAACGGAATATTATTCAAAGGAAGTAATTTTCTCGATGTGATGGCTTCCATTCAAAATGTTGTAGTGGACAAAACAGGCACAATGACGGAAGGCGTTTTCAAAGTCCAAGAAGTAGTTTTTAAACTTGAATTCAATAAAGAGGAAATACTGCAAATGGTCAATGCGTTAGAGAGCCAAAGCACACATCCAGTTGCTACAGCTATTCATCAATATGTTGGAAAAATTGATAGTACAATCATTTTAAAAGACGTTAAAGAAATTTCAGGACACGGTTTAAAAGCAAACATCAACGGCAAAGAATTATTGGTGGGTAATTTCAAACTAATGGATAAATTTTCCATTGCCTATGATATTGATCCAACAACAATTGTTTACACATTAATTGCTGTGGCTTATGATAAAAAATTTACAGGCTATTTAACAATTGCCGATAGTATTAAAGAGGATGCACAAATAACCATCGACAAACTAAAAGCATTAGGTATAAAAACCACAATTTTAAGTGGCGATAAAGATAACGTAGTGCAGTTTGTAGCAAAAACACTAGGCATTACAAATGCTTTTGGCGATTTACTGCCTGAAGATAAAGTAAACAAAGTCAAAGAAATTATTGCTAAAAACGAAACCGTTTGTTTTGTTGGCGATGGCGTAAACGATGCACCAGTAGTAGCATTAAGCAATGTAGGAATTGCAATGGGTGGTTTAGGAAGTGATGCCACAATCGAAACTGCCGATGTTGTTATTCAAGACGATATGCCTTCAAAAATTCCAGTGGCGATAAACATTAGCAAACAAACCAAAAAAATTGTATATCAAAATATTGGTTTAGCATTTGCCGTAAAAGCAATAGTTTTAGTGCTTGGTGCAGGAGGTTTAGCCACAATGTGGGAAGCTGTTTTTGCCGATGTAGGTGTCGCACTTTTAGCCATTCTAAATGCTGTACGAATTCAAAGAATGAAATTTTAATATGTTATTTTAAAAAAACTTTCCATTTTAGAAACATTTATGAAAAAAATATGGATTAACACTAATATTATAGCAGGAGTTTACTTTTAAAAAAACTATTTAACATCAAAACAATGTATATTTGTCAATTATTATGAAGCATATTATAACAATATTATCATTTACAATTTTATTTCTGGCTATTTAGCCAGGACTAGATGTTATTTTGTTGCAATACGGTATCAGTGAAAAATGTTGTAATAGCGAATGTTCATCAACAAAGATTAATAAAAAATCTGCCG
>JAYVGC010000055.1:0-29539 GCA_043772535.1 Flavobacterium sp. | reverse complement strand
AGAAAATATTGATTTAGAAAATGAGTTAAAAGATAAGGATTGGTATATTTATAATGGTTTTAGTGGAACTAGTGAAGAGCGAAATCTGATTTCATTTTTGAAAGATACCATGGGGAATTTCGAAAATAAATATGAAAAAGTATTCTTGTTAAGAAACGAAGAAGTTTATAAAATTTATGATTTTGAAAAAGGTCGAGGATTTCAACCGGATTTTTTATTGTTTTTAAAATCGCCTAAAAAAGAACTGTATTACCAAGTTTTTATTGAGCCAAAAGGCGGAGATAGAATTTCAAATGATGATAGTAAATGGAAAGAAGAATTTTTAAAACAAATTTCTATAAAATACGGAGTTAGTAAAATTCTTAAAAAAGAAAATAAAGATTATATTTTATTTGGGTTGCCGCTGTACAACAATCAAAACGATTTTGATTTTAAAATGGCAATAAATACAAATTTAAAGGTAAATATTTAGTGAAAAATACAAAGTTGCAAAAACCGAAACTAAAAAGTAACTATCGTAAAATCAAACACTAATGGAAAAGCTAAAGCTACTGTTACTACTAATGTTAATGGTACTTCTGCTACTCAAACGTTTGAAGGTACTGAAGCTGAAGTTAAAGCTAAAATTGATGCACTAAAGTAATATAAAAATATTATAATGTAAGCCCCGCAAGAAATTGCGGGGTTTTTTATTGCCAAAAATGTAGAACTGCTTATTTTTTTAAAAATTAATTGTAACTTTGATTACTTTTACAACTAATGACCGAAATTACAAAACTTAGCCAACTCGATTTAAACGGTACCTATTCGTACGCCGATTATTTGTTATGGAAATTTACCGAAAGAGTAGAACTTATTAAAGGAAAAATCTTTCAAATGAGTCCAGCACCTTCACGCAAACATCAAGTTGCAGCAGGTATTCTATATAGATATTTAGATAGGTATTTCGAAAAACATTCGTGCGGATTATATTTTGCTCCTTTTGACGTACGACTAATCAATTTCAAAAATTCAACCGACGATAAAACAGTTTTTACGGTAGTTCAACCAGATTTATGTGTTGTTTGCGACAGAGCAAAACTCGACGATAGAGGTTGCATAGGTTCACCCGATTTAGTTATCGAAATTTTATCGCCAGGAAATTCTAAAAAAGAAATGGGAATTAAATTCTCTCTATATGAAGAAAATTTAATCCCCGAATATTGGATTGTCGAACCTGCAGAAAACGCCATTTTTGTGTACACTTTGCAAAACGGTAAATACATTGGCCTAAAGCCCTGCATTGAAGGTGAAACAATAACCAGTCCGCTTTTTCCGGAGCTGAATTTCGAAATTGAAAAAATATTTGAGGATAAGTAACCTAAAACAAGCCATTAATTTCGGCATCAATACGATTGATAATCATACCCAAATCTTCCGGATTATTTACAAAATCGACATTGTCAACATCAATAATAAGTAATTTTCCACGATTGTAGGTAGTTATCCAGGCCTCATAACGCTCGTTTAAACGGCTTAAATAATCAATAGATATAGAGTTTTCGTACTCACGACCACGTTTATGAATTTGCCCCACCAAGTTCGGAATTGAACTGCGCAAATAAATGAGTAAATCGGGCGGTTTTACCAAACTTTCCATCAGTTCAAAAAGCGATGTGTAGTTGGTATAATCACGATTTGTCATCAAACCCATCGCATGAAGGTTGGGCGCAAAAATATGTGCATCTTCATAAATGGTACGGTCTTGAATAATTTTTTTGCCGCTTTCGCGAATTTGCAACACCTGACGAAAACGACTGTTTAGAAAATAAATTTGTAAATTAAAGCTCCACCGTTCCATTTGGTGATAAAAATCATCCAAATACGGGTTATCAACAACATCCTCAAAATGGGGCTCCCACCTAAAATGTTTTGCTAATAGCTGTGTTAAGGTGGTTTTTCCTGCTCCAATATTTCCTGCTACGGCTATGTGCATTAGGGTAAATTTAAATTATAATTGATAATTTCTTCGCCCGTAAAAATAGTTAAAATTTTGACTTTGTAAGCGAAATTTTTAATAGATTTTACGTTTATTTCTATTTCGATATACGGTGCTTCAGCAATTTTTTTATAAAATAGTTTGCCGTTCTTGGTCAATACAACTCCTAATCTGGTAATAAATTGAAAATTATCAAATTCAGCAAGTGTATCTAAAACTTCTATTTTTCCAAAAACATCTATTTTAGAAATTATGTACCTTTCATCAATCCATACCATCGAATTAAAATCGGTTTGATAACTCAAAAAAGTGCTTTTTATAGGCTGATTTAAACGTACGTTTTTGCGCACTTCATAGTTGTATAATCCTATTTGTTGGTTTAAAACATTAAAAACCCACAAACTATTTTGTCCGCTCATACCCACATTGTGAATTACCATTGGATCATCTGACAACGAAAAATCGATAGTTGTAATTTCGTTTAATTGATTGTCTAACAATATTACCTTATTGAAATTTTCATAAAAAAGTACAATTTTAAGTGGATTGATCAAATCAACTTTTGTTAATTCGCCCAAACTCACATTTTGATATTGCATTATTTCATTGTTCTTTTTTTTAAAAAACACATTATTTTTGATATAGTAATAATAACCCAAATTATCGGTGCCTACAAAAGAATCAGCATCAATACTAAACCTATTTATCAATTTAATAGACAATAGCTGTGTCTGCGACAATGAATGTACAGAAAACAAGCTTATCAAAAAAAATGAAGTTATATGCTTTATCATAGTGCTAAGATAAACTAATCGTGCTTATAATTATGTGGTGTACAAGATAATCTTAACAAATACTTGTACTATTTTAATAAATCAATTCTTTTATTTGTTATTCTAATAATAAACTATTTTACCAATGAAAAAAACAATAACAATTGCACTTTTTTTAATTGCATTCGTAAATTCAAATGCACAAAAAAACTTTCAAGGCATGGCAGTTTACGAATCTAAAACGAGTACCGCCGACTTTAAAAAACGTTGGGAAGGCAATAAAGACATCACGCCTGAGATGCAAAAAACAATAGAGGAGCGAATGAAAGGCATGTTTGAAAAAAGATTTATCCTTAATTTTGACACGCAAGCATCAATATATAAAGAGGAAGAAAAATTAGAAACTCCAGGTATGCAAACAGGCGGTGGCATGCGATTTATAAGCAGTATGATGGGCGGTGGCGGCACAATGTATAAAAATATAAAAACGAAAAACTACATTGTTGACAAAGAATTTATGGGAAAAGAATTTTTGATAAAAGATTCGCTGTCTGATTTTAAATGGAAGATGGAAACCGAAACTAGAGTTATTGGCGGTTACAATTGCTTTAAAGCAACATCAAAGCGCCCAGCTAGTAAAACCGATTTTAGAAATTTTAGACCAAAAAAAGACGACTCTGCAAAAGACACCAAATATAAAACTGAAGATAAAGACAAAAAAACTAATTTTATGGACGGTATTGAGCTACCAAAAGAAATCGAAATAACAGCTTGGTACACACCCGAAATTCCTGTAAACCAAGGGCCTGAAAACTATTGGGGCTTGCCCGGATTAATTTTAGAAGTGACCGATGGCAAAACAACTATTTTATGTTCAAAAGTAGTTTTGAATGCAAAGGAAAAAGCAGACATTAAAGCCTCTAGTACCGGAAAAGAAATTTCGCAAAAAGAGTACGACGAAACGGTAGTAAAAAAAATGCAGGAACTAAGAGAAATGAACCAAGGACAAGGGCGATTGAATGGCGGCTTTAAAATGGGCGGCGGACTTTAACGCACAGTACAAATAATTTTTGCTCATTACAATTGAGTACATAATTTGAATAATATACTTTTTTTACCGAAAATGATAAATCAGCTTTTATGAAACACCTTTTTTTTCTCATTTTCTTGTCAACTGCATCACTTTTTTCTCAAAATGTACGTCTTGAAGGCATCATTTCTGATGACGGAAAAATGCCGTTAGAAATGGCAAACGTTATGGCGATAAACCAAGCAACAAAGGCTATGGATGCCTATGCAATAACAAACGACAAAGGAAAATATGCACTGAACTTAAAAGCAAATTCGTCGTATACCATCAAGTTAAGCTATGTCGGAATGGCAAATAAGTCTGTTGATGTTATGACAGGAAGCGCAAACAACATCAAAAATTTTTCGATGGAAGCGGGAGGATTGGAACTTGAAGGCGTTGAAATTGTACGAGAAATGCCAGTATCTATAAAAGGAGATACTATAATTTACAACGCCGATTCGTTTAAAAACGGTACAGAGCGAAAGCTTGAAGATATTGTAAAAAAATTACCAGGAATGGAGGTAACCGCCGACGGAGGAATTGAGGTAGAGGGCAAGAAAGTACAAAAATTACTAATAGATGGCAAACCATTTTTTGATGGCGATACCAAATTAGGTTTAAAAAACATACCTGCCGATGCCGTTGATAAAGTGCAGGTTTTACGTAATTACAATGAAATTTCTGGATTAAAAGGAGTCGAGAACAATCAAGATGACGTTGCCATTAACATAAAACTAAAAAAAGGGAAAAAGAATTTTTGGTTTGGCGACGTTAGTGCGGGCATTGGTGTAGGTCACCAAGAAGGCAGACATAGTATTAACCCAAAATTATTTTATTACAGCCCACAATACAGCATCAATTTACTTGCAAACGTTAATAATATTGGCGAATTGCCTCTAACTTTTCAAGACTACTTTAAGTTTACCGGCGGTTTTAGAAATATGAGTCGAAAAGGGGGCAGTGCTTTTAATGTATCCGATAACAGTTTAGGAATTTCGTTGCTACGAAACAATAGAGCGAAAGAAATTGACACAAAATTTGGAGCCACTAATTTTTCTTATAATCCCACAAAAAAATGGGGATTAACTGGCTTTGCGATTTTTTCGGATGCAACAACTGAATTAGAAACCAGTTCGCAGGTCAGCTTTTTAGCACCAATTAATTTAAAACAAATTACAAAAGAAAATTCGCTACAAAAAAATAAATTTGGTCTATTTGAATTAAGTTCAAAATACAAACCTACAGAAAAACTGCAAATTGACTACGATATTTTAACTAAAGTTTCGCAACAAAATGAAGTTTCAGATTTATTTCGAACCATATCGGCAACGACTACCAGTACAGAAACTATTTTTGATACAAAAAAACAAAATCCTACTTCAATTACTCAAAATCTAAATTTTTATTACACTGCTACTGAAAAACATATTTTTGCACTTGAAAATACCTTCTTATATCAGGACGAAAATCCGTTTTTGAACGTTAATTTACAAAATCAACCCTTTATTTTATCAGGTTATTCGTCGGGTCAAAACAGAAATAATCTTACTCAAAATCGTTTTGTAAAAACAAGTAAATTCGATTCAAAACTCGATTATTATTATGTTTTAACATCCAAAAGCAATATTAATATTACACTAAGCACCACTTTTTCGAGTCAAAATTTTAATTCTAATCTTTTTCAACTTTTAGATGATACATCAATAAATAATTTAACTGATTCAAATAATAGAAATAAGGTACGATTTAATTTTGTTGATTCTTATTTAGGGGTACACTACAAAATTTTGAAAGGAAAATTTACTTTTACACCAGGGGTAAGTTTACATCACTATAATTTAAATGACACGCAACTGGAATTGAGAAATAAAAAAGATTTTTCGCGATTTTTACCCGATTTATTTATTCAATATCAACTTAAAAAAGCCGAAACGTTGACCTATAATTTTGGAATAACGAATAATTTTACTGACATTAATCAGCTTGCCGAAGGATATGTTGTAAATGGATATAGTAATTTATATCGTGGCAATCGAAATTTAGAAAATGCAACAGCACAAACCCATTCACTTACCTATTTTAAATACAATATGTTTAATTTTGAGAACATTAACGGAAACATTACGTACTCAAAAAATAATGCTGCTATAAAAACTAATGCAAATTTTATTGGAATTAACCAAGTGTCTACCTCTTTTAATTCAAACTTTGCTGATGAAAATTTTATAGCTCGTGGTCAATACGGCCGTAGCTTTTTTAAATATTATAAAACCTCATTAAGTGGTAATTTAAATTGGTCAAAGTTTAATAATATTCAGAATGGAACTTTTCAAACAAATGAAAGTTTTACTAAAAGTTATACAATAAAAGCAAGTACAAATTTTAAAAAAGTGCCTAATATAGAAGTTGGATTTAACAAATCTGTAAATGATTATCAAGGTAATACGTTTATTACCGACAAACCTTCGTTAAAATTAGATTATTTCTTTTTAGATAGTTTTTCATTTATTTCTGAATATGAATATTACAATTATTATAACAACGAGCGCACAATAAATAACAAATACGACTTTTTATCGGCAAGCATCGTCTATTTAAAAAATAAAGATAGTGTTCTTGAATACAAAGTTTCTGTGACCAATTTATTAAATACTACTTCGTTAAACGATGATACTTTTAGCCAATTTTCTACCCGAACTTCTCAATATGTAGTACAGCCACGTTATATAATTTTTAGTTTACAATACAATTTATAAAATCATATTTGTAAAACTTAAAATAGTAGTATACCCTTTAAGTTCAAAGTAATTTTTAGGGTTTTCTTTCGAAAGTACCATTACAAAATCGCCTCCCCAAGCACCTAAACTTTTAACCGCACCCTCAAAATCTGAAAACAATTGTTGTTTAATTGTAGGTTGATTTAATATCAAGCTCAGTTCGTTTTCATGTTGCTTAATGGCGTTTTCAAAAACTAAAAAATCAGTTGTTGTAGCAATTATTTTGGTTAATTGATTAATTTTGTCACTAATTTTTTCTTTATCAAAAGTGTTTTTTTGATAGTTTAGAATGGCTGTTTTGCTATTTTGCTTTTGATTTAAATAAACAAAATAAATGTGTTTTGTAAATTTAGGATGAAATGAAATTGTTGTTACTATTGGGATTTCGTTGCGCAGTTGATACAAAATTGGCGTATTATTTTGTGCACAGGCAATATCATAACCGCTGCCACCAAAACTGTTTTTTAACAGCACAAATGCATCAACTCGAAACCATTGTGCAATATTGTTAATTAATGTTGAGGAAGTGCCCAAGCCCCAATTTCTGGGAAATGTTAAAGTAGTAGTTACCTGAAAACCTTGCGAATTTAAAATTATACTTGGGTTTAATTTATGGGCTTGGTGCAAAATTTGAAGTAACGTATTCTTTATTGTACAATATTCGCCAAAACTGTTTTTATGTATAATTTCATTAAAAGTTATTGCAGCATCAAACCAGCAACTGTTATCAAAATCAAAACTTTTCCACGAAATTAATTGGTTCTGCTTTTCAATAACCACTAAGTCTTGACCAAATTTTGTTGGTAACGCTAAAGCTATTGCTCCATCTAATACTATATATTCGCCAGTTATTAATAGCTTTCCGTTACTGTAAAATTTTTTCATGATTTATAAAATAACCTCATCTTAGTAAAAGGTGCAAATATAGTTTAAAAAAATTGTAATTTATTTTCTCAGATTTTCAATAAAAGTTACTACCGCTGCATGCGAAATAATTTCTTTTTCAAAATGATCTTTAATTATTTTACGTTCGCTAGAAGAGGTTTGAAATTGATTCAAAATATTATTAATGTGCATTTTCATGTGCCCTTCTTGAATTCCGGTGGTGGTTAAGGAACGTAATGCTGCAAAATTTTGTGCTAATCCAACGCTGGCTACAATTTGCATTAATTGCTGTGCAGATGGTTTTTCTAAAATCTCTAATGCCATTTTTACCATAGGATGCAATGATGTTAAACCACCAACCGTGCCGATGGACAAGGGAATTTCCATCCAAAAGGTAAAAATATTATTTTCAATTTTGGCGTGCGACAGACTTGAATAACTTCCGTTGCGAGCGGCATAAGCATGAATGCCCGCTTCAACAGCTCTAAAGTCGTTTCCGGTTGCCAAAATTACCGAATCAACCCCGTTCATAATGCCTTTGTTGTGCGTGACCGCTCGGTAGGGTTCAATCTCAGCAATTTTTACAGCTTGTACCATTTTCTCGGCAAACAATTTTGGATTTTCTATGCCTTTGTCTTTTAAATCATCAATTTTACATGAAACCTCGGTTCGTACGATGCAATTGGGCACATAATTACTTAAAATAGACATAAGTACTTGTATGTTTTTTTCTTTGTCCGAAAAAGCATCACAAGCGAGCGCTTCTTGCTTTAATAGTGCCGCAAACTGCTCTAAACATGAGTTTATAAAATTAGCTCCCATGCTGTCTTTAGTGTCAAAAGTAGCATGAAGTTGGTAATAATTTTCGAGTTTATTGGTTTTATTTCTAAGTTCTATATCTAAAATTCCGCCACCACGTTTTTGCATATTTTTGGTAATGCTTTGCGTTTCGCTAAAAAATTTAGTTTTAATTTGATTAAAAAACAGTGTTAGTTTATCTTCATTTCCAAAAAACATAAAATGTACTTGACCAATTTTTTCTGTATTTAAAACCAGCGTTTTAAAACCACCTCTTGTAGACCAATATTTTGCCGATTTTGATGCTGCTGCAACTACTGAACTTTCTTCAATGACCATTGGTACAGTATAAAAGGTACCATTTATTAAAAAATTTGGAGCTAATCCAAGCGGTAAATAAAAATTAGTGATGGTGTTTTCAATAAAATCATCGTGCAATTGTTGTAGTTTTTGGTCTTTATTCCAATAATTTTGAATAATTGCAATAGCTTCTTGTGAATTTGAAAAGTAATTTGTTGCAATCCAGTTTATTTTTTCTTGCTTGGATAATTTTGAAAATCCAGAAACGGCGTTCTTCATTTAATTGTTTTTCTCAATTTGTACTTTGATAATTGCTTATATATTGCAATCAAATGTATTTATTTACAAATGAATTTCCAAATACAAAGTACATTTTAAAATAATTATTACCATTTAACAGTAGTCATTAGTTATTAATTGCAGATTTTTTTATTTGCTTAGTTCTATTAAATTAATAATTTTGTTGTACAATAACTTTTCGTCAATAGGTTTCGATATATAGTCGTCCATGCCAGCTGCTTTACATTTTTCAAAATCAACGGTAGTTACATCGGCAGTTAATGCAATAATTGGGATTTTTATTTTCATAACGTTTCGAATATGTTCAGTAGCTTCAAAGCCATTCATAATTGGCATTTGTAAATCCATCAAAATAAGGTCGTAGTTATTGGTTTGTAGTTTTTCAATAGCTGCGCGTCCGTTATCGGCTGTGTCGTAAGTAAATTTAAAATCGCCTAGTAAGGTTCGCAGTAGTAATTGGTTCAGTTTTACATCTTCAACAATCAAAATATTTAAGGGTATAATTTTGGTTACGTACTCTATATCTTCATTTTCTAAAGTTACCTCGGCCGTTGACTTTTGAAAATTTAGGGTAAAGCTAAAGGTAGAACCTTCATCAATTTTACTACTTACAGTAATTGTGCCTCCTTGTTTTTCAACCAACTGTTTTACAATTGCAAGTCCTAAACCTGTGCCACCGTATAAACTAGAAGTTACGGTACTTGCTTGCTCAAAATTATCGAAAATAGTTACAATTTTGTTTTGCGGAATTCCAATTCCTGTATCAGAAACTTTAATTTCGAGCGTTACTTTTTCGTCATCTTCATATATTAAATTAAATCTTACAATGATTTTTCCTTTTGCGGTAAACTTTATTGCATTGCTTAATAAATTAATAAGAATTTGATGCAAACGAACGGCATCACCAAGAAGCACTTCGGGAATTCGAGTATCGTATTGCTTTACTAATTCTAAATTACTTTCTTGAATTTTGGTTTCGAATAAATGAAGAATTGAAGTTACTGATTGTGCAATTTTAAACGGTGCATTCACAAAGATCATTTTGCCGGCATCAACTTTGGCCAAATCAAGTATATCGTCAATTAGCACGATTAATGTATTTCCACTAGATTTTATGGCTTGTAAATATTCTTTTTGTTTTTCTGATAATTCGGTTTTCATCAATACTTTTGTAAACCCAACAATGGCATTCATCGGCGTACGAATTTCGTGACTCATATTCGACAAAAATTGTTGCTTCGCCATGGTTGCGTTTTCTGCTGTTTTTTGAGCACTCTCGGCTTTGCACTTTGCTTCTAATAATTCCTTGTCGATCAACTTTTGCTTTGTAATATCTATTGTAATTCCTGTTAATGTATGGGCTATTCCTAATTCATTATAATGATAATGTCCTGTTGATTTCATCCAAACTTCAGCGCCATCATTTGCACGTATAATGCGGTAATCTACGTCATAAATAATGTCGTTACGCTTTGCCTCTTCTATTTTTTTAAAAGCCATTTCTTTGTCTTCAGCAACAATAACTGTGTGCCAGTCTTCGAATGTTAAATTTTCGCAATTTTCATTATAGCCCCACATTATTTTATGAAGCGCGTTCCAATCTAGCAAATTTGTAGTTAAATCTAAAGACCAAGTGCCTAATTTGGCAGAATCTGTTGCCAATTTTAAATGTCTTGCCAATTTTTTTTGTTTCTTTTCACTTGCTTCAATTTTCCTTTTTGTAAATACATATTCTGTTATTTCTGTTGCTAACAAGGTAATACCGGTAATGGTATTATCAATATCACGGTACGGTTGATAGATTAAATTAAAATAACATTCTTCTTGTTTTTGATTTCTGATTAGCAGGCACTTAATTTCATTTGTTGCAAAATGCACACCTGTGGTATAAACATCCATAAGTAATTGTGGAAAAATCTGATCTTTTATTTCAGGTAGCACCTCCATAAGTGGTTTGCCAATTACGTTATTTCCTTTGCCCCAAATAGCAATTATTGTTTCGTTGGCTGAGGTAATTATCATTTCGGGACCACGCAATATAGCAATTGCCAAAAGCGACTGCGATAAAATATTACTAAAACGCATTTCGCTTGCTTCAATTTGCTTTCGGGCATCTACTTGTTCTGAATACGAAATATTAAGTTGCTCTTGCTTATCAAGTAACTCTTGGTTCACTATTATAAGCTCTTCGTTAGTAGATTGTAATTCTTCTTTTGAAGTTTCTAATTCTTCATTCAAACTTTGCATTTCCTCGTTACTGCTTTGCATTTCTTCATTAGCACTTTGTAACTCTTCGTTGGATGCTTCCATGTCTTCGGTAATAGAGCGCATGTCTTCGCGAGTTTGCGAAAGCTGTTTCTCTAACTGCAGGTTTTGCTGTTTTGTCGCAATTGTTAATAACGATTCCGAATTATTTTCTTGTTCTTCAATTTGTATTGTTTTTTTTTCAAACCGCACCAAATAATGTGGCTCAATGGTATCGACGAGCAAAATAATTTCAATAGTAATTAATGCTTGCACCTCGTTTGTACTAACAGGAATATTTTCTTTTATGATCGTTATTTGCTCTTTAGATGCCTTATGAATTGCATTTCGTAATTCAAATGCTAATCCTTCGCGCGCCATTTTAATAATATTATGGGTAGGTTTTCCTTGGGGTGCTTGCAAAAAAGGTGCAATATCGCCATGAATGTGCACGATATCCATTTGTCCATTAACGACTACACTTGCTGGTGCTTTTAAAATCATTACTGCCTCGGCACTTTTTCTAAAATCAGTATGAATATCGCCATTTACAGTCGCCACTTTGTCTTCAAAACTCGCCAATTTTTCTGTATGATCGGTTTTAACATGCAAAAATCTTCCTGGCAATGACTTTCGAGAATAAATTTTTTCACTTTTAATTAGCTGTGCAAATAAATCAGACGACGCTCCAATAGTTTCAGATTTTCCTAAAAGTAAAAACCCATTTTCTTTAAGTGCATAATGAAAGGTAGAAAATGCCTTTTTTTGTAAAAATGTATCCATGTAAATTAGAACATTACGACAAGTGACTAAATCCATCTTGGCAAATGGTGGGTCTTTTAAAAAATTATGTGGAGCAAATACGCACATATCGCGAATAAGTTTGTTTACTTCATAACCTTCATTATTTTTTATAAAATAAGTTTTAAGTTGCATTTCTGAAAGCTTAGCTACCTCTACTTTACTGTAAATAGCGGTACGCGCTTTTTTAATTGCATTAATAGAAATGTCAGATGCAAAGATTTGAACTTTTGTATTAACTAGTTTTTCTATTAAAAATTCATGCAAACAAATTGCTATTGAATACGCTTCTTCCCCAGTTGAACAACCTGCAATCCATATTCGAATTGCTTCATCAAACGATTTATTTTTTAATATTGATGGGAAAACAGTAGTTGCAAGTTCGTTAAATGTCTTGACGTCGCGAAAAAAAGAGGTAACAGGTATCAATACATCAATAAATAAAGCATCTTGTTCAGTCTTACTTGAGCGCAGGAGTTTTAGGTACTCGGCAATATTTTTCTTTTTTACAATCGCAATTCTTCTCGCAATGCGCCTATGAAAGGTAGGTTGCTTATAATAAGTAAAATCAACGCCACTTCGTTGACGGAGTACTAAAAGAATTTGCTTAAAAATAGTTTCATCATCTTTTGGCAACCCTTCAATAGCATCATATACAAAACTATTTTTATATGAATTATTAATTTGAACAAGCTGTTCTGGTATGTTTTCGGGCGCTAAAACAAAATCAACAACCCCAGCATCAATAGCACTTTGTGGCATACTATCGTACATAGCCGACTGTGCATCTTGAGCAATACTGATTCCACCGTTTTCCTTAATTGCCTTTAAACCTAAAGTGCCATCATTTCCTAATCCTGATAAAACAACGCCAATTGCCAGTTCCTTATGTACATCTGCAAGAGATTTAAAAAAAACATCAATCGCAAGATTTATTTTCTTTTCACGGTCCGAAAGTTTTAGCACACCATCTGTGGAAGTAAGCATTTTATTTGAAGGTATGATATAAATATGATCAGGTGCTAAAGGTATATCATCAGTAATCTCTAGTACGGGTATGGTTGTGACCCGTTGCAAAATTTCTGGTAAAATACTTTCGTGCGACGGATCAAGATGCTGTACCAAAACGTATGCCATTCCCGAATCTTCTGAAATTGCACCAAGCAACCGTTTAAAAGCATCAAGTCCACCAGCACTTGCACCTATTCCAACAATCGGAAAGTTTTGCACAGTGGTAGTTGGTTGCGATTTGTTTTTATTTTTTGCGGTTTCGCTCATTTTTATTATTCGTTTGTTATTTGCGGTTTAAATCTGTATCCTACGGCAATTTAAAAACGCAAATTTTGGTAGTAAATTGTTTGCTTAATTTTTCGAAATGAAGCAGGCATAGCTTTACGTGACACTCTTTATATAAATCACAAAAACTTGAATAAAAAAGTTTTACCTCAAACAAAATTAAGCACACTTTTTACAAAATATCAGTTAAGTGGCAAATCTAGGACGCAGCATCAGTAGCATTGCGCACGTAACGGTATTTTTTTTGTTTACAATCGTACTATATATTTTTACTATGGTTCAAAGCTACAATGTTTTAAATTAAAATGTTCAAAAAAAAGTAAGTATCCTTTGGAACTATTTTAAATTATATAATTTAATTTTTGGGTGTTTTACGATATCTCTAGTTAAAAGCAACAACCATTGGTGTTTTTTAACACGATCAATAAAGTTTAGTACAAAAAAAAGAGGTCTATTTTTCCATAATAAAAAAAAATCATAAAAATTAACGTTCCTTTTCTTACTCTTTTACTTTACAACTTTACTTTTAATATAATGTAGTGAATTATTGCTTATGTTCACTGCTGCCAAATCGAAAAAACATACTTACTTAATGTTCTCAAAATATACAAAAATGGTATATTTTAAATTGTTGGATATGAAAAAATTTTGAACTGCTACACAACTATATGTTATAAATAAGAATTGATTCGTAATTTCTCGCACCTTGAACTACCATTAGTTAAAATTATTATATAATTTCTCCTTTATCGGAATAACAAAATGGAAGTTATTTTACTTTTTTACGATAATTATATCTAGATTTTTGTTTGGTTTGTGCATTAACTGTATTCAAAACAAAGGTGATGTACATAAGTTTAATAAAAATAGAGTGAAAAAAGCAACTGAATTTTAATTTGTGAATAAAAAAGTGAATAATTGTAAAAAAATGACTAAAATTGGACTTTTAAAAATAAAATATAAAAATGCGAACTTTTACCTTAAGATTACTTTTTTTTATTACTACCATTTCCTCTTTTTCACAACAACAAATTACCGTTGAAGAAATATTTTCGGGACAGTTTCGTGCCAAGGCAATGACCGATTTAAAGGCAATGAAAAATAGTAATCAATACACGGTTTTAAATACCGACCGTACATCAAAAAGCCAACAAATTGATGCGTATGATTATGCAACCTTAAAAAAAACTGCTTCAATAATAGATACCAAAAACTTTCCTGCATTAGCAAGTGGAATACAGTCATACACATTTTCATCCGACGAAAAAACAATCTTGATTGCAACAAATTCCAACCAAATTTTTAGACGTTCCTTTACAGCCGATTATTTTATTTACAACACGGTCACCTCGACATTAACATCAGTTTTAAATCAAGCACAAGAAGCAACTTTTTCACCAAATGGAACAAAAATAGCGTTCGCAAAAGCAAATAACTTGTTTGTTTATGATTTAATCTCAAAAAATAGTACCCAAATTACATTTGATGGCAAAAAAAATGCACTAATTAACGGCATTACTGACTGGGTTTATGAAGAAGAATTTGCCTTTGTTCGTGCTTTTGATTGGAGTGCTGACAGTAAAAAATTAGCCTATATTAAATTTGACGAAGCCTTAGTGCCCGAATTTTCGATGGCTAATTACAAAAAACAATTGTACCCAACCGTTCAAACTTTTAAGTATCCCAAAGCAGGCGAAAAAAATGCAGTTGCCTCGTTGCATATTTATGATACCGATTTAAATATCACAAAAGAAATTAAATTAGGTAATTATACTGATTTTTATATCGCACGAATGCAATGGACCAAAGATGCAAATACGCTGTCGTGCCAAGTTTTAAACAGGCATCAAGATAATTTAGATTTGATTTTTATAGATGGAGCAAGTGGAGCATCAAAAATTGTTTTAAACGAGAAAGACAAAGCCTACGTTGACGTAACCGATAATTTAACATTTTTAAAAGACAATAGTTTTATTTGGACAAGCGAAAAAGACGGTTTTAATCATCTTTACTTGTATGACAAAACCGGAAAGCTAAAAAACCAAGTTACCTCTGGCAAATGGGAAGTCAGTGCTTATTACGGCTTTGATGAAAAAACAAAAACAGTATATTTTCAATCAGTAGAAAATGGATCAATAAATAGAGATGTTTACAAAATAGGATTAGATGGTAAAAATAAAATACCATTGTCTATGAAAAAAGGAACAACATCGGCAACCTTTAGTCCGAATTACGATTATTTTATCAGCACCTTTTCATCAGCAAAGCAACCGCCAGTGTACGCCTTAAATTCCTCAAAAGACGGCAAGCAAGTACTTGAAATTCAAAATAACGACGAATTATCAGAAAAACTAAAAAAATACACCATTCCAACCAAAGATTTCTTTGAACTTACCACCGAAAAAGGAAATAAATTAAACGCTTGGATTATGAAACCCACCGATTTTAGTGAAGCAAAAAAGTATCCTGTTTTTATGATTCAATATTCAGGACCAGGCTCGCAACAAGTTGTGAATGCATGGGGAAGTTCGAACGAATATTGGTATATGTCGTTGGTGCAACAGGGATATATCGTAGCATGTGTTGACGGCCGTGGAACAGGTTTTAAAGGTGCCGATTTTAAAAAAGTGACACAACTACAATTAGGTAAATATGAAGTTGAAGACCAAATTGATGCCGCTAAAATAATAGGAAATTATTCTTACGTTGACAAATCACGCATTGGCATTTTTGGTTGGAGTTTCGGTGGCTTTATGGCTTCAAACTGCATATTAAAAGGAGCAGATGTTTTTAAAATGGCAATAGCCGTGGCACCAGTAACTAATTGGAGGTATTATGACAGTATTTATACTGAAAGATATTTACAAACGCCACAAGAAAACCCAGGTGGCTACGACTTAAATTCACCTATAAATTATGCAGATAAACTTAAAGGGAACTTTTTATTAATACATGGCACAGCCGATGATAATGTACATGTACAAAATTCAATGGAAATGGTTGAAGCTCTGGTACAAGCTAATAAACAGTTTGATTGGGCTATTTATCCTGATAAAAATCACGGTATTACTGGAGGCAAAACCCGAATACAATTGTATACTAAAATGACTAATTTTGTCAAAGAAAAGTTATAAAATTGTACTTTTTTTGCCCATCACCTAAATGCAAATAAATTGTAATTATTAATTTTACTACTTTATAGCATTTGATACACATACCGAATAAGAACTAACCAAAACAAAAATAATTAAAAATGAGTACAGCAGTAAAATCAGGACATCCAAAAGGACTTTGGGTATTATTTGGAACCGAAATGTGGGAACGATTTAATTTCTACGGAATGAGAGCCATTTTAACCCTATTCTTAATTAACTCTTTGATGATGAAAGAAGCAGATGCTTCAATTATTTACGGTGGTTTTTTAGGATTATGTTATTTAACACCAATGTTGGGTGGTTTTATATCTGATCGTTTTTTTGGAAACAGAAATTGTATTTTGCTAGGAGGATTAATGATGGCAGCTGGCCAGCTACTCTTGTTTTTTAGCGCTAGTATTTTTGGTACTAACCTTTCATTAGCAACAACCTTAATGTGGTCAGCGTTAGGAATTATCATATTTGGAAACGGATTTTTTAAACCAAATATTTCCTCAATGGTTGGAAGTTTGTATCCAAAACAAGAAAAAAGTAAATTAGATACCGCTTTTACCATTTTTTATATGGGAATCAATCTTGGAGCATTTTTAGGCCAATTAATATGCCCAATAGTTGGCGATGTTAAAGATGCAACAGGACTGAGAGATATTCATGCCTTTAAATGGGGATTTTTAGCTGCCGCCATCGCCATGCTTATTGGTACAGTAGTGTTTTATATACTTAAAAACAAATATGTTGTAACGCCAGAAGGAAAACCATTAGGCGGTTTGCCATCAACTAATGACAGTTCTGATTATGAAGAAGGAGAAGCTCAAAAAGCAGTTTTTTCTACTCAATCTTTAGTAACTGCTGTAGTTGCATTTGTAGCTTTATTCTTCCTATTTCAATATTTATTAGGAGGCGAAAATTTTATTAAAACTATTATATATCCAATAATCTATTCTGCAGGATTAACCTTAGCAGGATTAATTGTTTCGGACAGTTCGTTGACAAAAATCGAAAGAGATCGTATTTTTGTTATTTATATTGTAGCCTTTTTTATTATATTCTTTTGGGCTGCATTTGAACAAGCGGGCTCTTCGCTAACCTTTATAGCTGATAACCAAACTGATAGGACATTTATGTTTGGTTGGAAAATGCCAGCATCAATGGTTCAAATTTTTAATGGTCTTTTTGTGTTTTCATTTGCACTTCCTTTTAGTTTATTATGGGATAAACTCAGGGTTGCAGGTAAAGAACCTATTTCACCTGTAAAGCAAGCAATAGGTCTGGCTTTAATTGCATTGAGTTATTTAATTTTGGCCTATAACGTTAAAGATTTAGGCAATAGTGGTCTTTTAGGCATAAAATGGCTAATTTTAATGTACCTAATTCAAACCTTTGCTGAGCTTTGCCTTTCACCAATAGGACTTTCTTTGGTTGGAAAGTTATCACCAAAACGTTTTGCATCATTATTATTTGGGGTGTTCTTTTTATCAAATGCAGCAGGATATGCGTTGGCAGGAACACTAGGATCAATAATTCCAGCCACAGGAGATAAATTTTTAAAAGCAAAAGAACTTGGTATCGATTTACAACCTATTTTAGATAAAACGGTAGCACCAACAGCTGCACAATTACAACTTTTAACAACCAATCAAATTGATGCTGCAAACCCAAGTTTTGCAGGTTTTGAAATTCACAATTTATTTGAATTTTTTATGGTTTTTGTAGTTTTAACTGGGCTAGCAGCGCTATTACTTTTTTTACTAACACCATTATTAAAAAAAATGATGCATGGTGTACGATAACTAAAAATTAAATATATTTTAGTACCTTTCAAACCTACAAGAAACACCTTGTAGGTTTGTTTGTTTATTTACTACTTATGGATCAAAATCAATCAAATTTACAAATTCAAAATTTTAAAGGAAAATATCCAAAACAATTGTGGTATTTGTTTTTTAGCGAAATGTGGGAACGGTTTTCGTTTTACGGAATGCGCGGAATGCTTGTTATTTTTATGGTAAATCAATTAGCCATGAACGACACCGTTGCAAATTTGCAATACGGTGCCACACAGGCTTTTGTTTACGCCTTCACTTTTATTGGTGGTTTGTTTGCAGATAAAATTTTAGGTTATCGAAAATCACTATTTTGGGGCGGCATTTTAATGATTGTAGGAAGTCTAATTTTAGCTTATGATCCAAAACAATTTTTCTTTTTTGGCATTAGTTTTACTATTATTGGAACTGGTTTTTTTAAGCCAAACATATCTACCATGGTAGGTAAACTTTATAAAGACGATGACCACCGTCGCGATGCAGGATTTTCATTGTTTTATGCAGGTGTAAATTTAGGTGCGTTAATTGGCGGCTATCTTTGTATTGCTGTTGCAAATGGCACAATGTTTCAAAATCATATTCCGATACATTTACGATGGAATTTCGCTTTTGGGTTTGCAGCAATTGTGATGGTTATTAGCTTATTAACTTTTATTAAAACCCAAAAGACATTGGGGAAAATAGGCATATCACCGTTGTTAGAAATTAAAAAATCACAACGACAAGCGTTAGAAATCATGACTTATATTAGTTCATTAGTGATAATTCCGCTAATTATGATTATGGTTTCTAATACCGATTATACTGATGTTTTTATGTTTATAATTGGACCCGCATCTTTATTATATTTATTTTATGAAATGCGAAATTTTACCTTATCTGAAAACAAAAAACTCCTTGCTGCACTTATTTTTATAATTTTTTCTATCTTCTTTTGGGCGTTTTTTGAACAAAGCGGCGGTTCGTTAAGTTTATTCGCAGCAAGCAATTTAAATAATACGGTACTTGGAATAGCTTTAGATCCAAACGGTGTAAACAATTCGGCTAATTCACTATTTGTAATCCTATTTGCTGCGGTGCTAGGCCTTGTTTGGATTTGGATGCACAAACGAAAAATGGAACCCAACACTGTAGTAAAATTTGGATTGGGTTTTTTATTCTTAGCGGCAGGGTTTTGGATATTTTATTATACTAAGTTTTTTGCTAATCCTTTAACAGGAAAAACTTCGCTCAATTTATTTACTTTCGCATGGTTTGTAATCACCTTTGGCGAGCTTTGTTTATCGCCCATAGGCATGTCAGCAATGACTAAACTATCACCACAAAAAACGCAAGCCGTAATGATGGGAATGTGGTTTTTAGCAAGTGCTTATGGTCAGTATTTTGCTGGATTATTAGGTGCAAACATTGCTAAAACATCAGAAAAAGCATCTAATATTAACAAACTTATCGTGTACGCAGATGGCTACAAACAGCTGGCAATTTATGCGTTAATTCTTGGCGTAGTACTAATTATAATTTCACCATTTGTAAAAAAATTAATGCAAGAAGTAAAATAAATTTTGTATTTTCGTCAACGTATTTAAAATACTATAACTCATCAACTACAATAACAAATGAAAAAAATAGCGCTACTATTGTTTATAATTCTATTCAGTATTACTAGTCAAGCTCAAGAAAATCAAACATGGCACACCGATATTAACAAGGCGATTGCCATTTCTAAAAAAGAAAACAAACCCCTATTCTTATTCTTTACAGGAAGTGATTGGTGCGGCTGGTGCATTAGATTGCAAAAAGAAGTTTTTAAAACTCCTGAATTTAGCGCGTGGGCGAAAGATAATGTAGTTTTAGTGGATTTAGATTTTCCTCGAAGAACCCCGCAAGACCCTGCAATACAAAAGCAAAATGCTGAATTACAAGAAATTTTTGCTGTTCAAGGATACCCAACAGTATGGTTTGTGAAGCCTACTTTAAAAAATGGAAAAAATAATTTAGAACAATTAGGAAGTAGCGGTTATTTAGCTGGTGGCCCAAGTACTTGGATTGATAATGCCAATTCAATTGTATCTAAATATGTACCTGATATAACTCCAAAAAAGATCAAACAAGTCAAAAAAGCCAAAACAACTAAAGCATAATTTATTGAATAATTGACTAGTACAGTATTTGCAATAGTACTAAAATAATCAAATATAGTTATTGTCTAGTACATACGAAATATAGTTAGTAATCATTTTTGATTTTCTAAATTTAAAGTTGTCAATTTTTACTCGCTATGGCACGATCTAGATATCCGAATTTAATTATTCAATCATGGCTTACTAATTTACGTTTATTTACGTAATGCAACAACCAGGTCTTCATTTCTAAAATATAGTACTACCAAATACTTTTTGTAAACAGATACATGTCATTACTATCTTAATGCAAAGAGCACCAATACAATATGTTTTAAATTAGAAGAAAATTATTTAAAATTACAATCAAAATTTGTCACATCAAAATTAATTTAATTTTCAAAAAATTACTTAAATTTATGAGGTGTAAACGAGGTATTAAAATTTAATGTTTTATTTGTAAATTTATGAGGTTAAAAACAATCGCTGCGGTACAATTTTGCATTAGTATTACCTTAGTCATTGGTTCGTGTAATAATAGTAGCACTTACTACAGCACTGAAAAAATAGAACAATCAGAAAATATAACAAAATTTGAAGCCGTCGGTTTAAATTATCTTCCAACAGCCACGTACAATGATATTGTACAGCATAAATTTTATACCTTATCGTATGCAGAAAAGTATGAACAGTCAGAATGGGTTGCATACCAACTAAAATCGAAAACAATACAAAATACAAATTTCGATCGTCCTTTTTTTATTGAAGATAATTTGGTGAAAACAGGCTCCGCAGATTGGAAAAATTACAAAAATTCGGGTTATGACAAAGGGCATTTGTGCCCAGCAGGCGATATGAAATTTTCTGAAAATGCATTTAAAGACACCTTTTACACCTCAAATATTTCGCCGCAAAAACATGATTTTAATTGTGGTATTTGGAATAATTTAGAACATAAGGTACGCTATTGGTCTGAAAAATACAACGGTCTTTATGTTATAACCGGACCTGTTTTAACAAATGATTTAGAAACAATAGGCAAAGAAAATGTTGCCGTGCCTAACTATTTTTACAAAATTTTATTAACCACAGCACAAAAAGAAACTAAGATGATTGCTTTTTTAGTTCCTAGCACTGATAGCCCAAAACCATTATCTAGCTTTGTGGTTGCAGTTGACAATATTGAAAAAATTACTGGAATTGATTTTTTTTCAAGTTTACCCGATGCTACTGAAAACCAATTAGAAAAAAATAATAGCTATAAAGATTGGAGTTTTTGATGCAAAACTGATACTAATGGCTGAACATCGTACTGCATAAAACGAATAGAAAACAAAAAACAAAAACGTTTTTTGTTGGTTTTTAAGTATGAAAAAGCAGTCGCACATAATAACGTCGAATATTTTGCTATAAAAAATAAATAAATGTTTAAAACTAAAAAGGAACTTGTTTTTGTAATTTTAACTGGTATTTTTATCACTAATGCAGTTGTAGCCGAACTAATAGGCGGTAAATTAGTTGCTATTGGTCCTTTTGTGATGAGTATGGGAATAGTTCCTTGGCCCATAGTTTTTATAACCACCGATTTAATTAATGAATATTTTGGTGAAAAAGGAGTTCGTAAATTATCAATTATTACCTCATTTTTAATTACTTATGCATTTGTAATTTTGTTTATAGCTATATTAATACCCGCTGCAAAAGGTATTAGTCCAGTTACAGACGAACAATTTTTTGCAGTATTCGGGCAAAGCATGTGGATAATTGTAGGCAGTATTGTTGCATTTTTAGTATCACAATTTATCGATGTACGCCTTTTTCATTATCTAAAAACCAAAACAGGTTCAAAAATGATTTGGCTGCGAAGCACAGGATCTACCACAGTTTCACAATTTTTTGATAGTTTTATTGTGCTTGGCATTGCATTTTGGTTGCCTGGCAAAATAAATTTTAACACTTTTATAACCTCCGCCTTTACAGGATATTTTTTTAAGTTAGCACTGGCAATTGTACTAACACCCGCAATATATGTAGGCCATCATATTATCAACAAATTTATAAACCAAGAAAATGGAAGTTAAAATACGTTGTACATGGTGCGAGAAAGACGACTTATATCGCAACTATCATGACACAGAATGGGGCAGACCTGTACTTGATGATACCGTTTTATATGAGTTTTTATTGTTAGAAACTTTTCAAGCAGGTTTGAGTTGGTACATAATTTTAGCAAAAAGAGCTCATTTTAAAATAGCCTTTGATAATTTTGACTACAAAAAAATTGCGCGCTACAATGAATCGAAAATAGAGGAACTTATTCATAATTGTGGCATTATACGAAATAAACTGAAAATTAATGCAAGTGTTTCAAATGCAAAATTATTTATCGCAATTCAAACAGAATTTGGGAGTTTTTCGAACTATATATGGCATTTCGTTGATGGAAAAACAGTTGATAATCATCCCAAAACAGGTAAAGATGTTCCAGCAACAAGCGAATTATCAGATAAAATTAGTATAGATTTAAAAAAAAGAAAATTCAAATTTGTTGGTTCAACCGTAATTTATGCATTGCTACAAGCCGTTGGAATTGTAAACGATCATGTGGAAAACTGCTGGACACGAAACACTTAATAATTTTAATTATTGCCTTTCAAAATTTTCATAAAATGTGAGCGTTCTATTTCAAAAGCACCAAGTCGCTCTAAATAATCGTTGTGCACCTGACAATCTAAAAGTACATAGTTGTTATCTCTTAAATAGAGAATCAAACTTACAAAAGCAATTTTACTGGCGTTTGAAACGGTCGAAAACATACTTTCGCCACAAAAAATAGTTCCTAAATCTATGCCATATAAGCCACCAACTAATTCATTATTTTGCCATACTTCTATTGATTTTGCAATTCCTAAATCATGAAGTTTGCTATATTGTTTTATAATTTCGTCAGAAATCCAAGTGCCCACCTGCCCTTTACGTTCACTTTTTTGGCATTGTAAGATTACTCTCTTAAAACAGGTGTTGACGGTTACTTGAAACTTTTTTTGGTTCAATAAATTACGCGTGCTTTTAGAAATTTTATATTGATTTGGAACAACAACCATCCGTTGCATAGGCGCCCACCACAAAATTGGATCATTTGCATCAAACCACGGAAAAACGCCGTTTTTATAAGCTAAAACAAGTCGTTCTACAGATAAATCGCCACCAATAGCCAAAATACCCTCATCTGTAGCTTGAGAAACCGGTGGAAAATAAAGTTCTTTAGATAGAAAATACATTTATTAAATACGCGAAATTTAGTTTGTAATTCATTGCCTATAACTTATTTGTATTACCAAATAAAGGATATAAAAATTTGGGCTCTATGGCTTAAAATTTTTATATCCTTACACTTTTTATGATCTATCTATTAAATTAAAAAGGCAAATCGTCGTGCTCTTCTTCTTTAAAATTTGTCGCAGGGGCAAATGCTTCAGCAGCAGGAATTGGCGGCATGGCTTGGTTTTGAGTTGCAGCTTCGCCTCCTACTTTATCTATTTTCCACCCTTGAATGTCGTTAAAATATTTCGTTTCTCCAGCAGGGCTCACCCATTCTCTACCTCTAATATTGATACCAACTTTAACTTGCTCACCCACTTTGTATGCACTTAAAATATCACATTTATCTTGAACAAAATTTACTAAAATATGTTGCGGATATTGCTCATCTGTCGATACCACTAATTCTCTTTTTCTGAAAGTAGCACTTACTTGTATTTCTGGGTTGATTACTTTGATTCTTCCTGAAACTTCCATAATTATTTTTTTTATTATTAATTAATTTACTCTATTCTTTGGGCTAACAAAACTTTCCAGGCAGACACCGCGTCGTTGTGGTCTAAATATTCCTTTGCTTTGGCATGCACTTTTTGTTCGTCAGTAGAACTTAACACACCTTTTACAATTAAATTTTTATTTACAAAGGTATTAATTTCTTCGCTATTAGGCAACGATTGAATATTTCCTAGTTTACCCAAATCGTTTCCGTCAAAAATAGGGCTTTTTATCACAAAATCTGGAATTAAATCAACTCCAATTCCTAAACTAGCAATAGGTTTTTCAACCTCAAAAAGACCTTCTTTAGCACGAGAATACCAATTGGCACCCATTCTTGAAACTAAATCAATTTTTACAGGGTCAATCGTTCCATTTTGGTCCAAAACCGCTTCGTCGATATGAATTTTAACAACCTCGCAAATAATTAGGTTTCCAGCACCACCTTCCGATCCTAAGGCAACTATTTGATTTACTACGCACTCAAATTGAACAGGACTCTCTTTTACCCGAAAGGGTTTAATTACATCTGATGCAATAGGAGTTAAACCCGATTTTAAAAACTCATCAACTCCATCAGCATATTCCGTGCTTGCTAGCGACATTTGTTGCACTATTGCAAAGTTAACAATATTAATAACGACCTCTTTCGTTTGCTCGCAATTTATTAACGTGTGCTTTATTGTGTTATCGCGAACACGGCGAGCTGGCGAAAAAACTAAAATGGGCGGATTGGAACTAAAAACATTAAAAAAACTAAATGGTGATAAATTTGCGATGCCATTAACGTCGATAGTGCTTGCAAATGCAATGGGTCGAGGGGCTACTGCACCTTGTAAATAACTCTGAATTTGCATCGGATTTAATGATTTTACATCAATAGAAATCATAAATTTAAAATTTTTTACAAATGTAAGATTTATTTTTTTATCGTTCATTTATAGAATCACTTTATTTTTTACCGTTTTAAAATTGTTCAATACACCAATAATGATTTATTTTTAAGTTGTTTACATACTAGAATCCTATAATTATATAAAAATGAAAACTGCTTTATTGCCTTTAGACGAAACAAGGTTGATTTATACTACCGAAAGTTGTAGCAGGTAGTATTGATGCGATTGCAACTATAACTCTAGTTACAAAAAAAATTTACAATAAATTTCAATCAATATTGAAGATTAATCTAAGTCGCAAAAATTAATTGAATTGTTGTAATTTTGCATTTCTAAATTATTTTAAACTCAAAAGATGTTTACTGACACGCACACACACTTATACTCTGAAGATTTTGATAACGACCGAACACTGGTTATTAACAAAGCCATTGAACAAGGTATAAATCGTTTTTTTTTACCCTCGATTGACTCTACTTACACCGAAAAAATGTACGATTTGGAACGCCAATTTCCATTAAATATTTTTTTGATGATAGGTTTACATCCTTGCTATGTAAAAGAAAATTATTTAAATGAATTGGCACATATTGAGGCACAATTAGTACAACATAAGTTTTATGCAATTGGCGAAATAGGCATTGATTTGTATTGGGATAAAAGCACTTTAGAAATTCAAAAAAAAGTATTTAAGTACCAAATTCAACTAGCAAAAAAATATAAACTACCTATTAATATTCACTGTCGTGATGCTTTCGATGCCGTTTTTGAAGTTTTAGAATCTGAAAAAAGTGATGATTTATTTGGCATTTTTCATTGTTTTTCGGGTAATTTAGCACAGGCAAATCAAGCAATTTCGTTAAACATGAAATTAGGAATTGGCGGTATAGTAACTTTCAAAAACGGACAAATTGACCAATTTTTAAACCACATTGATCTAAAGCATGTTGTGCTCGAAACCGATTCTCCTTATTTGGCACCAGTACCCTTTCGCGGCAAACGAAACGATAGCAGCCACACTATTTTAGTGGCACAAAAACTAGCTGAAATTTATTCGCTTCCGCTACAAACAATTGCGAAAGTAACTACCGAGAATGCTAAAAATATTTTTGGGATTTAGTATTTTTCCTTAACTTTACTTTTTTACTAAACTTTTTTTACATCAAAAAATGAAATTCTTTACATTGGTAACTTGCATGATTTTGCTACTATTAACTAGCTGTACCTCAACAAATTTGGCGGTTTCAAGCCACCATATTCACAATAAGCAATTACGCACTTTTGTAAAAAAAATAAAAAAAAGAGAACCACGGGTACTTGACAGTACTTTTGTCACTTTTTTACCCACGGTAAATTTTAATCTCCGCAAGCCAAACTTTATAATTATTCACCATACCGCCCAAGATTCATTGGCACAAACGGTAAAAACTTTTCGACTTCAAAAAACGCAAGTTAGTGCCCATTACACTATTGGTGATGACGGCACTGTGGTTCAAATGCTTAATGATTATTTACGGGCGTGGCATGCAGGAAACGGCAAATGGGGTAAAAATACTGATATAAATTCGGCTTCGATAGGCATTGAACTTGACAATAATGGAACTGAACCTTTTTCTGAATTACAAATAAATAGCTTATTAAAATTGCTTGGTGCCTTAAAAAAAGAATACAATATTCCGGCAGCAAACTTTATTGGTCATAGTGATATTGCACCCACTCGAAAAACCGATCCTAGCGAACTATTTCCATGGAAAAAGTTATCAGAACAAGGATTCGGTTTATGGCAAAACGACGTACTGCCTTTAGTGCCAGCAGATTTTAATGTAGAGCAAGGTTTAAAAATTATTGGCTACGATACCACAAATTTTACAGCTGCCCTAATTGCTTTTAAAAGACATTTTGTTCAAACAGATATTACTAGCATCATTGATGATAATACAAAAGCTATATTATATTCGATTTACTTAAAACAATAAAACAAATTTGGTTATAATTTTTGACCATTGTTTATGACTTTTGCATTGGTAAACACATTTTTTTTTGTTTATTTGTACCGCTATTAAAAATTACCAAAATGCAACCATTTGATGCCATTCGTCCTTTTTATGATACCGAAATAAATGAAGGAATAAAATCATCCTACAATCATCCGATGATGAAGGCTTTGATGAATTTTTGTTTTCCTGATGTGGATGATTCCGTATGGAAAGAACAATTGCTTAGAACTTACTCAAGTCGCGATTTTCAATGTAATTTTATTTATCATGGCGTTAAACAAGTTATAAACAAAACATCAGACGGATTAACCACCTCTGGATTTGAAAAACTAGATAAAAACACGTCGTACTTATTTATTTCAAATCATCGGGATATTATATTAGATACCTCATTGTTAAGTGCAAGTTTATTTGAGCACGGTTTGGTAATGACTGCATCTGCTATTGGCGATAATTTGGTAAATAAAGAATTTTTACTAACCCTGTCAAAATTAAACAGAAATTTTTTAGTACGCCGCGGTTTGTCACCCCGAGACATGCTTGGTAGTTCTAAACTCTTATCCGAATATATTGGTCAATTGTTGTACAGAGAAACACGATCTGTTTGGATAGCCCAACGTGAAGGACGAACCAAAGACGGCAATGACGCGACAAACCCAGGCGTTTTAAAAATGCTTGCTATGGCAAAAAACGACGAATCGATAATTGAATATTTTAGAAAAATAAAAATTGTTCCTGTATCAATATCTTATCATTATGATCCGACCGATGCGTTAAAAATGCCACAACTTATGGCAGAAGCCAATAATGAAATATATACCAAACAAAAAAATGAAGATTTTAAAACCATGATTAGCGGGGTAATAGGTCAAAAAAAAGGAATACACATTCATATTGGTGATGTTATAGACCAACAACTTGATTACGTGCAAGCCGAGTTTGATAGTAGTAATAAACAAATTCAGGCAATAGCCCAACTAATAGATGATTCGATTTTACAATCATATAAATTATGGCCTACCAACTTTATTGCATATGATATTTTAAACAAAACAACTTTTTTTTCGAATTTATATACCCAAAATGAAAAATCGGTTTTTGAACGCAGAATGGAAATGCGAATTAAATGTTCGAAAGGATTAATGTCAAAAAGTTTTTTAGCAATGTATGCCAACCCTGTGGTAAATAAATTAAAATATACGTCTGCAGCAACACTTTTAAACGCAAGCAGTATTTAAAAAAATTAATGACAACTCCCAAACCAACCATATTATTAGTATATACTGGAGGAACCATCGGAATGATGAAAGATTTTCAATCAGGTGCATTGAAGGCATTTGATTTTAAAAAGCTATTACAAAAAATTCCAGAACTCAAGCAATTAGAGTGTGACATCAAAACCATCTCATTTGACAAACCCATCGACTCATCAAATATGAACGTCGAAAAATGGGTAACAATAGCCACAATAATCGAAGATAATTATGCTCATTTTGATGGTTTTGTTGTGCTTCACGGGTCAGACACTATGTCGTATTCTGCATCTGCGCTAAGCTTTATGTTAGAAAATTTAAATAAACCAGTAGTTTTTACAGGTTCGCAATTACCTATTGGCGATTTGCGCACCGATGCAAAGGAAAATTTAATTACCGCCATTCAAATAGCATCATTACGAAATAATGGACAACCTGTTATTCGTGAAGTAGGGTTGTATTTTGAATATAAATTATATCGCGGTAATCGTACTACAAAAATAAATGCCGAACATTTTAAAGCTTTTGCCTCACCCAACTTTGATGCGCTTGTGGAATCGGGCGTGCATTTGAATATTAATTTACAGGCTCTATTTACAAACAAAAACAATAAAAATATAATTGTTCATAAAACGTTAGATACCAACGTAGTGATTATAAAAATATTTCCGGGGATAAGCAGTACTATATTATTGGCAGTTATATCGATACCAAATTTAAAAGGAATAGTTTTAGAAACCTACGGCTCAGGCAATGCCCCGAATGAAAATTGGTTTTTAGAAATTATTGATAATGCAATTAAAAACGGAGTACATATTATAAACGTCACGCAATGTACTGGTGGCAGCGTTAGTATGGGTCATTATGAAACGAGTACTAAACTCAAAGAAATTGGGGTAATTTCGGGCAAAGACATCACCACCGAAAGCGCTGTTACAAAACTCATGTATTTATTGGGTCAAAAAGTAGCACCAAAAGTTTTTAAAACTATTTTTGAAACGTCATTACGCGGAGAAATGGCATAAACGGTTGCTTTTAAAATAAAAAAGACCTTAATTTGCATTCTATTAAAAAGAGGGGTGGCCGAGTGGCTGAAGGCGCACGCTTGGAAAGCGTGTATATGGCAACATATCGTGGGTTCGAATCCCATCTCCTCTGCAAAAATTTATAAAATGCGCTTCAAAATCCTTAAAAATCCTGTTTTTAAGGATTTTTAGTGTATATCGCCTAATTATTCGTTGCTTTCATCATACAG
>JAYVGC010000054.1:0-4073 GCA_043772535.1 Flavobacterium sp. | reverse complement strand
GAAAGCCTAAAAGCAACGAGAATTTGGCTTTCTGAATTAAAAAACAAAGTATAAATTAAACGCAAAAAATTGCAATAGAAACTTGAAACCGCCTCGAGCTACACAAAACGCAATAATAACGTTGAATAGAACTAAAATTGAAAGATATGAAAAGTTTAATTTTTGAAAAAAGCATAATTAAAATTAATAGAAAATCTATTCATCCACCATCATTTTTATTTGTTTTTTAATGTATTACAAAATAATTAACTAATTTTACAATTATAAAAAATTTAAATCATGAAAAATAAAATATACATTTCTACACTCATTTTTTTATTTAGCATATTAGCTATAAACGCCCAAAGTAATTATTATTACTATTATAAAGGACAAAAAAATTACTTAACTTTAGATAAAGCCAATATCACAATAAGTACCTTGGATGACTTTCAAAAGTCTTCTGTATCAAATTTAAATTTAAAAGATTTTAATATTGAAACAGAGAATATAACTGGTCAAGCTAAAAAATATGCTGGTGTTGAATTCCAATCTACGCCAACTGATATAGAATATTTTCAAAAAATCAGTACCCTAAATAATAATCCTAAAATAATTAAAGCACAACCAAACTTCAGAACTGCACAAAATGTTAAAGTTGGTATGTCAAGTTATTTTTATGTAACCTTAAAAAATGCTGGAGATTTAACAATACTACAAACTATTGCTTCTCAAAAAAATGTTCAAGTGTTAGGCGAAATACCTTTTTTACCTTTATGTTATACTTTAATTTGTACAAAAAACACAATTGGTACAACATTAGATATTGCAAATTATTTTTTTGAAACAGGTAATTTTAAATACGCAGTTCCTGATTTTCTTGCAAACGATGTATTGTCAAATGACCCACTATATATAAATCAATGGGGTTTTAATAATACAGGACAATATGGTGGAACTGTAGGAATTGATATTAAAGTAAATAATGCGTGGACAATTTCACAAGGTAATGGAATAAAACTTGCAGTTTTAGATCAAGGGATTGATAAATTTCATACTGATTTGATTTCTAACTTAAGTCCATTAAGTTATGACAGTGAAAGCTTAACGTCACCAAGTCAAATTTTAGGAAATCATGGAACTGCTTGTGCTGGAATTATCGGAGCAACAAAAGATAATAGCATTGGGGTAGCTGGTGTTAGTCCATTATCAAAATTAATGGATGTTAGCAATTCTCTTGCAAGTACACCAAATAGTAGAATTAAAAGAGGAGCAGGTATAAATTGGGCTGTAGCCAATGGAGCTGATATAATCAGTAATTCTTGGGGTTCAGCTGTTGCTTATGATGAAATTACCAACGCTATTGATAATGCATTGATAAATGGGAGAAATGGTAAAGGAACATTAATTGTTTTTGCATCAGGAAACAACAATGGAGCTGTAAGTTATCCAGCAAATACTAATGATAACATCATTTGTGTTGGAGCGATGTCAAATTGTGGACAACGTAAAAATCCAGCTTCTTGCGACGGTGAAACTTGGTGGGGCAGTAATTTCGGTGCAAAACTTGACATCGTTGCTCCTGGAGTATTAATAAATACAACCGATAGAAGCGGTACTGCTGGTTATACAAATAATGATTACACACCGAATTTTAATGGTACTTCTTCTGCATGTCCTGCTGTTGCAGGTGTATGTGCATTAATACTCTCCACAAATCCTTGCTTAACAGGTCAACAAGTAAGGGACATAATAGAACAGACATCACAAAAAGTTGGAGGATATTCTTATGTGCCAACCGCAGGACGACCAAACGGAACTTGGAATAATGAAATGGGATATGGTTTGGTAAATGCTTATGCCGCAGTACAAATGGCTCAGTCAATGGGTTCAGCGTCATTAGATTTAATGGTAAAAGATGGAACTGACGATATAGGAAATGAACCAAATAATATTACACCTTATATGTGGGCAAGTACCGATATTTGGATAAGAAACCAACCTGATAATATCGATTCGCACCAAAACCCAGAATACAGTCCAACAGTTCCAAACTATGCTTATGTTCGAGTTACTAATAAAAGCTGTGTTGCCTCAACAGGTAACGAACAGTTAAAATTTTATTGGGCTAAAGCTGGAACGTCATTAGAATGGCCAGCTTCTTGGAATGGTCAAAATTATTTTCCATCTCCGCTTCCATCACCACTTCCAAACATAAAACTTGGTGACCAAGTAGGTACAGTTACAATTCCTGTTTTACAAGCAGGTCAAGAAACAATTTTGCAAATACCTTTTATGGTGCCAAATCCAGCAGATTATTCTTTTGCAGGTTCAGACCAATGGCATTTTTGCTTGTTAGCAAGAATAGAAGCAGTTAATGACCCATCTAATGAAACAAATGGATTGTATGCAAATGTTCAAAACAATAATAATATTGCGTGGAAAAATGTTACTATAGTAGATTTATTGGCAAATAGAACAAATGGTGTTGTTGCAGTAGGAAACCCATTTGACGAACCTCGAACATTCTTTTTAGAACTTGTAAAAGAAGATTTAGAAACTGGAAAACCTATTTATGACGAAGCAGAAGTTACAATAAAAATGGATGAAACGCTATTTAATGCATGGGAACGTGGGGGAAAATTAGCTCAACAACTTGACCCAACAATAGACGAAAAAAGTAAAATTGTAAAAGGAAATAATGTAATTGTTGATAATATAGCATTCAATCCCAATGAAATTGGAATGCTAAATATCAACTTCAATTTTCTAACCCAAGAATTAACCGAAAAAACTCGATTTGCTTATCATGTTGTCCAGAGAGATGCAGTTACAGGGCAAATTATAGGAGGAGAAACATATATTATCAAGAAAGATGCTAGAAATATTTTTGTTGCTGATGCAGGAGGAGATAAAGAAGTGGATAAAAACGAACCGATTACAATTAGTGCAAATCAAATAAGCGAACCAGCAATATATAATTGGTATGACTCAAATGGTAATTTAGTTTTTACCGGAAAAGATTTAACCATTGCAACGCAAGTTGCAACAAAATACAAACTTGAAGTTATTGCAAATGCTGATGGTTTTAAAGATTATTCAGAAGTTGAAGTTAATTTAAAACCAAGTACATTAAACACTATTGCACCTAATCCAGCGACAAATAATGTAACAATTAGTTACAAACTAAATGAAGTTGGTTCGGCTTACCTAATGATTATAGGCGGTTACGGTACAACTGGCACATCAAACAATTACATTATTGATACAAACAATTCCGAAACAAATATCAATATTTCAAATTATCCAAATGGTTTTTATACCGTTGCTTTGGTTTGTAATGGTCAAATTGTAGATGCAAAAACTTTAATAAAACAATAAAAAAATAGAGCTGTTGGCTACGCCAACAGCTTTTAATATTAATTTAAAAATTTAAAATCATGAAAAATTTATTTATGTCATTAGTTTTGTTTTTATCATTAAGTTGTAATAACAATGATGATAATAACAATGTAGGTTTTGTTCCACAAACCATTACACCATCTTTAATTGGTAAAGGTGAGTTATTTGTTCCTTACAATAATATTAACGTTCAGCAAAATATTAATATCACTAACCAATCTGATTGGAACAATTTTATAAATGTTTTAGGGAATTCTGGCAATCCTTCATTTATTTTATCCGAAACGGTTATTGATTTTAATAATTTTGAAATTATCGCCATTTTTGACAATGTTAAGCCAACTGGAGGAAATAGTGTAGATATAACAAGTATTATAGAAAATGTTGATAATATTTCAATTACAATACAAAGACTACAAAGTGGAGATGCAACTGTTGTTACTCAACCTTTCCATATTGTAAAAGTTCCAATATCATCAAAACCTTTGATTTATAATTAAGAAAAAGATATAAAGATTAATAGAAGTGGGGTTTAAACTTAAATTTTATACCCTACTTTTTTTTTGTGTAAATTATACAATTTAAGAATTTTATACTGAAGTGGTTTAAACTTTTATTTTGTTAAATTTTTTTAGTGCGATTATTATAAATGCAAGGTAATTAAATCCTAACCAACTTGCTGTTGTTGTATC
>JAYVGC010000053.1:0-4135 GCA_043772535.1 Flavobacterium sp. | reverse complement strand
TTACATAGATGCTTGGCACAATTACTTCGTCTGTTCGCTCTTGCAGGCTCGGGTGGGGTTTTAGGCAAACTCATAGGTTGGTTTTGTACTTGGAAGTTAGTTTTTAAATTGATACTTTTGGCTAACCAAATCCCCAACTGACGCCAAGTCACGAGACTTTGGCAGACATATTCAGCGAAAAAATCGTAAAATTGAAAATTATTCTTTCATTCAAAAATATTTTGTAAATTCGCAATATGAAATAACGTGAAGAAATAGGTTTAGATTTTATAATTGACAAATTAACTAATTCCATAGAAAATGTGGTAACTGGAAATAGTTTTGCAACTGACATTTCTTTATTAAAAAGTTCCGATTTAAAAAACATAACCAAAAAGAATAATTGGCTTTTTGATTGGAAACACTAATACAAACAACCTGAAAGAGATGTTTTTAAACTAACAATTGTAAATAATTCTCAAATTATTCAAGGATTAATTTGTGTTGAAGTGAAAGAAGATCACGTTTATATGCATTTAGTTGAAAGCGCACTATTCAACAAAGGAAAAACAAAAGTTTACGCTGGTGTTCCTGGAAATTTAGTTGCTTTTGCTTGTAAACTTTCATTCCAACGAGGTCACGAGGGAAATGTATCTTTTGTTTCTAAAACATTATTAATTGAACATTATGAGAAAACGCTTGGAGCATTTCATTTCGGAGGAAGAGTAGTGATTATAGAAACTCAATCAGCACTGAAATTAATAAACAAATATTTTAAAGACTAATATTATGAAAACTAAAGAATTAGAATTTGACGTAGATTTTATTGGAGAACAAACTTCATTAACAATTGAAGAAGAAAAAGCATTAAGCGATTATTTTAAACAGAAAAAAGCAAGTTTGAAATTAGCCGAAATAAGAAAACCGATTAGAAAAACTAAATCGAAAATCTTAACCAAATAAAGGCACTATCCGCCAACAGCTAGGGTTTCGTTGCGGCTGTAAGCCGAGCAATGAAACCCGCGTTTAACGGAACCGATTACACTTCGGGCAACACTTATGGAGTTTTCGTAAAGAGGAAAGAGAGAGTAGCACGAGGATTTAGAGTCCTCTTTTTTTGAATAATACCACTTTTTGTGTAAGAAAAATAAATGCAATTTAACGAGACATAGGTATCATCTTACATCTAAAAGTCCAACATCACAAAGGAATCAAAACTAACTTGTTGTACATTGATGCAAGCTAAAAAAGCATTTGGAATATAAAAATACCATTAGATGATTGATAAGAAAAAAGTGTTATATTTAATTTTAGAAATTGACAAAAAGAATAGTACACATTGCGTTTTTTGTATTGTCGATTATAAAATATTGATAATCAATATTTTTAAAAAAAGCGACTTTTAGAGTTGCGTATATTTATGAGTTACCTGCTATTTTCGAGCGACAAAAAACTGAATAAAATAACAATAGAATAAAAGTTATAAATGAGTGATTTAAAATGGAAAGTTGCAATTGAAAAAGTACTAAATGAAGAAAAACGACAACTTCATTATACAGAAATTGCTGAATTTATTGCGGAACGAGGTTACCGAAAATCACTTGGAGCAACACCACAAGATACTGTAAGTGCAAATTTGACAACCGACATTAACACAAACAAAGAAAATTCAATATTTGCAAAAGTTGACAAGGGTTTTTACATTTTGCGTAAATTCCTAAATGAATCTGCCGAAATAATTCCAGAAGTTACGGAAGCAATAATAGTTGACGACGAAATTGTAGAAATAGAAAACTACAAAATCATAAACGCTTTCGGAATTTACTGGAACAAAGAATTAGTACATTGGAGAACAACACCGGATTTGCTCGGAATACAATTAATTGGAGCGACTGAAATAAACTTTAAAGACCAAATTGGAGTTTATCTTTTACACGATGGAAGAGAAACTATATATGTTGGACAAGCAATAGAACAAACTTTGGGACAAAGATTGAAAAATCATACAACTGACCGACTTGCAAGTCGTTGGGATCGATTTTCTTGGTTTGGTTTTTATCCAGTTAAAGAGAACGGAAAACTAAATACAGAAATTAAATTCAAAGATTTATCAATTAAAAGTTTAGGAGATATTTTGGAGGCAATATTAATCGAAAGTATTGAACCGAGACAAAACAGAAAACAAGGCAACTTATTTTACGGTTTGGAATATTTGCAATAAGAAGCACCAGAAATTAAAAAGAAATTGAAAGAACAAATAATCAGAGAATTAACAGAAAAACTGTAGAAAAAAACTACCGCCAACAGCTAGGGTTTCGTTGCGGCTGTAAGCCGAGCAATGAAACCCGCGTTGAACGGAACCGATTACATTTCAGGCAACACTTATGGAGTTTTCGTAAAGAGGAGAGAGAGAATAGCATGAGGATTTAGAGTTCTCTTTTTTTAAATAATTACAAGACAGTTTTAGTGTGTTTTATGTCACTTTTAGAAACAAATTTCCCAACCCATAATTTAACTTTTACAGGAACTTAAATTTTGGCAACCGCCAAGATAACAAGATGGTGAACCGCGTTGGTCAAAAACTGCTATTCGGTGCAAATTGCCTGTTTTGCAACACAAACATTTTAGTGTAAAAAGTTTTTTTGTGTTTTTTTCTAAAATTTTCACCTTTAGTTTTTCTTGCAAAAGCTTGAGCTCTTAAGGGAATAGAATAGGTTTTGTGAAAAAATAAAGCGGGTTGTATCGAAACAGTTCCCGTTTTTTTGTGAAATGCTTTACATTGCTGATGTCCTTAAAAAAAGAATAAAAAAAGTGAAAAATATCCAATCCATTGAATACCTTTGAGCAAGAAGTAATTTGAGTTTTCATATTATAAAAATTTGGCAGACAGCTTATAAACTAATGCAGTTAGTAAGTAACGATTTTTTTGAAGATCAAATTTACCGCTTTTATATAGATGCATGGCGCAATTACTTCGTCTATTCGCTCTTGCAGGCTCGGGTGGGGTTTTAGGCAAACTCATAGGTTAGTTTTGTACTTGGAAGTACGGTCTTTAATTCAATGCATTTGGCTTACCAAATCCCCAACCTACGCTAAGCCACAAAATGTTAACTTTTATGTTTTCAAAAAAATTCAAAAAAATAGAAATCTGAAAAATAAATTACGAATTGTTACCAAATTGGTAAATAAGATATATATTTGTATAAAAAGATTTGGGAGTAGTTGCGAAAAAAATATTGAGAGAATTTTGGGAAAAGCACGAAGATTGTGAACAACAATTAAAAGCGTGGTTTCGTGAAGCAGAAAAAGCCGAATGGGAAAATCCGAACCAAATAAAAGATGAATATCCAAGTGCAAGTATTCTGAATGATAATCGAGTAGTTTTTAACCTAAAAGGAAATAATTACAGATTGATAGTGAAAATAAGTTATGAATATCAAATGGTTTGGATTCGATTTATTGGAACTCACGCAGAATATGATAAAATTAACGCAAATACAATTTAGATTATGAATATAAATCTTATAAAAACAGAAAGCGATTATAATCAAGCATTGGAAAGACTTGAAATAATTTTTGACTCAAAAAGAGGAACTGAACAAGGCGACGAATTGGAACTTTTGGGAATGCTAATTGACCAATATGAAAACGAACATTTTCCGATTGGTTTGCCTGATCCCATCGAGGCAATAAAATTTCGAATGGAACAAATGGGATATAATCAAAATGATTTGGCTAAAATTATTGGTTTTAAAAGTCGAGCGAGTGAAATTTTGAACCGAAAAAGGAAATTATCATTAGAAATGATTCGTCAATTACATAATGGATTAAATATTCCGACTGACGTTTTGATACAAACCTATTAGTAAAAAGGAAACACAACAGTTAACAGCTAGGGTTTCGTTGCGGCTGTAAGCCGAGCAATGAAACCCGCGTTGAACGGAACCGATTACACGTCAGGCAACACTTATGGAGTTTTCGTAAAAAGGAAAGCGAGAATAGCACGAGAATTAAGAGTCCTCTTTTTTTGAAGTAGTTTCAATTTGGTTTTTGGAGCGTTTTCCTTCACATTAGGACGTAAATAACATTACCATAATTTAACTTTTACAGAAACTTAAATTTTGGCTACCGCCAAGATAACAATATGGTGAACCGT
>JAYVGC010000052.1:0-10357 GCA_043772535.1 Flavobacterium sp. | reverse complement strand
ATGACTTAAAAACGGAGCAATATTTTTGTGGTGTCCCGTTGCAAAATTATCCAAGCAAACTACATTGTAGTTTTGGGCTAAAAAATGTTCGCACAGATTAGATCCTATAAACCCAGCGCCACCAGTAATTAAAATAGTTTGAGTCAACGTTTTTATTTTTTTTAATTAAATACTATTTTGCCATTTTTAAATAGTTTTTTGGGCTGCATCGGTTTGCAATTGAACGCACATTATTGGCAATAACTGCAAACCTTTGATTTGTTTCGTCAACAATAGAAAGCCCAAACAAAGATAGTTTTTCATACTTTAAATCAAAAAAAGGATCTCTTTTTATTTTATTAAAATTGCTGCATGGCGTTTTCGAACGGAATTCGGTTTACAATACTGCGTCCTAAGGTTACCTCGTCGGCGTATTCAAGCTCATCGCCAACTGAAATTCCGCGAGCGATCGAAGCAATTTTAATCCCAAAAGGACTAATTTGTTTGTACAAATAAAAATTAGTTGTATCGCCTTCCATCGTAGAACTCAATGCGAAAATAACTTCATCAATACCTCCTGACTTTATTTTTTCGACAAGCGAACCAATAGCAAGCTGGCTTGGCCCTATGCCTTCAATTGGTGATATTTTGCCTCCCAAAACATGGTAAATTCCTTTGTACTGATTGGTATTTTCAATCGCCATAACATCGCGCACGTCTTCTACAACGCAAATAATTTTATGATTGCGACTTGAATTGGCACAAATTTCGCAAACATCGGCATCAGAAATAGTGTTGCAAACCGAACAAAATTTAATTTCTTCGCGAAAATTTGTCAATGCCTGAGACAAAAATTGTGTCTGCTCTACTGGTTGTTTTAATAAATGAAGCATCAACCGAAGCGCCGTACGTTTGCCTATTCCAGGCAATTGCGCCATTTCGTTCACTGCTTTTTCTAATAATTTAGATGAAAATTCCATTTTGTAAAAGTAACAAAAAATGAAGTACGACTTTCGTAATCCTAATTAAAAAGTTAAAAAAAACCACAATAGTACACCAACAAAAAATAGAGTGCAAGGTACTATACTATAATGCAAAAAAAATAAATTTTTAAGAAAAACAAATTCACCATTGTATCAGAGATAATTAAAAAAAACAGTATTTTCACAAAAATTTATAGTGCAATGACTCCAACATCTATTTTACTTTTAATTGTTATTTATTTCGGATTATTACTGGTAATATCGAACGTAATAAGCAAAAAAAACAACGATAATAATGCGTTTTTTAAAGCAAATAAAAACTCAAAATGGTATTTAGTAGCCTTTGGTATGATTGGTACGGCCTTGTCTGGTGTCACTTTTATATCGGTACCCGGCGACGTTGGAAATCCTGAAAATCAGTTTAAATATTTTCAATTTGTTATCGGAAATGCGATTGGCTTTATTATTATCGCCAAAGTTTTACTTCCATTATATTATCGGATGAATTTAACTTCGATTTACGGTTATATTGAGCAACGATTGGGAACGATAAGTTACAAAACCGCAGCCAGCATTTTTTTATTAAGTCGCACTATTGGCTCTGGATTTAGATTATACCTGGTTGTTTTAGTATTACAACGCTATGTTTTTGATTTTTTTAGAGTTCCATTTGCCCTTACCGTGCTTATTTCGTTAGGATTAATTTTTGCCTATACCTACCGTGGCGGCTTAAAAACGATCATCATTACCGATACCTTACAGACTTTTTTTTTGATAACGTCGGTTTTTTTGACGCTCTATTTTATTTGTGATAGTCTACATTTAAATGCTTTTGAAGCTTTTGAAACCATCAAAAATAGCAATTACTCGAAAATATTTTTTTATGAAGATTATTTAAAAAGCAACTTTGTAGCAAAACAAATTTTAGGTGGCATTTTTGTAACTATCGCTATGGTTGGACTGGATCAAGATTTAATGCAAAAAAATTTAAGTTGCAAAAATTGTGCAGAAGCGCAAAAAAACATGTACACTTTTACAGTAATCTTTGTTTTGCTAAATTTGTTTTTTTTAAGCGTGGGTGCCCTACTGTATCTATATGCAGCAAAAAATAATATTTCGATTCCGCTAGATGCAATTACCCACAAGCCACGAACCGATTTATTGTTTCCTGAAATTGCTTTAAATCATTTAAGTATGGTGCCAGGAATTATATTTCTATTAGGCTTAACAGCCGCAACATTTGCCACCACCGACTCGGCACTAACAGCGTTAACGACCTCGTTTTGTATCGATTTTTTAATGATGGATAAAGCAAGTGCGTCCACAACAAATCAATTATCGTTATCAGAGCAGCATCAAAACGAAAAAAAACAAGTTAAAACACGTCATTTTGTGCATTTAGCCTTTTCGTTTTTACTTTTTTTAGTGGTTCTTATTTTTAATACCATCAATGACAGTTCAGTAGTAACGCTTATTTTTAAAGTAGCCTCGTATACGTATGGGCCACTTTTAGGACTGTATACTTTCGGGTTATTTGTACAATCAAAAACAGTACAAGACCACTGGGTGCCGTTAGTATGTTGCGTTGCACCAATTATTTGTTTTTTAATCACCACGAATTCTAAAATTCTTTTTGGTGATTATGTTATTGACAACGAATTGATAGTACTAAACGGAGCACTTACTTTTATTGGATTGCTGCTAATAAGTAAACCCATATTAGATCAAAAAATAATTTAATAAATGAACTATTTTAAATAATTAAATGAATATCCCTCATAATTAGTGCGTGTGTGCGAATACATTTATTAAATTTTAACATTTAGGATTCGTTTTTACTAAAACAAAGTTAAACAATGTTAAACCATCGTTAAACACTTAAACAGAATAACAAATTATTTTAATTTTACGATAAATTAATTTAATTATTAAAATTATGAAACGATTTTCTGGTTTATTTTTAGTAGCATTGTTAAGTGGTGCCACAACTTTGGGTGGCTATAAATTGTTTATCGAATATAAAAATAATGGCACTTCAATTGTAACTACAGCAGCACCTTCATACGGTCGTACCGTTGGGTTTAATGCAGGTAATATCGATTTTGTTGCTGCCGCCGACAAGGCAATTCATACCGTTGTACATGTAAAAAACGTGTCGTATCGCAATGTATCAAATCCAATTATGGAGTTTTTTTATGGTGCACGCGGCGGTCAACAACAAGAACAAATTGGTACCGGATCGGGTGTTATTATATCTGAAGATGGCTATATTGTAACAAATAACCATGTTATAAACGATGCAACCGAGTTGGAAGTTACCTTGAATAACAAAAAAGTATACAAAGCCAAACTTGTTGGAACCGACGCTAAAATGGATATAGCCTTATTAAAAATTGAAACCGATACAAAACTACTGTATGCTACTTTTGCCGATTCTGACCAAGTAAAAGTTGGAGAATGGGTATTGGCAGTAGGAAATCCATACAATTTAACCTCCACAGTAACCGCAGGAATTGTATCAGCAAAAGCTCGAAATTTAGATACCAACGGAATTCAATCGTTTATACAAACCGATGCCGCCGTAAACCCAGGTAACTCGGGTGGTGCACTGGTCAATAACAACGGCGAGTTAATTGGAATAAACACGATGATATCATCTCAAACAGGTTCATATGTAGGTTATTCGTTTGCAGTTCCGTCTAATATTACTCGAAAAATTATTGAAGATATTATGGAATTTGGAAAAGTACAACGCGGTATTTTGGGCGTTGAAATTGCCGAATTAAACGGTAGCGTTTCAAAAGAACTAGGTACAAATTTAACCGAAGGAGTTTATGTTACCAAAGTAAATAAAAATACTGGGGCTGAAAAAGCAGGACTTCAAAAAGGTGATGTAATTGTTAAATTAGACAATCAAATCATTACTACATTTTCAGAATTAAGTGGCTATATTAATACCAAAAGACCAAATGACAAAGTGCAAGTAAGTTATATAAGAAATGCAAAAACAGAAACTGTTACCGTTGCTTTAGTTAAAAACGACATCATCAAAACAGAATTTAAAGGACTGGAATTACAGAACGTTGCGGCGGCAGAAAAAAAGAAATTTAAAATTGATTATGGTGTAAAAATCACGGAAGTAATTAATCCAAATTTGAAACAATATGCCGACGAGTTAACAGGAAGCATCATTTTATCAATAGATAACATCAAAGCAGTAGATGTTGAAACTGTTTCAAGAATGCTGGCTAGTAAAGACGACAATCAGTCCGTTAGTATTCAAATGATTACTAAAACGGGGCAAATAATTCGAATCATTATTAATTAATTGCTTTTAAAATGCAAAGCCATTTCTAAATTGAAATGGCTTTTTTGGTTACTGTTGATTGGTAAAAGGTTTTTTAGGAATCGTAATTTAATTTATTTAATTTGAGTAGTAGCTGTAAATTATAAGTCAAAAATGACCCGTTATTTTTTGATTCGACCAGTCATAGATATTCATTTTATACTTAAACTATTGACCAGTGCGGTAATTATAAATTTATATTACTGCCAAATTGGGCACACCACAATTGTATTTCTAAATTAAAAATGCAAAACAATACGTTATTACCAATCGATATGTATGGTGCAGCAATAAGCAAACGTACCGCTTTAAAATTGCAGTATAATGCGGTGTTTTTATTAAAATAGTGGCATTTGAATTTGTTAGTACGGCTACTATTTATTGCAAAAATTTCTTAGATATGACCTGTCCTTCATCTAAAGTAGCGCTAATTACCACTACTTGGTTCGTAAACGAAATTGGGATTTCTACTTTATTTTGGTTTAAATTTGATTTTTCGAGTAGCATACGGCCTTGGATATCAAAAATACGCACCGCGCTTATTACTTTACTTTCTGAATTAATAACTAAATCTGAATTGCTTCTATATACTGCTAATTCATTTTCATATTTTGCCTCTACCACAGACAGTCTACTTTGGTATTCAACTGCGAAGCGATTGGTGGAATAGCCCGCATTAGCTGTAAAAGTATAACTAGAACAAGTTAGATTATGCGCGGTATTTGTTACTCTGTCTATTAAAATAACTTCTTGCCCACCCGAAAACATTCCTAGAGTGTGATCTATTGCAATAATATACATGCCACTTACAGGAATTTTAGTACTTAACATGACCACATCATTTTGGCAAAATGGTACTGCGCGGCTTTGAATTACATAATCATTGTTGCTTGCTTCAATTAACGAATTCAAAGTAAATTGCCCATCAATTCTGGTAGAATCAAAATCATCCACCCCGTTGGTAGCTTCAGTTCTATATCCAAAAGCCATTTGACAAAACAACCCGTTGGCTCCGGTTAAATTAAGCCAAATATAATGCAGCTCATTGGTTGCACTGTTTATATTCCTATCGCTGTTATTATCAAAAGTACGCACTACTGCCACTGATTTATGTCTGAATCCATCAACGGGAGCTGCTTTTTTGCAAGGGCTAGTACGATATGCTGCAGTGCTAACTACGAATTGTGAATGCACTGCACCACAGAACGCAAATTGCATAAATAATAAAGAAAACAAGCTCACCAAAACGAGTAAAAGTATTGATTTTTTCATGTCGAACTATTTTTAAATGAATATTACATATTGAAAATTTAAATAATTAAAAGCAAAAAAAGGAGCCTAATTTATATATTTAAAATGCCTGTACCTTTGTTAAAAAGGATGCTTCTTTTACTTCTTTCTTATCAAATATAAAAACATTCAAGCAGTAACATCAAAAAAAACAAGCCTGATTAGCACATGATAGTTATAGCAAATAAGTGTAGAAAAATGAAGAATAAGTGTTTACGTAAAATCGAATATAAATTTAAAATAACTTATATACAGGTAGTTATGAGAAAGTACCTAAACCTGATGACTATTATTTAGCACCCAAAGTTCTTGTCAATTATAAATAACCTTTTCTTCAACGCTACCAAAAAGTTGCTGACGTAACCTGTGCAAAGCACAATTGCTACTACGTGCATGTGCCGCAAGGATAACGATAATAAAAAAACGCACTTTTGATCTAAAACAAAATGATGCATTTAAAATTGCTATATATGTCATAGCTGTACATGTAATCTGGGTAGTGATTTATTATAAAACAATACCGTAGAAGAAGATCAAAATAATGTACCGCCTGTATTTAATAAATAAATATGCTACTACTACTTTTAATGTGTACTACGTAAAACTAACAACGTTTTTTTTACCGTTCAACTTCAAATTTAAATTAAAAGTAACAGCACATTATATAGTGAATGTAACGCTACACCATGCTCAATTCAACAAATTTTTAACTCAGCTGAAGTTACTTGATCGTTAAAAAGATAGGGTAAATATGGCGTATCACCGCAACAAAAGCAAAAAAGAGTAAAAATCCAGTGCTCTAGATTTTTACTCTTTTTTACTATTAAACGCCTTTTATAAAATGCGGTGCAATTTAATTCATTACTTTTTTTACTATTTCTTCACCAGTAATAAGTACTGTTTTAATTATTAAAACTTCGTTACTATTACCTGCCACGAATCGTATTTCTGATGTATTTATATTGTTTTTTTCGAAAAGTAATCTTCCCACAAGGTCGTATACTTTAATATTTGCCATCGCCGTTAACCCTGAGTTTAAAACAAATTCATTTTTGTCCTTATATATCGCAAAAGATTTATTTTCGTTGACTATTTTCTCAGTTTCATTTTTTGATATCCAGAGCTCAAAACGGCTGTTTATATTTCCCGCTTCGGCAGCAAAGCTATAGCCGCTTTGTTTCAGGTCTATTATAAGACTATTTGCCTTGTCTTTTAGATAAACTTTTGATGATTCGTTTGCAAAAAAGCCTGTTACATGATCCATTTCGATTGTAAAAATACCCGCAGCTGGAATTCTCACCTGTAATGGCACTACGTCTTGCTTTCCATCAAGTAGCGTTGAACGACTTTCGATAGTGTATTCTTTATAATTAATAATTGAACTAATTGCTATTTGACTGTCGTTGAATCGAGTTGCATCAAATGCATCAACATCATTAGTAGCTTGAGCTCTGTAACCAAAAGCCATTTGCGATCGTTGATCTATTGTTCCAAGCAAGTTGATCCACACAAAATCTAATGCTGTTGTGTTGGCATCAGTTTTGCTTGGAGCGCTTGACTTAAAAAACTGATTTGCTGTATTTAACAAACGCATGGAGTTATTAAAAATTAATGCTGTTGCTCCCGGTTTCGCTTCTACCATAAAACCTTGGCCTGTTTGCAGTACACCTCCAGGGTCAATACTTGTATTAAATTGGGGACCGGCAGTAAATATACCTCCATTCCAAGTGGAATAGCCCGTATTTGAGGTATTCGAATTTGTTTTACGCCAAAAACGCAACGTTCCGTTTATATTTGCTGAATTTGCAGCTACAAAACTCGACAAACTAATTGGCGACGGGTACGGATTTCCAACTACATTAAATAATTTAAGATTTGTAACATAGGTTATTGGTACTGTCACTAAACCATTATTTGGCGTTCCGGTAAACACAGCATTCCAAACCGTTGGGGTCGTTGGATGCGTATTAGGCATTCGTATTAAATAGCCTGTCCCAGCGTTAAATTTAGTAGCACCTGCGCTACCTACTTTATCATATTGGTTTAAGTTAGCATTATAGGTATAAAATCGGATATTTGAAGGGCCCGTATTAGTAGTTAAGGGCGAAAATGATAGTAAGTTTTGCCCATCAACTGGCGACGACCACAGTGTATAATCCAAACGCATTAACGCTGAACTGTTTCTATTTACTTTGACAATACCTATATTTACGACGTCATTTTGTTGCACTAATGGTGCCGTATTTTCAAATGTCATTGTTGCGGCAGCATTTACTTTAAGATCATTTTGCAACGTCATAGTCGAGCCACTTGTGATGGTTACAACTGCGGTTCCGTTTACAGTACAATCGCATGCTGCAAGAGTAGTATTACTTGGTGAAGTATAATTACCATTAAAAATTAAAGGCTGATTGATAGCGTTTGGCAACGAACTAAACGATGAACCATCCCAAATAACAGGTTGTGTAATGCTAACCGGATATGAAACTGTTCCGCTTGTTCCGCAACCATTTGTAGCTGTTACGGTAATAGTACCACTTTGTGCCGAGGTTCCAGATGTTGTTGTAATACTAGTAGTTCCTGCACCGCTTACTATGATCCAACCTGCTGGTACAACCCAATTATAAGTAGATGCATTAACAACTGCTGCACACGAATATACCTGTTTACTTGTAGGACAAACTGATGAGGACCCTGTAACAATTGGGTTTGATAATACGGTTAGCGGGCTTGTGGTAATTTTAATTGCAGACGAGAAGAAAACACAGCTTGAAGGAATTGCAGCAGTTACCTTTCGACGGTAATAAATAACTATGTTTGTAGTAGTTGTGTTTTGTACTGGTGGCGTATAATCTTCTGTTGTAGCACCACTAATATCTGTAAAGGTGGTTCCGTCGGTGGACGATTGCCATTGGTAAAAAATTGTTGGATTTACAGTTCCGCCTGTATAAGAATAACCCGAACCATCAAGTACCCCTGAGCCTACACCTGTACAAAAATCGTAACTTGAAGCGCCAGCAATTGTATTTGATGTGGCAGCAAAAGGGGTTAGTGAAAAATTAACGATGTTTTGTCCCCCATTTTCATAAAATTCAACAACGATGTCACTGTTGCCATTTAAGGTTAATAAGATGTTACCGTAATTTGTTGGCGCTTGGTCTTTCCATTCACTAAAAATCAAAACACCATCTACATAAATTCTTATACCATCATCACCATCAAAGCTTGCTAAAAAACAACCCGAAAGTGTTGATTTCATGCGATATCGAACGGCAAACCGTTCCGTATATATATTTGTTCGTACGACACCGTTAGATAACACGGGAAAACAATTAGTATTGCCACCAAAACCTTCGCTAAAATTTTGCGTCGGCACGTTATAATATCCAACATACTCGGCATCTGAAAAAGGGGTTCCGTTAGCAATTGCAGCTGGTGAAACATTTCCTCCGGGTGGCGCTCCTGTTGACCAATTATATACATGACCTACCCATTGATTTGTACCAAAAGCAGTTTGAGAATCTTGTGTATTACCCACGCTGTTTAAAACCATACTTATTGGTCCGCCAGTACTGCCATCAGATAAAAAAGCGTCCTTGGTTAGTAAAATTTTAATAGTGCCTGATAAAGTTGACAACCATGTTACCGAAACGCCACTTGCACCTGAAGTGATTGACGATGGGGTCACATTTGCGTTTGTAGCGCTATCTAAAATAGTTATGTTTTCATTAAATCCTGCAAAAACATTACCAATAGAAAAAGTGTACGTAAAACCCTTTACTACGTTAAGATTGGCATAAGATCCTGCATTGGCAGTACTACTAAGTATACTATTTGCATTATTATCAATACAGAAATTATATATTGTAGTAGCAAGAGGATAACAAGGTCCAGAACTGGATTCGGCAACGGTAGTAACTCCGACTGAGCTAGTTGTAAACGAACAACCTGAACCGTTACTAACAGCTTTAACTACACGTCGGTAATACGCAGTGCTATTTACAAAAGTTGAAATTGCTGTTGGTGTATAATCTTCAGATGTTGCGCCAGCAATATCTGTAAATGTTATGTTATCAGACGAAAATTGCCATTGAAAACCTACCGATGGATTTACTAATCCACCATTATAGAAGTAGCCTGAACCGTCTAAAAAAGGAGAATTACCTGAACAGACCGTGCTTGAGGAACTAGATATAGTATTGCTACTTGAACTAAAAGGTGTAATACTGAAACTTATATCGTTACCACCGCCGTTTTCATAAAAATCTAAAACCAAAGTACTGTTTCCGTTTAAATAAACTAAAATATTAGTATACGCGGTTGGCCCTTGATCGTACCATTGGCTGGCTACTAAAACACCGTCAACATACAATCGCACACCATCGTCACCACCAATTGTTACCAAATAACAACCTGCGGCTCTTGTTGATTTCATACGATAGCGAACCGCAAATTGATCTGCATATATCGCACTTAGCGTTTGACCATTCGATTGCACGGGAAAACAAGCATTTGAACCGCCAAAATTATCAGCAAAAATTTCCGTTGGCACGGTATAATAACCAACATACTCTGCAGCAGAAAAGGGCGTAGTTGTTGAAAGACTGGTAGGAGATACGATTCCGCCGGGAGAAGAACCACTCAAATAATTGTATACATGTCCAACCCAATTGTTAGTTCCGGCAACATTTTGCGCGTCAAAATTATTACCGATTGTGTTTAATACAGCAATAATTGCACCACCAGCCGTAGCATCGTT
>JAYVGC010000051.1:0-4158 GCA_043772535.1 Flavobacterium sp. | reverse complement strand
TTAAAAAATTGAAATTGAGGAGTATAGATTGATTTTCATCTTGTAACAATTGGCATTAAACTGCTCCGTCAAAGTGCTTTTTGCTTCATTAAAAACCGCTGTATTAACCGCCAGAACGGTAGTGATGCCAAAAATAGAAAAATTTAAATTTCAGAATTGTAAAACCTAAATTAGAAGCAATCAACCGATTTAATTTAAGTAAAAATAGTTGCTATACTTAGTACTGCGTTCAAGCAAATAAATTATTCAAAAATGAAAAAATTATTATTTATTTTATTTTGTCTTTTTATGATTTCTTGTCATAAAAAAAAGTTGACCGAAGTTGTCGAAGTGCCTCTTCCAACAATAGAAGAAAAAATTGAAATTGGCGATCCCAGCGATGTTAGAGCAATAGAAGGTTCTTTTGAATTGCAAAAGTTGAATTTTAAGTACAGTGCTTTAGAACCAAGTATTGACGCCTTGACTATGGAAAATCATTATTCAAAACATTACTTAAATTATGCAAATAATTTAAACATTGCGCTGATTGGTACAGAATTTGAAAATAGTTCGATTGAAGATATTTGTAAAAAACTAGACTTAGATAATTTTGAATTACGAAATAATGCAGGAGGATATTATAATCATAGTTTATATTTTGATAATTTAAGTCCGAAATTGATTCTACCAAAAGACACATTGGCAGGAGCAATAAACAAAGATTTTGGTTCATTCGAAAATCTAAAAATACAATTAACTGCGGCAGCCAACAATCATTTTGGTTCAGGTTGGGCATGGCTTTTGGTAAATAAAAGCGGAACACTTCAAATTTGCACTACTCCTAATCAAGATAACCCATTGATGGTAAAACAAATAATAACAGGAACTCCGATTTTAGCACTTGATATTTGGGAACATGCCTACTACTTAAAATATATGAATCAACGAAAAAAATATGTCGATACTTTTTTTACTATTATTGATTGGAAAAAGGTAGGTGAAAAATACGAGCAAGCACTAAAAAAATAAAAAGGATTATGTCACAAATATATTTAGGATATCATTTTACAATTAATCCCAAAAAGGACAGCAACTGTCCACAAACGCAACAAATTGGTTCAGAAATTTTGATAGCTCAGCTTGGCGAAAAACCCTTTGAAAGTTTTATCGAGACCGATAGTGGCATTATAGCCTATATTCAACAAGAGCTTTGTAATGAACATGTTTTAAAAGATATTTTAATTTTAAGTTCTCCTGAATTTACTATTTCTTACACTATCGAACAAATTGAACCTGTAAATTGGAATGAGGAATGGGAAAAAAACTTTGAAGCCATTAACGTTGATGGAAAATGCTACGTAAGAGCGCCGTTTCATAAAAAAACAAAGTCAGAATTTGATATTGTTATTGAACCAAAAATGAGTTTTGGCACTGGGCATCATGAAACCACTCACATGATGATTCAACATTTATTAGAAACCGATGTAACACATAATAAAACGTTGGATATGGGGTGCGGAACCGCTATATTAGCCATTTTAGCCGAAATGAAAGGCGCATACCCAATTGACGCAATCGATATTGATAATTGGTGTTATTTAAATTCCATTGAAAATGCTACTCGTAATAATTGTACCCAAATTACTGTTTTTGAGGGTAATGCTTCGCTCCTCGTAAATAAAAAGTATGATTTAATTATTGCCAATATCAATCGAAATATTTTATTAGAAGACATGCAAATTTATATAAACTGCTTAAAAAATGACGGGATATTATTGCTAAGTGGTTTTTACTCTGAAGATATTGAAGCGATTAATACAAGTTGCACCAAGAAAGGTATGACCTACGTTAAAAAATTTGAACGAAATAATTGGGTTTCTTTAAAATACCATAAAAAATAAAATAGCTATGAATACACTTACCGAACATCAAGAAAAAAAAGTGGAAAAACAATTGGTTGAAACAAACCACGAGATTGTTTTATACAATGATGAAGTAAATACTTTTGATCATGTAATTGAGTGTTTAATAAAATATTGCGACCATATTCCAGAACAAGCAGAGCAATGTGCTTTATTAGTACATTACAAAGGGAAATGCACAGTAAAAACAGGTTCAATTAACGACTTAACGCCGCAATGCACAGCACTATTAGAGTCAGGTTTGAGTGCAGAAATCGTTTAAGTTGTTTCATAATACAACAACCAAAACGAAAAAAAAGTGTGTCATTATGTCAGTGTTTATAGTACTTTTCACATCATACAGTAAGCTATTTTTGAACTTTGCCCAAAGAATCGCATTAATACTATTAAGGATTTTTAAAACTGAAAAGGATTTTTGCACTTTAATCCATCTTACCATCAGGCGCAATAAAGTCGTATTTGCTAATCAAAAGCATAGCTTGATTAAATCAAATACATATAAAAATAATATTGTTTTATAATTTGCGATTATCAGAATCATTTTTGCCATTTACAAAGTAGTAAACTACACGAGGTAGTTATTAATTTAATTTTTAAAAAATAGTATACATTGCATTGCGGTGCACAGAGTATAACTTTCTTAAAACATTGATAAAGAGGCATCAAAAAATTATATTTTATAGCCAGAATTTATATTTTGTTTTATATTTTTGTTTAGCAGTTTAAATATTAATTCTAATTTATCTAATAACAAATCTATTCATAGTAGTTGGAATTGAAATAAATAAAATGAAATGTGCCGTTTTACGTGGCATCTTACCAGTAAAGATTTTAATAGCGACAAAAGCAGAATATGGGTGGCATTAATTTTCATTGATATTAAAAAATGCAAATCAAGCATCCAAACTCATAATTATAATAACTTAAAAAAACTAAAATGGCACAAATAAATCCATATATACACTTTAACGGAAATGCAGAAGAAGCATTCACATTTTATAAATCAATCTTTGGAGGCGAATTTACAATAGTATCTCGTTTCAAAGATTTTACAAATTCTGAAAATCCTACATTTGAGCACGAAGTCAATAAAATAATGCATATTGCTTTACCTATTGGTAAAAGTAATGTTTTAATGGCCAGTGATACACCCCAAAATATGGGTAAACATAATGAACATGAAACCAGAAGTAAAATTTCGATAAGTGCTGAAAGCAAGGAAGAAGCAAATAAATTATTTAACGGTCTTTCATTAGGAGGAGAAATTGAAATACCAATTGCTGAAAGTCCGTGGGGTTCTTATTTTGGCATGTTTAGAGATAAATATGGCATTGAGTGGATGGTAGACTTTGATCCGAATTATACAAAAAATTTATAAAAATTAATGCTTATTATTCCAATAAAGCGCAGTACAATCACTTAGCATATAAATTGTTGGGTTCTTTTTTCCTCGAATATTAGTATTGGTTTTAAAATTATGAGTTCTGTTATAAATGATACTTTTAACTTATTAAATCACCAAAAAGATTAAATATTTTTCTTTCTTGAGACAGTTCGCAGTGAAATAGTATATCAACATAACTGAAAAAAAAATAAAGTAAGATCTAAAACTGATGCACTAATTAATTATTAAAAAAAGTTGTATTAAACCTAAATAGAATTTGGTTCTTGCCAATTTTGTACTTATCATTTTTAACACTAGACAATAATTTTAAAATTAAGAAAAAGTAAAAAGACATTTATAAATTTTAAACAATATTAATTATTGTTCAAAACAACTTTGCTGCTTATAACTAAAAAATTGGTATCCAATTTTAAATCATTATAAATGTATAGCAAATCATTATAAAAAAATGCTCGCAGTAATAAAACTAAGGCACTCGCTGGCTGATAAATCCACTAAAAATTATGAAAATTAGAAAATCAAAAAATAATAACTAATGTCAACTTTGATGAAGCATAATATGTATTTATCACTAAAATATTTAAAAATAGGTACAAAAAATTGACAAATGCGTAGTTTATAAAAATAAAGCCGAACTAAGCTACTGACCACATAAAAAAGACCTCTCGACAGTACGTAATTTTGAATATCGGTGAATTTATTTTTAACATAAGTGAAAAGTATTAATGGTTAATTATAAATAGTAATAGCTTATATATTAGTGGTTTAATTTCGATTTGTGGCAACACTAGCAGCATATTAAATAATAAACTAAAACACCCTATAAACTGTGAACATAAATTTCGAAAAAAA
>JAYVGC010000050.1:0-10391 GCA_043772535.1 Flavobacterium sp. | reverse complement strand
AATCAATTTCTTGATTATCGTTGTTTTGGGATGCTGTGCTCATAAAATAGGTTATTTGATATTAAAAATTTGTTCTAATATTTTTATAGTGATTAAATAGGTTGGTTTTACACCTGTTGTTCCTAACCCGCCTGATGCTAGCGTGCTGCCAGTTTCGAGTGGATTGTCTGAGGCGTAATATGCGTACCTAACTTTTACATTTGGATTGATGCTTTTTCTGATTTTTGAAGCACTTTGAATGGCTTTTTGGTAATACGATCCTTCCATTTCTAACCCAATTGCCGCCCAAGTAGATTCGTGAAAAAACTTTAGTAAATCGCGATTTTGAAGTGATGTACCCAGAACAGTTACCATTGGTCCTGCAAAAACCGGAATGTCGTTACCAACAAACATTTCGGCAGTCAATTCGTTTTCAAAATGGTAGTTATCGGCTGTGCCTTCGTTTATATGTGCATTGGGAATCATAATATCGCCTTTTCCGCCTTGCAAAATACCTGCTTTTCCCATTACCGATACCGACTCTACATTTATTAATGTTGTGGTATTGTTGGTTTTATATGGTTTTAAAAGCTCATCGATGGTTTCGTAGGCTTGTTCGCCAAAAGCGTAATCCATTACAATAATTACAGGTTCTTGATTTGTTGTATTTGCACTTGGAAATGAGGAGTTTTTGAAATCGATTTTTGCGGTGTCAAAAATCTGAACATCTATATTGGTTCCTGAATGATCGGGTAACGAAATCATTCCGTTTTTAAGAGCAAAGTCGGATACTTTATCTCTAATGGCATCGGCGCCCGATTTACTTAACTCTTCGTAAATAAAAAAATCGGGTTTGTCTTTAAATTTGGTTTTTAATACATTGGTGGCAAAAATTGAATTCATAACGCTGTGCATATTGGCACTTATGATATGTATGGGTCGGTTTATTAAATTGTTTTGTAACAATGTTTCTTTAATATTATTTGCCCATATTTCGCCGTGTATGTGGTGTCCCAAACGCTCACGTAAAATAGGCGAAAACGTAATGGTTCGTTTATTATTATCTACCACCTCTTCGATAGCTAGTTTGCCTAACCAATAAATTACGTGTAAAAATCGGTCTGGTTTTTCAGCATTGCCAAAGGCATCGTAAATATGCAGTACCTCAGCAAAGGTGCGCCCCAATACGTTGGCGGCATGTGAAATAGCTTTTTCTTTTTCTATTTGCGATAACTTGGTGGTTTGTAATGCGGCTTGTGCTACTTTTTTCCAATCGCGGGTTACTTCGTTATTATTTTCGTCAAGTAAAACGCGGTTTTTAATTTTATGCGATTCGATAAAAATAAAAGTCAGGTGTGTTAAAATATCGTAAATATCTGATCTTCCGCGTGTAATTTCGACGTTCATTTGTTCTTCGTCAATGCGGTAACAGTTGCGTCGTCGTTTTGGTGGTACAATAGCTTTAAAGTGCGATTTCGAATACCCTTCATCTGACGTTAAGTTAATGTACCGGCACTCTTCAATACCCACTGGTAGCCGCTCAATAACGTACAGAAGACCATTTAATTCTACTTTCTCTTCGGCTATAGTTCCGTAAATTTCTGGTCGCAAGGCCAGTAGGGCTTCGCGAAGGGTGTCGCCCGAAACGCCCATTGGTTTGTAAAAGCCTCGGTTAAAAAGGTGTCTCATGGTGATGTACAATCGCTCGATAGCTGCCGAGGATTCTTGCGCTCGTGAACGCGAAATGTTTTTAAATTCTTTCATTTATTCTTTATATAACCTGCAAATATAGAATTTTTGTAATTGAAAATGAAAATTTGACGTTAATAAATAGGTTTGCTTGCTACGCCGCGTTGCGTGAGGGATAGTAGTGGAACTCTTTTTTTGCCTTTTAACAGTATTAATGTGGCAAAAAAAAGTGGGAACGGATAGCCCGGTTCGCCCTTGCGAACACGCCCAAAAAAGGACTATTAATTGGTTAATATTAAATTAATTGCAGGTTCGTACACGCTTATTTTTTTATTAGATGCTGCTTTTTCTATATTCCACTTTCCGCCTGAAAAGGTAAAGGCCACCTCGCGATCAACGTAATTATAAAGTATTAATGGAAAGTAGGTTTTTTGGGTACGGGTGGTATTGTTGTTGAAATCGGTGGATGTTTTTTCAAGTTTATTACGATCTATAATGAGCTTTTCAAAGCCTACAAAAAGTCCGTTTTTTGGCATTCGCAAATTAAATTGGGTAAGGTCGATGCTTGTTTTTTTTAAGCCCTGCTGTATGGTAACGATAAAGTCTTTGTCAAGTAGTGGCTCGCCTGGAAATTTGTCGTTAGAAACGCTGTAAAAATGTATTTTGCAAATTGCAGTTTCTATTTTTGAATCGGTGTTGATTACGACTTGTTTGATGTATTTTGTTTTTTTATAGTCGGAATAATACGGGAAATATTTTACATCTATTCGTGGCCCATTATCAAAGGCCTGCGAGATTACGCTGTTGGTGTTGCCTATTTCTTTTTCTTTGGTTTGATAGCGTTTGGCAATTACCACTTCGTTAATTTGGTATGCTGTTGGTTTTAAAATTACTAAGGCAACTTGCGCCACTTTTAGTATAGCGGTTTCGTAACCAATGGCTGAAAAAACTAGGTTTTTACTGGTGTCTTTTACTGCTATCGAAAATGCGCCGTTTTCTTCGGCAGTGGTGCCTGTTGGTTCGTTTTCGACCCAAATATTGGCATAGGGAATTGGACTGTTGTTTTGATCTACAATTTTGCCTTTGGTTTGCGGATAAATTGATAGTGAGGTTACAAAAAGGAGTTGTAAAAATATAATTTTCATTTTACTTTTTTAGTTTATATCGTCTTTAATAAGGAGTAAATCAACTATTTTTCGATCGTTGCTAAGTCGTGCTACTTTATTTTGACCGCCAAGTTTGCCAATTGATTTCATGTAGGTTTGAAATCCGTTTTTTTGTACTTTACTTATTTTTAATGGTTTTAAGACGTTGCCAGATACTAAATCGCAATAATATGCATTTTGCTTTTGCATGGCAGCATCTATGACCTGTGCAAAATATTCGAGGTTTTCGGGTTCGTTTTCAAATTCAATAAACCATTCGTGAAAGGGCAAGCCATGCGTCGGATTTATTTGTGGTGCTACGGTAAATTCGTTTATACGAACGGTTGAGTTTTGTATTGCTTCGTGCAATGCATATTCTACTTCTTTGCCAATTACGTGTTCGCCAAAAGCAGAAATATAATGTTTTATTCGTCCAGAAACGATTACTTTATAGGGTTTTAAACTTGTAAACTGAACGGTATCGCCAATGTTATAGGCCCAAAGACCTGCATTAGTAGAAATAATTAAAACGTAATTGGTGTTTAGTTCCACTTGGCCAATGGTGTACCGTTGTGGCTTTTTGGTAAAAAAATCGTCTGACTTTATAAATTCATAAAAAATTCCTGCATTTAAAAGCAAGAGCATTCCTTTGTCGTTTTGCGAATTTTGATAGGCAAAAAAACCTTCAGAAGCAGGAAATAGTTCGATAGAATCGACTTTTCGACCTATTAAATTTTCGAATTTTGCTCGGTATGGTTCATAATTAACACCGCCATAAATAAACAAATTAAAGTTTTTGAACAGCTCGCCTACTTTTTGGCCCGATTTAGATTGTAGTTTTTCAAAATACATTTGTACCCAGCTCGGAATACCCGATATTACCGCCATATCTTGAGTAAAAGTCTCTTCAACTACTGCATTCACTTTGGTTTCCCAATCGTCAATGCAATTGGTTTTCCAACTCGGCATTCGGTTTTTTTGAAGGTATTTGGGCACAAAATGAGCTACAATGCCAGATAGCCGTCCAAGCTGAATTCCGTTTTTTGTTTCTAATTCAGGACTGCCTTGCAAAAAAATCATTTTTTTTGATACAAAATTGGCGTTGCCTGTTTCATGAATATAACTTAAAATGGCGTTTCGAGCGGCTTTGATATGCTCTGGCATCGATTGCTTGGTGAGCGGAATATATTTGGCACCCGATGTGGTGCCCGACGTTTTCGCAAAATATAGCGGTTTGCCTGGCCACAAAATATTGGTTTGCCCTTGAACCATTTTATCAACATACGGTTTTAGCTCTTCATAATCACGCACGGGTACATTATTTGCAAAATCAGAAAACGTTTTAATAGCAGCAAAATGATGGTCTTTGCCAAAAAGTGTATTTTTTGAATTATAAAGCAATGATTTGAAGACTTTTTGCTGAGTTTTAACAGGATTGTTTGCCCATTTTTGGGTTTGTTTGTCAATATAAGTAGCAAATATTTTGGCTGCGGTTTGTTTTAGATTCATTTTTTTAGGCACAAATTTCAATGGATAGTACGTAACTTTAAATTATAATTTTTATGAATTTGTTTGATTTTGGTTACGGTTTTATTTGTTGTTTTTATTTTTTTTATCGGCTGTTTCTACTTGTTCTCTTAATTCTAGCTCGGCTTTCGAGGCAGATAAATCAATATCCGATGCTGTAACAGGTGCTGCTAGAATAGAATCTTTGTTTATTTTCGCAAATTCTAATTTTCCGTTCAAAACAGCTTTGATAGACTCCAAATATTTTTCGTTTTTTTGAATTGCTACTGCCAAACTATCTGATTTTAAAGCAAGTTCGGTAGCATCTTTTTTTAATTTTGACGAGGTATAACCAGGAATGTATTCTCGCAATGGCGTAAAAGCAATAATGAATGTTGTGATTGTAATAATCGCAATAGTGCCTAACGAGCCCACGACAAAAACGTTCATTAACGTAAGTCGTAAAGAAAAAATTTCTTCAAACGAATCTTCGTTCAATATTACCAATCTATTTTTGGTATACAGTGTTTCTTTAGTAAAGTATTTTTTTATTCTGTTTAACATTGCGGTAGTTTTTGAGCGCTATTTTATTTTTTATAACAAAACATAAAAAACAAATATAACAAAAGCATTCTTTTTTAAGCTTGCTTTTTAATAGTTAAATTGGTTTAAATTGATTTAACATATTTTATGTATTTAATAGCTTATTTTTTTTTACTTTTGCTTTACATTTAATTTTAAAAACTATGCAATCTTTATTTATATCATTACAATTATTGAGTGGAGGACATATTATTTTAATTGTCGTAGTGGTTTTACTTCTTTTTGGAGGTAAAAAAATTCCAGAATTAATGAAAGGTTTGGGCTCAGGAATTAACGAGTTCAAAAAAGCAGTTAAAGAAGATGAAACTGCGGCTCCAAAAAAAGAAGACGAAACAAAAGAATAAGTTTTCTTGTTTTGATTCAAAAATCCAAATTCCAACACAACTGGAATTTGGATTTTTTTTATTGCTTTATTTTTAAGACCAATTATTATTTTGAACTATTCTTTTTTGCTAGACTTTGACAACTCTATTGGTTGCAAATGGCACTGCAAAATCACGCTGTTCAACGTAATGGTATTGCATAATTTAAGTTACATTATCATCGTTAATTGAATTCGTTTTCGAACTTCATCTACTTCAACCACTTTAACCTGAACGTGTTGGTGCAGTTTTACGACTTCATTTACATCGGCTACAAAACCTGATTTAAGTTGCGAAATATGTACTAACCCGCTTTCTTTAATTCCGATGTCAACGAAACAGCCAAATGCGGTAATGTTATTCACAATTCCGGGTAAAATCATACCTGATTTGATGTTTTTTAACGCCGTTACAGTTGGATCAAATTCAAAAATTTTAGCCGTTTTTCGCGGATCTAAACTTGGTTTTTCAAGTTCTTTAATAATATCTTTTAATGTTAGCAACCCAATTTCGGGTGTTACATAATTTTCGGGCAGAATTGTTTTTATAACTTCTTTGTTTGCCATTAATTCAGCTACAGAAATAGTCAAATCTTTGGCTATTTTTTCCACAATTCCGTATGCTTCCGGATGCACCGCTGAATTATCTAAAGGATTTTTTCCGTTCGCTATTCTAATAAAAGCTACGCCTTGTTGGTATGCTTTTTCGCCCAATCGTGGCACTTTTTTTAATTGTTTTCGGTCTTCAAAAGCGCCGTTTTCGGTTCGATACTGTACTATATTTTCGGCCAGCTTGGCTCCTATTCCACTCACGTAACTTAGCAAATGTTTGCTGGCTGTATTGATGTTGATGCCAACAGAATTCACGCAACGAATTACAGTCAAATCGAGTTCGTTTTTTAGTTTATTTTGATCTACATCATGTTGGTACTGCCCTACTCCTATTGCTTTTGGATCAATTTTTACTAATTCTGCCAACGGATCGCTTAAACGTCGTCCGATAGAAACAGACCCACGAACAGTAACATCATAAGTAGGAAACTCGTCGCGAGCAATTTTTGATGCAGAATAAACCGATGCTCCTGCTTCGGAAACAATAAAAACTTGAACGGGTTTATCAAAAGCAATTTTTTTGATAAAAAATTCTGTTTCTCGGCTGGCAGTTCCGTTTCCAATTGCAATTGCTTCAATATTATACGCATTTACCATTGACCGAATTTTTTTCATTGCCATTCCATCTTCTTTTTGTGGTGCGTGCGGATAAATAGTTTCGTTGTACAATAAATCGCCTTTTTCATCTAAACATACTATTTTGCATCCCGAGCGAAAGCCTGGATCGATTGCCAAAATTCGCTTTTCGCCCAAAGGTGCCGCCAACAATAACTGTGCTAAATTGGTTGCAAATACATTAATGGCTACTTTGTCTGCAGCGGCTTTGGCGTCGTGCAAAATCTCGTTTGCTAGCGCCGGATTTAGTAATCGCTTGTAACTGTCTTCAATAGCCAATTGCAGGTGGGGTGTGGTATGGTTTTCTTTTTTTAAAATAATTTCGTCTATAATTTCATACGCATCATCAATTTCAACTTCTATTTTTAGTTTTACAATTTCTTCTGTTTCAGCACGCAACATGGCAAGTAAACGATGCGATGGCACTTTTGAAATGGGTTCAGACCAATCAAAATAGTTTTTAAATTTTTGAGCTTCTTCTGTTTCTTGATTTTTTTTTATTGCCTTGGTAAAAACAACTGCTTTGCGTTGAAACAAGCGTCGTAATGCGTTGCGAACAGTAAGATTTTCGTTAATCCATTCGGCAATAATATCTCGTGCCCCTTGCAATGCATCGTCGTTATTCTTAACTTTGTCGTTTGTATACTGCAACGAAATTACATTAACATCGGCGTTGCTTTGTTCAAAAATAATTTTTGCAAGTGGTTCTAATCCATTTTCACGAGCTGCATCGGCACGTGTTTTTTTCTTTTTTTTATAAGGTAAATATAAATCCTCAATTTCTTGTAAAGTAAAACTTTTTTCGATTTTTGATTTTAATTCCGACGACAGTTGTCCTTGCTCGTCAATGGTTTTTAAAATGCTCTCTTTTCGTTTTATAATTTCGTCATATTGTTTTGATAGTTTTGCAATATTTTCCATAAAAACCTCATCAAGGTTACCTGTTTGGTCTTTTCTGTATCGTGAAATAAAAGGAATGGTGCAATCTTCGTTTAACAATTGTAGCGTTGCCTGAATGTTTTTGGGTGTTGTTGCTACTTGTTGGGCTATGAATTGGATATTTGTCATTTTTGGATATTGTTTTGCTTTATTTAGATTTGCGTGGCTTTACAAAAATAATATCTTTGATTTTTATGTAAAAAATTCCGTTGTTGTTTTTAATTTATTTTTTTATCAGTAACCTACTCGGTTTTATTTTAAATCGTTTTGATAAAAATAGCGCTATTTTAAATCAATATAGAATTTTAGAAAAAACACTTTTAACAATTGTTGCTTTTAGCGTTGCTGTTGGTTCGAGCGTATCCATCTAATTATATCGGCATAAAACACCGAAAATAGCGTATTTAACACCTTTTTTTGGAATAACTTTAGTTCAAATTTTAATTTATTCTTATTATTATTTTTATAAAAACTGTACTATACTGCCTTGGTTGATGCAATTAAAGTGAATTGAACCCTTTAGATCACTTTGCGTTTCAGATTAATCTTGCACAATAAAATCTTTGGATTCTTCATCTTTTTTAAATTCGGGTTGAATATTAACGTGATTGATTTGAAATTTTTCTAATAAAACAGATTCTATTTCATGAAGTAAATTGTTAAAATCACTTAATTTGATATCTTCAGAACAATCTAAATGCGCTTCAAGATGCAACTCGTCGTCGTTGAGTTGCCATACATGAATGTGGTGCAACTTGCCTACTTTATTGATTTTATGAACCTCCGTAATAATTTTTTTAATATCAATATCATCGGGTGTAAAAAGCATCAACATTTTGGTTGCTGTTTTAATTAAATCATACGATACGTAAATTAAATACAATCCAATTAATAGCGTAAGCAAACTATCTACCCAAAACCAGCCACAATATTTCATTACTATTCCGCCAATTAACACTGCAATCGAGGCCATCATATCGGTTAATAAATGTAAATAAGCTGATTTCATATTTAAATTATGGTCAGCTTCTTTTTTAAGTAATATAACTGACCCTCCGTTTGCAAAAATGCCTAGTAAAGCAAGCCAAATTACTACTGCAGATTGAATTGGCTCGGGATGAAATAAACGATGTGCTGCTTCATAAATTAAAAAAAGTGCTACCACAATTAACGTAATTGCGTTTATAAAAGCGGCTATTAACTCGGCACGCTTATAGCCAAATGTATGGTTTAATGATGCTTCTTTTTTAGACAATTTATTGGCATACCAGCTAAAAGCAAGGGCTAAAACATCCGAAAAATTATGCAAAGCATCCGACAATAAAGCTAAACTACCCGAAATAATGCCACCAATAATTTGTGCAACCGTAATTACAATATTTAAAACTATTGAAAATAAAAGATTTTTACCTTTTACTTCGGTATGTGAATGTTGATGTGCCAAGATTAATTTTTTCTTTTATTGATTTGTAATTGCACTTTTTTTAATTCACTTGAAATGTATACTATATAAAATAAAGTTCCTAATAGTAAAAAGGGATGCATAGTATGACCCTGTTTGTAAATAGTATAAAATACGTTTCCAATTAAAATACTTGCCACAACAACTGCTGCTTTTTGTAATTTTATTAAAAATGTTTGTTTTGTAACTAATTCGAGTAGCGATAAATTGGTATATTTTTTTTTATCAAACATAATTTTAAAATAATATAAAATTAGCACTTTTTATTTAATGCAATTTTGTCTACTCGAATAGCGTGGCGTCCGCCGTCAAAATTGGTGTTTACAAACGTTGCTACCATTTCTACAGCTTGAGCAATAGACGTAAATCGGGCCGGTATACTCATTATATTTGCATTGTTATGCTGACGAGATAAAGCTGCAATTTCTTTGGTCCAACATAAGGCGCAACGTACATTTTGGTGTTTATTTACAGTCATTGCAATACCGTTTCCGGTTCCGCAAATTACAATACCAAGCTCTGAAAAACCATTCTCAATATCTAAGGCAACTTTATGACCAAAATCGGGATAATCAACACTATCAAAAGTATCGGTTCCGTAATTTGTAACTTCATGTCCTTTTGAGATTAAAAATGCGACTATTGCATTTTTATAATCAGGGCCAGCGTGGTCGTTTCCAATTGAAATTTTCATGATGTTACAATTTAAATTTTTACAAAAATAACAATTTAAGAGCGGATATTGACGCTATTAAAAAAACAATTAAAATTGAAGTGTACTTATAAATATTCTATTGATAAACAACAACTTAACAAAATTAATTAAATTAATATACTGTAAATCAAAGGTTTAATTTAATACATTATTTTATTGTTAATAGTACTTTGTAATTAATTGATATTCAGCTAACATTAAATTAACAAATTTGTTAATAACTAACTATTCTTTTTTAGAAGTTTTTTTAAGTTGTATTGATTAAAAGCGTAATCAAAAACCCACATCGTAAATCCTAATTTTATTATGACAATTTATCGAAAAGTTATTAAGATTAAAAAGTGGTTTTTTAACATTAATTAATAAAAAACTTCTTTACAAAACAAGTGGTTTTCTGTTTTGAACCGTTGTTGAAAACTTTTTTGAATTGCATTTAAAATAAGCCTTTTAGCTATAAATTATAGTTGTTGATAAATCAATATAAATAACAATAACCTAAATTGCAATGTAAAATGATTTTATTTATGCTACAAATTAACACGCTATTATAACCACCAGAAATTAAATTTTAAAATCTTTTTTATTTTTTTGTTATTAATAAATGTTAACAACTTTTAGTTTTTAAAACAATTGAAATACGTTTTTAAACAATATCTAATTTAGTATTTTGTATCTCGGTTTACTTACCACAAGTTACGAGTGCGATTGCAATTCTGTTGAATAAATACGGACCAAAGTACCTTCTGTTGAGTTTGTAACAGAACT
>JAYVGC010000049.1:0-30274 GCA_043772535.1 Flavobacterium sp. | reverse complement strand
ATTTATTTTCGGGCGTTCGTTTTATACACGACTCAAACCGAACGATGCCACTAGAAGGTGATACCCATTTTGAAGGGCTTAAAAAAGCCTATGCAAACGGCATCGAGTTGAGAGGGAAAACATTAGGTATAATTGGATTTGGTCGTATTGGTCAAGCAGTTGCTAAAATGGCGTTAGGCCTTGGAATGAAAGTAATTGCAACCGATAAATTTGTTGGAAAAGCCGAGATAAAAGTCGATTTTTATAATGGACAGTTTATTAATGTTGAAATAGAAACCGAATCGACCGAAGATATTTTAAAGCATTCTGACTTTATAAGTCTTCACGTTCCTGCTCAAGATGGTTATTTGATTGGGGATAAAGAAATTGCAATAATGAAGGACAACGTGGGAATAATTAATTGTTCACGGGGCGGAATTATTGATGAGGTTGCTCTAGTAAAAGGCCTCGATTCTAATAAAATTTTATTTGCAGGATTGGATGTTTTTGAAAACGAACCAACGCCTGCTGTTCAGGTTTTAATGAATCCCAAAATTTCTTTAACGCCGCACATTGGAGCAGCAACTTTAGAGGCGCAAGATCGTATTGGAACCGAATTGGCATCGCAAATAATTAGTCTGTTAAAGACTGAAAATGTATAAAAAAAGTACTTTTATGGTTTATTTTTTTTAAATTTGAGAACTAACAAAAAATTTAAGAAACTATGTTTGAACAACTTACCCAATTAGTACAACAATTTGGTCAGCAAGATATTGTTGATAATGTAGCCGTACCTAATGAACATAATGATGCTGTGATGACCGAAGCAAGTACTTCGATACTCAGTAGTTTAAAAAACGTGGCGTCACAAAGCGGTGGCTTAGAAATGCTAGCAAGACTGTTTCAAGGAAACAACGCTTCTGATGTGTCAAATCCGGTCGTTTCAATGCTTACAAACGAACTTTCAGGAAGTTTGGGAGAAAAATTTGGTTTAGATGGCGCGTCTGCATCGGGTGTTGCGACAAGTTTAATTCCTAAAGTTTTAGGTGCCTTAATTGGTGGTGCCAAAGACCCAAATAATAACGAAATTCAAATGAATGATGTTATTGCAGCAATTTCAGGAGGCGATACGAAATCAGGCGGATTAATGGAAATGGTTTCAAAATACGGCGAAATGGTTGGCTTAGATCAAAACGGTGACGGTAAAGTAGATGTTGCCGATGCAATGTCTGCTATTTCTGGAAAATCAGGTAGCGCAGGTGGAATTTTTGGAAAAATTTTCGGAAAATAAATAGTTGTAATAGTAAAAAATTACCCTCAAGATTTAAGTGTTTTGGGGGTAATTTTTATATTGTTTTTAGTGCATCAATTAGCACATCAATATCGGCTATTGAATTGAAATGACTAAATGAAATTCTTAAATTTGGTTTTTTTAAATCTTCTGTTGATAAAAATTCTGACAAAACGTGTGATGGTTTTGAACTTCCGGATTGGCATGCGCTGCCCCTAGAAACTGCAATTCCTTTCATATCTAAAGCGAACAAAATTAAAGGCGTTTTTTCGGGCGAAATAGGTAAACAAACATTTAATATATTATAAAAAGTGTTTTCGCCATTTATTTTAAAATTGGTAAAATGAAATGATAACTGTTCAATACAATACTTTTTTAAATTTAAAATATATACTTTTTCAGATTCTAAATTTTGATTTGAAATTTGCAATGCCTTTGCCATTCCTGCTACTTGATGCAAAGCTTCGGTTCCGGCGCGAAGTCCTTTTTCTTGCTCACCACCAAAAATAAAAGGTAACATATGAATTCCTTTTTTGATATATGCAAAACCGATGCCTTTAGGCCCATGAAATTTGTGAGCACTAGCTACGATAAAATCAATATCCAAACGTTGTAAATCAAAAAATTGTTTTCCAATAGATTGAACGGTGTCGCAATGAAAAAGGGCGTTATGCTGTTTGCAAATACGACCTACCTTTTCAATATCTAAAAGGGTTCCAATTTCGTTATTTATATGCATTAAACTTACCAAAACCGGCTGGCTTTTTTGTGAAAGCAAAACTACTAAATTATTGATATCTAGCTGTCCGTTGGGCAATACAGTTACATAATCAACTACAATATTTTTTGTTTTTTGCAGTTCTAAAATCATATACAATGTAGCATGATGTTCTATTTTACTTGTAATGATACGAGTAATATTTAAGTTTTCGACCGCATTTTTTAAAATCCAGTTCGTGGCTTCAGTTGCATTTGTTGTAAAAATTATTTCTTGTGCAGTGCAACCTAACTCTTTTGCAATTGATTTTCGCGAGGTTTCTAAAACCGATTTTGCACTTCGTCCAAAGCTGTGTGATGACGATGGGTTACCATAATCATTTTGTAAAACAGCAACCATCTCTGAAATTACCTCTGGGCGAAGTTGTGTTGTGGCGGCACTATCTAGGTACGTATTTTTCATTTTTAAATGGATTCTGTTTTTGATTTGAATAGTAATTTTTTATTAAAAACTAGTATTGAAAATAAAATTAAAATGTAACTAAACAGTTGTAAACTGCTTACGTTTTCGTGGAAATAAAAGACGGCTAGCGCAAAATTTATAATTGGATTCACATAAATTAAAATTCCAATTGTAGCTGAGCTCAGTCCTTGAAGAGCAAATAAATTTAAAAACAAAGGTGCTATTGTAAATAAAATAACGATAATTAAAATACAGCTATAAAACAAACCATCAGTTGGAATAGTACCGCTATAAGTGGGGAAAAAAGGAAGAAGTAGTAACGCTGAAATAAGTAATTGAATGTTTAGGACTAAAAATTTATCAAAGCCAAAATTTTTACGCTGATTAATTAAGTAAAACGAATAAGTTGCAGCTACTAATAAGCTATAAATTAAATTTTTAAAATCATGATAAGACAATAAAGTGCAGGATACAACACTTATAAATACGGCGGTCCATTGCCAGTTATTGAGCTTTTCTTTTAATATACAAAATGCTAAAACGGTTGTCAAAATTGGGCAGACCAAATAGGCAAACGAGGCCACTTTTACTCCGATATGATTCATAACATAAATAAATGTAAACCAATTTAATAGCAATATTATTCCGCCTAAAACAGTTTGCAAAATGAATTTTTGTTTAATGCGTCTATTTTCATTTTTAAATAACTTGTAATTTTGATAAATAGTTGCTCGTCTAAAAAAAAGGTTTATACTACTCATAAGCACCACGCTAAAAAATAACCTATAAAAAAGTATGTCTAACGACGGATAGTTGTGAATTGGTTTTAATGCTAAAGAAAAAAAGCCCCACAGAAAGTACGAAAAAAAGGCGGCTAAAAAATAGGTGTACTTTTGCATTTAATTTTTATTTGCTGTTTTGTTTAAAATAGACTTCAGTAGCTCCTAAACCATATTTTTGGTAGTTAGCATCTTGAAATGAAATGTTGTCATAGCGACCTAGCATAAAATCTAATTCAGATTTTAGTACGCCTTCGCCAACGCCGTGGATGAATACAATTTTTGGAATTCGATTTTTAATAGCAAACTCAACATGTCGTTTTGCTGTTTCGGCTTGCAGGTTTAAAATGTCATAATTGGTCATGCCGGCTTTTGATTTTACTAATTTTTCGATGTGTAAATCAAATTCAGGTACGCCAAAATCTTGTTTTGAAACTTTAATTTTTTCGGTGGCTTGCTTTTTTGGTGGATTTGTGTCACTATTTTTTCTAACAATCCCTTGACTTTTTATGGTGTTTATCAAGTCATTTGAACTATCAATTTTTATCAATTCGGTATCTAGAAATTTCATTAAAAATCCGTCGGCGGTTTCAATGGTAATTTCTTTGTTTTTTATGGCGGTTACTACTCCGTCAATGGCGTCATCCAAAACCGAAACGTTGTCATTTATTTTAAAATATTCCATCTTTATCTTCTGGTTTTTTGCTTGGTACTTTGCTCATTAATTTCATCATGCCAAACATAACAATTACTACTGACATAATAAGTAGGTAGGGATTGGGTTCTGGTTTATTTTGTTCGACATAGCCGATATAAAAGCCGAAAATTAAAATTGGAAGTAGTACTTTTTTCATATCCATATATTTCTTCAAAAGTAATTTTTTTTGAATTACTATTGGCTTTTTTTAATAAAAAAATGGGTTTTAATTGTAAAATAAAACGGTGTTGTTTTTTATTTTATTTTTAAGTACTGGTATTCTTGCGTAAGGGATGTAGTGGAGCTCTTTTTTTAATTGGCGTTTTTTTCGCCAATTAAAAAAAAGCGGGAACGGCAGCCCGACCCGAAGTTTTTACGCAGGGTTACGCCCAAATTATAATATTTTTGGTCGCAAAAAAAAATCTGCTGGTGCAGATTTTTAGGGTTTATTACTTTTCAAATTGTTGTAGGGTTGTTATAATTATCGAAACACAATCAAGTAGTTGCTGTTCGGTCATTACTAACGGCGGTGCAAAGCGTATAATATTGCCGTGGGTTGGTTTTGCCAATAATCCGTTATCGCGCAGGGCCATACAAATGTTCCATGCAGTATCACTTTCTTCGGTATCGTTTATTACAATGGCGTTTAATAATCCTTTGCCACGAACTAAAGTTGCTATGGTACTTGTTTTTATAAATTCACCTATTTTAGTTCTAAATATTTTTCCTAATCGGCGTGCATTTTGAGATAAATTTTCATCTAAAACTACTTCTAATGCTGCTATGGCTACTGCCGATGCAATTGGGTTTCCGCCAAAGGTTGATCCATGTTGACCTGGTTTAATAACGTTCATAATTTCGTTATTTGCCAAAACTGCCGAAACGGGGTATGCGCCACCCGAAAGTGCTTTTCCTAGAATTAAAATATCAGGTGTTGCATACGTTTGCTGGCGTTCGCACGCATTTTCGCAAGTACAATTTCCGCACACCGCAATTAGTGAGCCTGTTCGGGCAATTCCGGTTTGAATTTCGTCTGCAATAAATAAAACGTTGTGCGCATTACACAATTGTTGCACTTTTAGTAAATAAGCATCGGCTGGTGTATAAACGCCTGCTTCACCTTGAATAGGTTCTACTAAAAAGCCTGCAATGTTTTTATTTGATTTTAACACTTCGGCTAATGCGTCAGTATCGTTATATGGTATACTAATAAAGCCGGCGGTATAAGGGCCAAAATTTTTTCGTGCATTTGTATCGTTCGAAAACGAAATAATTGTTGTAGTTCGACCATGAAAGTTGCCATCACAAACTATTATTTGTGCTTCATTTTCATGAATCCCTTTTTTTTCATAGGCCCATTTTCGACATATTTTTATAGCAGTTTCTACGGCTTCGGCACCCGTATTCATTGGCAATACCTTGTCAAAACCAAAATAATTGGTTACAAATTTTTCATAAACACCAAGTTTGTCATTATAAAAAGCACGTGAAGTTAACGTTAACGTTTGTGCTTGTTTTACCATTGCTTCGACAATTTTTGGGTGGCAATGACCTTGATTTACAGCAGAGTATGCCGATAAAAAATCATAATATTTATTTCCGTCTACATCCCAAACGTAAACACCTTCACCACGACTTAAAACTACTGGTAAAGGATGGTAATTGTGAGCCCCATGCTTGTCTTCTAACGAAACAAAAAGTGCAGCGGTACTTTTTTCTAAAACTGACATTGATTTTTATTTTAACATTTCAAATTATCAATTCCTGCTTTGGGAGAGAAATCATCCCTATTTTTACAAAATTAGTAATTTTTTTTCAATTTTATAAGAAGTATAGATTTTATAGCCAAATTTAATGCTTTTTTCAAATTTATTTTACTTTTTTCAAAATATCATTCATCATTTCTAGTTGTACTTTTTGCATTTCTATTAACTCTTGTTGCTGGCGCATTATTAAATGATCTATCTTTTCGTCTAGCATTCTAATTTCGAGCTCCGATTTTAAATTAATCATATAATCTTTCTTGGCACGCTCCCGGTCTTTTTCTTCTTGACGGTTTTGGCTCATCATAATTACTGGTGCTTGTAAAGCCGCCAAACATGATAAAATTAAGTTCAATAATATAAACGGATACGGATCAAAACCTTTATTAATTAAAATAAAAACATTGCAAGCAATCCAAAATAAAATAAATATAAAAAACAAAATTATAAATTTCCAACTTCCTCCAAAAGTAGCTACTTTATCGGCCACCACTTGTCCAAAAGTGCGCGCATCATCGCTTTCATCTTCCTCTAATTTAGTCACAAACGATTTGTCATCCGATAGCGAATCTAGTACATCTTTATGCATATCGGTTAGTTCTGTAGCTTCCGATTCTAAAAAATTACTCACATATTTTTCGCGATAAATTAGCAGTTCGGACTCTGATAGCAATTGGCTAGAATCAAAATCAGGATGCTCTTTTTTAATTAAATTTAGTAGCGGCAAACGAATCGAATTGCCAAAAATTTTGTCTTTATTGTCAAATTCTAATCCCGAAATAGCACTTCTAAAGGTCGATTTTGTTTTCATTACAACACATAATTTTTGCTAATTTACAAATTTAAAAGCACATTTTTTTCTTTCGGAGCTAATCCAGCTATTCATTACAAGTTTTTTTTAAACTCATTTTTTTGTTGGTCTTAAAATGCGCTTCCGTTGGTCGCAATTTTAAAACCACAAAAAATAGTCGTTTTGCAAAAAAGCTTTTCATTGCTATCGGGGCTAAAGCACAACAACCATCTATAAATTCTGATAAAAAAATGCGCACCACAAAACGTACTCGCACATTATAAATAATTACCCAAACAATTCCAATAAATTATGCACCGTATTCCAATTTCTAATGGTTGCCGTAACATGCAGCTTTTTTTCGATATATTTTTGATCAAGTCGCGTTTTTCCTGCTCCAACAGCATATTTTATAAAAATTTTAGTACCTGCAACCACAGCTTCATCAGGTTTAAATTGACTAATTTTTAATTCATGAATACTAGTATCATTTAACTCTTTTGACACAAAGGCAACGTATAATTTTTTTAAATCAGTATCTTTTTGATTCACATAAGGATTATTAACCAAGCATTGTTCTAAATCTTGTTTTTCAATAACAATTATAGGCACATCATGACCAAAAGTTTTAAAAATTTCTTGCTTTATCATAAAACTTATTTTTGCAGGCGTTTCATCTGCATCCACAAAAACATTACCTGACTGAATATACGTGCGCACATTTAAAAATCCAATACTTTCCAATGCCTTGGTCAAAGCATCCATTTTTATCATTTTTGTGCCCGACACGTTTATGCCTCGAAGCAAAGCCAGATGGGTTTTCATGAGTAGTTTCCTTTTTATAACAGCAAATTTAAACTATTTTGAAATTCAAAGATAAATATTCGTGTAATCCATTCAAAACATTTATTTTTGCAACATGGGAAGAAAAGTAACCGATAAAATCATTTTTGAAAACATAACCGTTTTAGACGCAGGAGCCAAAGGAGTTTCGGTAGCCAAAGCACCAGAGGGGCAAGTAATTTTTATACCAAATGTAGTGCCAGGCGATGTCATTGACGTGCAAACATTCAAAAAGCGCAAATCGTATTTTGAAGGAAAAGCAATTAAGTTTCATACGTTTTCTGAAAACCGTACCGAACCCGTTTGCGAACATTTCGGGTCTTGTGGTGGTTGCAAGTGGCAAAATATGAAGTACGAGCAGCAATTATTTTATAAAAATAATGAAGTTTTGAACAACTTAAAACGCATCGGAAAAATTGAATTACCTGATTTTGAATCCATTTTAGGTTCTGAGAAGCAGTTTTTTTATCGAAATAAAATGGAGTTCGGTTTTTCAAATGCCCGCTGGATGACCGAAGCCGAAATGCAAAATACCGATTACCAAAGCGATAAAAATGCATTGGGCTTTCATATCCCAAAAATGTGGGACAAAATTTTAGATATTCATAAATGCCACCTTCAACAAGATCCGTCAAACGAAATTAGAAACGAAATTAGAAAATTTGCCATCGATAATGGTTTGCATTTTTTTAATCCGCGCCAGCATGAAGGATTGTTGCGAACCCTGATGATTCGGACTGCTTCAACCGGTGAAATTATGGTTTTAGTTCAATTTTTTGAAAACGACAAAGTAAAACGAGAACTACTGCTGAACCACGTTTACGAAAAATTTCCCACCATAACATCGCTACAATATGTGGTAAACAGCAAAGCAAACGACACATTATACGATCAAGACATTAAATTATATAAAGGGCGTAATTATATTTTGGAAGAAATGGAAGGTTTACATTTTAGCATCAATGCCAAATCATTTTACCAAACCAACTCGAATCAAGCGTACGAATTATATAAAATTACACGCGATTTTGCAGGTTTAACAGGAAACGAAGTTGTGTACGACTTATATACTGGAACAGGAACAATTGCACAGTTTATAGCTAAAAATGCCAAGAAAGTAATAGGAGTAGAGGCGATACCCGAAGCAATTTTTGATGCAAAGGAAAATGCAAAACGAAATAAAATCACCAATTGCGACTTTTTTGTGGGCGATATGAAAAATGTTTTTAATGATGAATTCATTGCTCAAAACGGTTTTCCAGACGTAATTATTACCGACCCACCACGAGATGGAATGCATAAAGACGTTGTTGCACAAATTTTAAAAATTGCTCCAAAAAAAGTAGTTTATGTGAGCTGTAATTCGGCCACGCAAGCACGAGACTTAGCTTTGATGGATGAAAAATATAAAGTAACCCGAGTGCGACCAGTAGATATGTTTCCGCAAACGCATCATGTAGAAAATGTTGTACTTTTAGAACTTCGTTAAATAATTTTAATTTATTGTAACTTTAACAATGATAACATAGTACGTATTGTTTGTCATAAAAGTATTCAAATTTAAAAAAAATCATGAAAAAAATAGTAATTCTTTGGTGTGCAATAATTGGTTTATCGGGTTGCGAAAAAGACGATATTTGTGACGCAAATACACCGACTACTCCTCGATTAGTGATCGAATTTTATGACAATTTAACAGCCGTTCCAACACTTAAAAATGTAGTGAATTTAGGAATTATCGCACCAGATATCGCATCAGGCATTGGTTTTAATGCGGTTAGTAAAATTTACGTTCCCTTAAAAATTAATAGTGAAGCTACAGTATTTTATTTTATACAAAATGGTGCAAATACCACCACAACCGACGATAATATAGATGTTTTAACGTTTAATTATAGTACAAAATCACTTTACGTTTCAAGAGCTTGTGGTTTCAAAACCAATTTTAATTTAACTAGTACAAATCCAATTGTAAAAACAGATAGCCCAAGTGGCGATGGCTTTTGGATTCAAAGCATTCAAATTGTAAAATCAGAAATTAATAATGAAAAAGACATTCATGTTAAAATATTTTTTTAGTACTGTTATAACTTTAGTGATGCTTGCAACAAGTGCGCAAGAAAAAAAGAAAGATAGTTTACTCCCAAAAACAGAACGTTATGGCATACGAGTAGGCATTGACGCAGTAAAACTTGTAAATTCGTTTATCGAAAAAGATTATAAAGGCATAGAATTGGTTGGCGATTATCGACTAACAAAACGTTATTATTTAGCTGCTGAATTGGGTAATGAAAATAAAACAGTGCAAGATAATCACCTTGATTTTACCACGAAAGGTACTTTTTTAAAAGCAGGATTCGATTATAATTTGTACGAAAACTGGGCAGGAATGCGCAATTTAGTTACCGTAGGTATGCGCTATGGGGCAAGCACTTTTAGTCAAAATTTAAATAGTTTTACTACTTATAATTCAAATCAGTATTTTGCAGCCGCACGGCCTACACTTTATAATCAAAAGTTTGATGGATTAAATGCACAATGGGTTGAAGTAGTTTTGGGTATAAAAGCCGAAATTTTAAATAATATTTTTCTAGGATTTAGTTTTAGAATGAACAGATTAATTACAAACTCGAAGCCTGATAATTTTGATAATCTGTATATTCCGGGCTTTAATCGTACATACGAAGGAAATTTTGGTGCTGGCTTTAACTATACCATTTCGTATTTTGTTCCGTTTTATAAAACAACAACTAGTGCAAAATTGAAGGTTAAAAAGCCATAATATACAATTACTTAATTTCTTTCATTCCATTTATAAAAAGCCATTTCATAAATAATTTTTCGCCTTCTTTAGTTTGCGTAGCTAAAAATTTTGGCGCAAAAATTGTACCTAGACCAAACGCCATTAGTTTGATATACAAATCTTTAATATCAAAAAATTGTTTAAAAATAAAGGTAAATCCTAAAAAGAAAATTGTAAAAGAAATAAGCTGGTAAACGAAAGCTTTGGTTTTTTTTGACATGAGTACGTGCGTTATCGAAAATTAAAAACAGTATTAAAGTTGAAAATAGCATTTTTAACTTTACAGTTACCTTTTATAATTTAACATTATTTATTTGAAAATCAGGATTAAATTTTGCTCTTTTACTACCCGAGTACATTTCATATTTTACCAATCGAGCTTCTAAACTGGCATTGAATAATTTTATTTTTCTTGAAGGTTTTAGTCCTACAAATTTTAGAGCTTCTAAATTTGATGTGATGAACCAAGCGTTTGTATTTGGATAATTTATTTTTAACGTGTCACCAATTTCTCTATAAAAACGTTCCATTTCAATATCTAATCGTTCGCCATAAGGTGGATTAAATACCATTTGCAGCGGTCCTTCATTTTCTTTTTTTGTATCGAAAAAATTAGCTTGTGTAATGGTAATATAATCCTCTAAATTTGCATTTTTTATGTTTGCTTTTGCCTTTTCAACAGCACTTGGAGCCTTATCAAAACCTGTAATTGTGTAGTGAAACTCTCGTATTTTTTTTAATAACGCATCGCTTATTTGGTCAAATAAATCGTTATCCCAATCGTTCCATTTTTCAAATGCAAATTCTTTTCGGTTAATGTTTGCAGGAATATTACATGCAATCATTGCGGCCTCGGCCAAAATTGTACCCGAGCCACACATGGGGTCTAAAAAATCCGACTTTCCATCCCAGCCTGATAATAATAGCATCCCGGCCGCTAAAACTTCGTTAATCGGTGCAATGTTCGTTGCTGTTTTATAACCGCGCTGGTGCAAAGAAGTTCCTGATGTGTCTAAGGCTACTGAAACCTGATCTTTATCAATATGAATATTAATTCGTAAATCAGGAAAGTCTTTATCAACACTTGGTCTTTGTCCCAATTTATTCCTAAACTGGTCTACAACGGCATCTTTGCATTTTTGCGATACAAATTGCGAATGTTTAAAATTTTCGGAATGAATTGTTGTGTCAATAACAAATGTTTGATTGGCATTAAAGTATTTAGACCAATCAATTCCTTGAATGCCGTTATATAAACCTTGCTCGTCTTTGGCCTTAAAGTAGTAAATTGGTTTTACTATTTTTAATGCCGTTCTACAAGCCAAATTGGCTTTATACATAAAACCTTTATCTCCTTTAAAGCTTACCATTCGGGTACCCATCTCAACGTCTTGTGCTCCCAAAAGCCGTAATTCTTGCGCTAATATCTCTTCAAAACCAAAAAAGGTTTTTGCAATCATTTTAAAATTTTCCATTCTCTAAACCCCAAAAGGGTATTTTAAAGTTATTATTTGCAAAAATACACTAAATTTGCATAATTAATATTCTTTTGATTACTTATAAATGTCAGAATCTATAAATTCATTATCCAAAACTGCAAATCAAAAAACTGAAAATTGGTTTGCTTCGTGGTTTGATACCAAGTATTACCATATACTCTATAAAGAACGAAACTACCGAGAAGCTCAAATTTTTATGGATAATTTGACGCAGTATTTAAATCTTCCTGATAAGGCAAAAGTGCTTGATTTGGCTTGTGGAAAAGGCCGACATTCTATATATTTAAATCAATTGGGTTTTACTGTTTTAGGAGTAGATTTGTCTGAAAACAGTATTGCGGAAGCTAGCAAAAATACATCAGAAACATTGCATTTTAAAGTGCACGATATGCGCGAGCCAATGACCGATAAATACGACGCGATTTTTAATTTATTTACCAGTTTTGGCTACTTTGAAAACGAAGCGGATAATCAAAAAACTTTAATTTCTATAAAAAATAGCCTCTCTGATTATGGATTTGCAGTTATCGATTTTATGAATGTGCAACATGTAGTAGAAAATTTAATTGCCAACGAAGTAAAAACGGTAGACAACATTACATTTAACATAAAACGGTATGTATCTGACGACAATTTTATAATCAAAGAAATTGATTTTGAAGATAATGACCAACATTTTCATTACCAAGAAAAAGTTAAAGCATTTTCATTAAACGATTTTCAGAAGATGATGCTTGAGGCAGGAATTTATTTGCTAGATACTTTTGGCGATTATAAATTAAAAAAGTATCATAAAAGAGATAGTGAACGCTTAATTATGATTTTTAAATAGTACTACTTTATTTTATGAATTAGTGATGAATAAAATTTTAGATATTATTTTAGTATGAATTATATATTACCTTTGTTATCCGTACTTTTAGGATATACTTTTACTCTTATTTTTAAACTTAAAGCTATAAATAACCTTAAATTAGTGCTTGCTTTTAGCGGTTCTTTTTTGCTTTCGCTAACGGTAATTCATTTATTACCCGATGTTTATCAGCTCAAAAATATAAAAGTTGGGCTGTTCATTATGCTGGGCATCTTGTTGCAAATTTTATTAGAGTTTTTCTCAAAAGGAGCAGAGCATGGTCATGTACACGGTCATGTACACGGTCATGAAAAAATGTTAAATATGCCTTGGTTGTTGTTTATTAGTTTATGTATTCATGCCTTTTTAGAGGGGTTCCCGGTGAATAAACACCACCAATTAGCAATTGGAATTGCAATTCATCATTTTCCAATTGCTATTATATTAACCACTTTTTTTTTAAATGCACAATTAAATAAGGTGGCACTTTTAATTTTTATGGTGACCTTTGCAATAATGACGCCATTAGGCACTTTAATCGCAGAGTTTTTTCCGGTTTTGAATCAATATTATGGCGAAATTACCGCAGTAGTTATTGGTGTTTTGTTTCATATTTCGTCCACAATCATTTTTGAAAGTAGCGAGGGTCATAAATTTAATATTGTAAAAATTTCAATGATTATTTTAGGAATTTTATTAGCTTCTTGTATATAAAAGACTAGCTTTTTTATTAAGTTTGTAGTGGTGTTATAAATGTGGATTTGCACATAAAATTTTCGCAACATTGTTACATCTGGATAAAACATGAATTTCGTAAAAATAACAGAACAGGCGTCAAAATATGAGCATTTAGAACAAATGTTGCTTGCTGATTTATTAATAAATATTAATAATGAAGATAAAATAGTTCCTAATGCAGTGGAAAAAGCGGTGCCACAAATTCAGAATTTGGTTGCTCAAATTGTAACTAAAATGAAATTGGGTGGACGTTTATTTTATATTGGTGCAGGAACTTCGGGTCGCTTGGGTATTTTAGATGCATCAGAATGTCCGCCCACGTTTGGTGTTTCGGCAGATGTTGTAATTGGGATTATAGCGGGCGGTGACGCTGCAATTCGCAAAGCGGTTGAAAATGCCGAAGACAGCACGACACAAGCTTGGATAGATTTAAAAGCGTACGATATTACCAGTAAAGATATAGTGGTTGGCATCGCTGCTTCAGGCACGACCCCTTATGTAATTGCAGGATTACAAGAATGTACTAAAAATGATATTGCAACGGGATGTATTACTTGTAATGAAGGAAGTCCGTTGGCAGTAGCTGCAAAATTTCCTGTTGAAGTAGTTGTGGGACCAGAGTTTGTTACTGGTAGCTCGCGAATGAAAGCTGGTACTGCCCAAAAGTTGGTTTTAAATATGATTTCTACTGCAACAATGATTCAGCTTGGCAAAGTAAAGGGAAATAAAATGGTAGATATGCAACTTAGCAATGATAAGTTGGTTGATAGAGCCATAAAAATGCTTATCGAGGAGTTAAAAGTAGATTACGAGACGGGTTCTGAATTGATTTACAAGTATGGTAGTGTCAGAAATGCAGTTAAAAATTTTAAATAATTTTTTTGGTATTTATAACTTTAACCTGTTACAATTATTTAATTATAAAATAAATAAAATGGCAATTAACCAAACATTACTAAATAAGGGAATTAAATATTTATTTATTGCGCTACCACAAATGTTTTTAGGCCCCGCAGTGATGTACAATGCCTTTAGCAACAAGCATACAAATTGGCATTATGTGGTGCTGGGTTTTGGAATTGCTTTTTGTTTAAGCGGCGTTTATTTTGCCTTTCAGGGATTGAATAATATTGTAAAAGGATTTTTTAATGACGAACGATAATTATGTAAACAGTGCTAAAAAGCAATTTTTATATTATAAAATGCTAGGCGAAAAAGCAATAGAGCGGCTTTCGACAGAGCAATTATTTATGAATTGTGGTGATAATAATAATTCGATTGCTGTAATTGTAAGGCACCTTTCAGGGAATATGCTTTCGCGATGGACTGATTTTTTAACTACCGATGGTGAAAAATTAACTAGAAACCGTGATAATGAATTTGAAAACGATGTTGTTAATAGAGAGGACCTTTTAATAATTTGGCACAAGGGCTGGAATTGTTTTTTTGCAACCTTAGATTTAATTTTGACCGAGCATTTAAATGAAATTGTATATATAAGAAATGAAGGGCACACCGTTATTGAAGCAATAAATAGGCAATTGGCTCATTATCCGTACCATATTGGTCAGATAATTTTTATTGCTAAAATGTTAAATACAAGTGAATGGGTAAGTTTATCTATTCCAAAAAATAAATCACAAAGTTATAATAATGAGAAATTTAATAAAGATAAAAAACCAAGAAATTTTTTTGATGATGATTTTAAAATAATTTCTTAAAAACCCAAAATCCCTAGCCCCGATAGCAGTGTAAAACATTTTATTTTTTTATTTAAAAAAAAATAAAATTTTGGAACGAATAGCGGGAAACAGCTTCTAAAAAAATGAAAAAAATACTTTTAGTTTTACCGTTTGTGTTAATGTCGTGTTTTGAACAAGAGCGAAATGTTGCGGATTTTAAAAACGGAAAATTTGAATTTGTTCAGGAGGTAAATGGCAACAAACAAGTGACTGTTTTTGAGCGCTCAGATTCGCTGCAAATAGAAACTTTTAAAAATAAAATTGATTCTGCGCGAGTGCGTTGGGTAAGCGATTCTGAATTTATACTTCAAAAGTTGCATCCTAAAACGATGAACGAGCGTAAAGCGATTTCGATGAAAATACTCAGCACCAATAAAATAGGTTATATGTTTGAGTATTCGTTTGTGGGTGAAGAAAAAAAACAACAAGGCTTTGCAACAAAAATTAAATAGGTATGTGTTTATAATTTTTAAATAGCAATTGTACTGGCAAACAATAATTTTAATAGTAATAAAATCTTAAAAAATGGAAATTTTATCAAACCCAAATGCATGGATTGCTCTTTTGACTTTAACATTTTTAGAGATTATTCTAGGAATTGACAATATTGTTTTTTTATCGATAGTTTCAGGTAAGCTTGATGAAAAAGACCAACCAAAAGCTCGTAGAATCGGATTAATTTTAGCAATGGTATTTAGAATTTTGTTGCTTTTTGGAATTAGTTGGGTTTTGAGTTTGCAACAAACCATTTTATCGATTGATTGGGGCTTTTTTACAGCACATATTACGGGTCAAAGTTTAATTATTTTTGGAGGCGGCTTGTTTTTATTGTACAAATCAGTGTCTGAAATTCATCATAAAATGGAAGGGCAAGAGGAGGGCAGCCAAGGCAAATCGACGTCAAGTTTAATGAATGCAATTATTCAAATTGCGGTATTAAATTTGGTTTTTTCGTTTGATAGTATTTTAACTGCTGTGGGAATGGTGAGCATGAAGAGTCCAGCTGATGGTGGATTTGGCCCTGCGGGTGCGATTGAAATTATGATTGGCTCGGTAGTAATTTCGATTATAATCATGATGATTTTTGCCGGTCCTGTTTCAAAATTTGTAAATGAACATCCTACTATTCAAATTTTGGGATTGTCATTTTTGATTCTTATAGGCGTAATGCTATTAGCAGAAGGGTCACACTTGGCACATTTTAGGTTTGGCAATGACGGCGAAGTAACAAGTATACCAAAAGGCTATTTGTATTTTTCGATATTCTTTTCGCTTTTTGTTGAGTTTTTAAATATTCGTTTGCGTAGAAAATCAAAAGTAGTGCAGTTAAATAACAGTACAATTATTGATAAGAAGTTGGAAGATAGTAATGTTCTTGATTAACAGTCGGATGTATTAAAAATACGCAATATACTATAATTTTATAGTTGTTTTTTTGGTATCCTTTTTACATAAAATGGAATGCAATTTAGCTTTAAGTAGATTTCTAAAAACATTCTGGTAATAAATGTGAAATAATTACTAGTACTTCACGGCAATTAATTTAATGCAACTTTTAAATATAGAAGATAGTACTACTTAATAAAATGTATTGAGGCAAAACGACCACGTAAGAAACCAAAATTGTAGATCCAATTGGAATGCTATTTCATGCGGTACATAGCTAATTTATGAATACGAAATAGGAAGAATATTTAATATTTTTGAAATTCAAGTTGGGGGCATTTTAGTAAAATATGTAACAGGCTAATACTTTTATTTTTTCAGAATTTGAATTCATTATTTGTCTTTCAGTAAGCACCAAAACAAAATTTAGACGTATAAGTACAATTCAAATGTGAGCTGTAAAAAGAAGTACGATTGTATTTTCGGTTATAATATTCTTTGTTATAATGCCAATTTTTGGCGTTTACCTGCTTGCCTTGATATTTGCAATAAAAGGGCGGGCTTTTTGTTGAATTCTTTTCTAAATAAAAAAAAGCTGTAAAAAAAGATGATAACTCCAAGCGAAGTGCGTTGAAGTGGACTGTAAATAAAAGAAAAACGAGTAAACTTTAACACAAAAAAGCGGTCTTGTACGGCATTTAGCTAGAAATATATACGAATAAAAATCCGTTTTGATTGAACAAAACGGATTTGACATTTCTTTATAATTGTTTTTTTACAAATGAATAACTTCGCCATAAGCGGCAGCCACGGCTTCCATTACAGCTTCACTCATGGTTGGATGCGGATGTATTGTTTTTAATATTTCGTGTGCGGTGGTTTCTAATTTTCGTGCTACAATAGCTTCGGCAATCATATCGGTTACGCCTGCACCAATCATGTGACAACCTAACCATTCGCCATATTTTGCATCAAATATTACTTTTACAAATCCGTCAGGCGTTCCTGCTGCTTTTGCTTTGCCAGATGCTGAAAATGGAAATTTACCTATTTTTAAATCGTATCCTTTTTCTCGTGCCTGCTTTTCGGTTAATCCGACCGAGGCAATTTCGGGCGAGGCATACGTACAACCTGGTACGTTGCCATAATCTATTGGTGTAACATGTAGACCGGCAATTTTTTCAACGCAATTAATTCCTTCTGCAGAGGCAACGTGAGCCAATGCTTGACCTGGTGTTACATCACCAATGGCATAATAACCAGGTATGTTTGTTTGTGAAAAGGCATCCACTTGAATTTTATCTTTATCAACGGCAATGCCTACGTCTTCTAGGCCTATGTTTTCAATATTTGTTTTGATTCCAACTGCTGAAAGTAAAATATCGGCTTCTAAAATTTCTTCTCCTTTTGCGGTTTTAACAACTGCTTTTACGCCATTGCCTGTGGTGTCTATTTTTTCAACTGATGCCGATGTCATGATGGTTACACCCGCTTTTTTCATTGATTTTTCCATTTGTTTTGAAATATCTTCGTCTTCAACTGGAACAATATTGGGCATAAACTCTACTAGCGTTACGGCCGTTCCCATGGCATTATAAAAATGTGCAAATTCAACACCAATTGCTCCTGAGCCTACAATAATTATTGACTTTGGCTGGCTTGGCAAGGTCATGGCTTGTCGGTATCCTATAACTTTGATACCGTCTTGAGGCAAATTTGGTAATTCGCGCGATCGAGCCCCTGTTGCGATAATGATATGGTCGGCTATATATTCGGTTACGTTTCCATTAGCTGCTGTTACATCTAGTTTTTTGCCTGGTTTTAGTTTTCCAAAACCGTCTATAACGTCAATTTTATTTTTTTTCATTAAAAATTGAACACCTTTACTCATATCGCCGGCTACATTTCGGGATCGATTTATTACGGCATTAAAATCTTTGTCGTAGGATGCTATTGTTAATCCGTAATCGGAGGCGTGTTTTAAATAGTCAAAAACTTGTGCTGATTTTAGTAATGCTTTGGTTGGAATGCAACCCCAATTTAAGCATACTCCGCCTAAACTTTCTTTTTCGATTACGGCTACTTTAAAGCCTAATTGTGAGGCACGAATTGCGGTTACGTATCCTCCTGGCCCACTTCCTAAAACTATAATATCGTATTTCATTTGTTTTTGATTTCTGTATTAATCTTTATGCAAAAATAGTGTTTTTTATGTTTATTTTCAAATGATGTTTGTTTTTTAAAAATGCGTTTTTCTCGCTATTTTGTTTTGAGTTAGTGATGGCAGCGGTATCCTTTTTTGTTCGGTTTTTTTCCTAACAAAAAAGATATAGCGAACAGCACGGTTGGGTTGTGTTTTTTTTGTGATTGCGAGGAACGAAGCAATCACAAAAAAATGCAACCCAAAACTCCCAGAAAATGGTTAAAAGGTATAATTAAGACCTACTACGAATTCTTTTCCGCTTTTGTTAAAAGTTAAATCGATTGGTTTTTTTGTATTAGGCGTGGTAAAAAGGTAGGCGGTTCCAATTCCGATAGCGGCACCTCCTAAAACATCCCATCCGTCGTGTTTTTTGGCTTGAATTCGTGAATACCCTACAAATGAGGCCATGGCATAGGCTGGAATTCCGTATTTCCAACCGTAGCGGCGTTCAATACACGCGGCTCCTGAAAAGGCACTTGTTGTGTGACCTGATGGGAATGAGTAGTTGTCTGAGCCGTCGGGGCGTGGTTTTAGCACGATTCGTTTGAGTGATTGTTGTAAGATTAATCCTGCGGTATAGGACGCAAGGAATTGTATTGCTGGTTTCTTGTGCCAAACGGTTTCTTTGGTATCTTTCCAGATATAGCACGAGGCAAGTGCTGCTGCGGGCAGTACTAATTGCACGATGTCGCCTACGGAAGTAACGGCTTGATTTTGAGCATAAGTATTTGGTATAAAAAATACTAGGAGTACAAGTAGTAGTGTGGTTTTTTTCATGATTAAAAGGTTATTGTGGCTCCAATTACGCTTGTATTATTAATTGTTGCATACGAATAATTGGTTTTATATTTTATTTTTTTATTGTTTAATTCAGTTACTGTTTGTTGTTTTATAATTCTTCGGTTGGCACTGTTTTTGCCTATTACGTAACCCATTAAAATGGCTATTGGATAGTCGGATGCCCAGTGTACTTTGCCGCTAATCATATTAAAGGCTAACAAGCTTCCTAAGGAATATCCGAGGGGCTTTATCCATTTTTTTTCGGGATAATTAGTTGCAATTACCGTTAGTGTTGCCATGTAGGTAGCTAGGTGACCAGAGGGCATTGCGTCATAGTTGGGTGTGTTTTTTGCATAGGCTGAAAAACTGGGAAACGGATTCCAATTGCCGCCAGAATTGCCGTCGCGAATTGCTGTTGATGGGCTTTGGCGTCCTGAGATTCGTTTGATTGTTTGGGTTACTACACCTACCGATAGCAGCACTTCGACTAATTCGCTCGAGGTATTAAGTGCTCTGTAATCGTCTTTTCCGATTTTTCCGATGGCATAAAACATTCCGCTTAAGAGTAGGGTTGTGTTTCCGTTTCCAAAATAATAAACCCCTGCCGAAATACTGGTGGGTACAAATTCTAATCCTGCCAGTCGAATGTATTTCGAGTCTTTCTGCCAACCTCCAATTTTTGCGCCTAAATTGCTTGAGTTTTCTAATATTTTTTGGTCAAACGGAAGTAAAGCAAGAGTTGAGCCAACTGCCAAACTTGTCCATGGTAGGTTTTCTTTTTGAACTATAAATGTACCTAAATTACAAATATCATTTGGAATGTATTTGAAAAGTTGACTAAAAGTAGGTTTTTTGTAGCCGTAGGTTGTAGTTTCATTAATTTTGTATTGTTGTATTGTTGGTTGTATTGAGTCAAAAACCTGAGCAAACGTAGCAGTACAATTTATTATTAATAGGAGTATTACAATTTGGAGGCAATTTTTTGAATTCATAAAAAATAGATTAATTTGCTGCAAATATAAAATAGAATTTTAATTTAGGATACTGATTTTAAAAATAGTTCAACTTCTTGTTTTTGAGCTTCGTATTTTATGTGTAATTGCTTGTTTTTTCCCATTAAGTTGTACTATGCAATTGTTTGAGTACAAAATTAGCGTTTATTATAAGTTGAAATTTCTGGAATTTGGGTGTATATTTTATGAAACAGCATTTCGTAATATGCTTGCTATTCGCGTTCATTTTTATCTAACAGAAACGGTTTATTGGTTTTTTGAGCAACATGAACCAATTCGCGCGCAAGTACCGTTAACATTCATGTCAACAGAAAATCGAAAGTATTTTTGGGGATTCTTATAATTTGTGGTTTGCCAAATTTATCTTCAATAGTCATTACTATAAAATTTGTTTTTTATTGTCTCGAAATGCAAAGCCGTATGGATTTTTAAATTTTAAGTTAAATTTTTTTAATAGCCAATAAATAGTTTGTATAGTCTGTTTTTATAACATGTCTTTGCTTGTAATTAGTTGTTTACAAAGATCATTTGATCTACGTTTTTTGTAAATAAAAAGTACCATTTTTATTGTTATTTAGGCAGTGGCTTCGATCTTTGATGCTTTTTCGCTAGCAAATTGCGAATTATAAAGTTTTGTATAGTATCCTTTTTTATCTTTTATCAATTCGTTATGACTTCCTTGCTCTACAATATGACCTTGGTTCATGACAATTATTTTATCTGCGGTTACGATGGTTGCCAATCGATGTGCAATGATTATTGAGGTTCGGTTTTGTGTAATTTTTTGAGTTGCGATTTGAATTAAATCTTCGGAGTAACTATCTATAGATGCTGTAGCTTCGTCGAGAATTAAAATACTAGGATTACTCACATAGGCTCGCAAAAAAGCAAGTAGTTGTCGCTGCCCTGATGATAGCATTACGCCACGTTCTTTTACGTCAAAATCATATCCGTCAGGTAAACTCATAATAAAATCATGAACCCCAATTTTTTTAGAGGCTTCGATAACTGTTTCGTATAAAATTGCGCTATTGTTTAGCGTTATATTGTTATAAATTGTATCTGCAAATAAAAACACGTCTTGCAAAACAATTGCAATTTGATTTCGAAGGCTTTGCAGTGTAAAATTTGAAATATTTTGATTATCGATATAAATTGCACCCGAATTGATTTCGTAAAAACGGTTTAGTAAATTAATGATTGTTGATTTTCCGGCACCAGTTGCACCAACAATTGCAATAGTTTCGCCTGCATTTACGGTTAAATTTATGCCTTTTAGCACTTCTTCATTTTCAATATATCCAAATCGAACATTGTCAAATTGTATAGCACCGTTAAAATGCGTAGCGTTAATTATTCCGTTTTTTTGTACTTCGGTTTTATCATCAATGATATCAAAAACACGGTTGGCTGCAATCATACCCATTTGCATTTCATTGAATTTATCTGCAATTTGTCGCAATGGATTGAACAGCATTGTAATAAACATGGTATATGAAAATAAATCGCCAAAAGTGGTAAATGCATCACCATTTATAATATGAAACCCACCGTAAAGCACTACAAAGCCTAACGTTAATGATGATATAATGTCGGCAATTGGAAAAAAAATCGAGTTATAAAAAATTGTTTTTATCCATGCTACATTATGTTTTTGATTAATTTCTTTAAATTTTTCAAGTTCAATAGCTTCTCTATTAAATAGTTGTACAATTTTTATTCCCGTTACACGCTCTTGAACAAAAGTATTTAGATTGGCTACTTGGGTTCTAACTTCTTCAAAAGCAACTTGCATTTTGCGTTGAAAAATACGAGTGATATAAACTAAAAGTGGCATTGCAAATACTACAATCCATGTTAATTTCCAGTTCATATAAAACATAAAAATTAAAACTACTACCATTTTCATCAAGTCGCTAATAATCATAAATAACCCCTGACTAAATATTCTGGCTATTTGCTCAATATCTGACACTGATCGGGTAACTAACTGACCTACAGGTGCATTATCAAAATATTTCATTTTAAACGATATTAAATGTTTAAATAGTTTTATTCGAATGTCTCTTACGATGTCTTGTCCTAACCAATTGGCCCAGTACACAAAATAAAATTGCGAAATGCCTTCGCAAATTAAGGCAATTCCCATCAAAAATATATAAAATAACAATCCTTTTTCGTCTTTCGTTTTGATATAATGATCAACAGTTTCTTTAAGTAAATAGGGGCGAAGTGCTGCAAAAACAGAAAGCGTAATTGCGAATAAAATAACACCATAAAACCTAGTTTTGTAGGGAGTGGTGTACTGTAAAATTCGTTTAAATAATCTGGTATTAAATGCAGTTGCTTTCATTTTTTTTATTTACTTATTAGAACGTAACAATCAATATGTACAATTTTTGAGATGCAGTAAACATTTATTTTTAATCTAATCTTAGTTCGTTTTTTGTTTTTTATTATTGAATAGATTAGTAACATAGTGATTCACTAACTAATAAATTTATTCTAAATAATCGTATACTACTTTGGTTAAATATAATCCATGTGCAGGAACGGAAAAGCCTGCTTTTTTGCGGTCTTTACTTTCAATAATCAGGATAAATTCGGACAAAGATATCTTTTCTAAGCCAATATTTATGATGGTGCCAACAATTGCTCGAACCATATTTCGTAAAAAACGGTTGGCAGAAATAGTAAAAATAAGCATGTTGTTGTTTTGCTCCCAAATTGCAGTTTCAATTGTGCAATTAAAAGTGTGCACATCGGTATTCACTTTCGAAAAACATTCAAAATCTGTTTGGGTTTTTAAGATCTCACAGGCTGTATTCATCAAATCAATGTTTAATGCCCGCCGAAAATACCAACTATCATGACTTTCGAACGCATTTTTTTTTAAATGAATATGGTATTCGTACGTTCGTTTAGTAGCATCAAATCGTGCATGGGCTTCATCTGAAACCTTATAAAAGGCTAAAATTGCAATATCTTTTGGCAGAAATGAATTTAATTTATGAACTAAATAATCATTTTCAATTTTAAATTCGTAATCAAAATGAGCAAACATTTGTTTTGCATGAACACCGGTATCTGTTCGTCCGGCACCGATTAACGTTATTTTTTTTTGCAAAAGTGTACTCATAGCTGCACTTAAAACTTCTTGAACAGAAATGGCATTGGGTTGCGTTTGCCAACCGTGGTAATTCGTTCCCTTATACGCAAATTCTATAAAATATCTCACTTCGAATTTTAGTTTTTAAATTTTATAAACAGCTTTTAATTATCTTTTAAGATTCTACTGTATTAATAACCTACTTTTTGGTTGACTATTTTGAACCACATAGTCATTTAATAAAAAAGAACCAGCCTAAAATAAGTTGCACAAATATACAAAGATTTTTAAAATTTTTTAAGTTCAAGTATTGCATTGCCTGATTTGTTATATTTGCAATGAAGCTTTCTAAATTTGTTAGCACCTATTTACGCACAAAATGACAAAAATTCTTTTATTATCTGATACGCACAGCCATCTTGACGAAAAAATATTAAAATATGTGCAGTGGGCAGATGAGGTATGGCACGCCGGAGATATTGGCGATTTAAAAGTGACCGATGCAATTAAAAAAGTAAAACCACTGCGGGCAGTCTATGGAAATATTGACACTACCGAAGCTCGAATGGAATTTCCTTTAAATAACCGTTTTTTTTGTGAAAAAGTAGCCGTTTGGATTACACATATAGGTGGTTATCCTGGAAAGTACAATCAAGCAATTCGTGAAGAACTAAAATTAAATACCCCAAAATTATTTATTTGCGGTCATTCACATATTTTAAAAGTGCAGTTTGATAAAAATTTAAATTTACTTCACATGAATCCTGGTGCTTGCGGAATTTCTGGTTTTCATCAAATTCGAACTATGTTGCGATTTGAAATTGAGGGTGATACAATTCGAAATTTAGAAATTGTAGAATTAGGAAATAGGTAATTGTGCAGTTCAAATGTTTTTTGGCAACCTTAATTTTGCGCGTATACTTTACATCAGTCCACATGCGGCGCTTGTGCTACAATTTTACAGCGCCCTTTTTATCGCATAAACAATCGTACTATTTTTTGTGTGTAAAAAATTGTAAATAAAAAATCCGAAACAGTACTGTTTCGGATTTTCACGCACTAATAAACTAAGTTTATAGGTTTACCTCAATCGGTCGATAGATTTTACGAGATCTTCGTCCTTTTTGATAGCTTTGTTGGCCAAAACTAGCATAACGATAGATAAAACAGGAAGAAACATCCCAATACCTTTCTCAGAAACTCTAGGAATTTCTCCAGATACATTTAGCGAACGATAAACAAACAATCCTAATAAAATTAAATTTAATATGATATTCAATCGTCCTAAAACAAATTGAAGTTGTCTATTTTTAAACGACATGATACTTATTATACTTAACGACGTACTCAAACCAAACAATGACACATAGCCAATACTTTCTATAAAATAAAAATTCATATCCGAATCTAATTTCCATAAAGGCAGTAAATAAGGCATTACAGATGCAGAAAATAGGGCAATTGTTAAATAAATCGTTTGAACTCGTTGTAACATTAGTTTTTTTTATTTCACAAAAATAGTATTTATTTTCACAAAAATTGGTTTAGTACATTTTTTTTTGTACTATTGCATATTAAAAATCCGTAATAACTTCAAAAACACGGATTTATTCATAAAATTATTTTTATAAATTTTTTTATTTTTATATAATTAAACTACCTAAAACATTTATGTTTGACATTTTAGTATTAAAAACTAAGAAGCTAATCGAGCTTCAAGAAATTGCAAAAGCTACAAAAACAATTAAGTTTAATGGCGTAAAAAAAGACGATTTGATACGTGTTATCATGGACACGCAGGCAAAGGCGGTACCTGAAAGTACCCCAAACACCATTGCAGTATCTGATGACAAGCCAAAGCGAGCCCGCATTAAAACCGAGGCTCAGTCTGAAATCGTGGAAATACAAAAAGATCTTTTTGAAACCAGTCAAACAGAGACCAATGTAACTAAGCAGCCCACCGTTTCACAAAATAATGTAGCAAGTAAGGTTGTAACTGTTCAAAATAAATTTAAAAAAGCACCTAAATTTATAAAGGCTTTAGAACAAGATGCGAGTGATGTCGAAGAAAATAGTATACCTGAAACTATACAAAATCAATCTACCGAAACTCTTGAAAATGAGGAGTCTAAAACAGATGTTGTAATTCAACAACGCAAAAAAGTACCAAATGTTAATGCGAATTTAAAAAATCCGAACCAACAAAAAAATAATCCAAATCAAAATCAAGCGCCAAACGGAAATCAAAATCCTAATTTTAAACCCAAAAAAGCGCCTAATTTTAGAGACTCTGATTACGAATTTGATGGTATAATTGAAAGTGAAGGCGTATTAGAAATGATGCCCGATGGCTATGGATTTTTGCGTTCATCCGATTATAACTACCTAGCATCGCCAGACGATATTTATTTATCAACCTCACAAATTCGTTTGTTTGGCTTAAAAACTGGCGATACCGTTAAAGGAGTAGTACGACCACCAAAAGAAGGAGAAAAATTTTTTCCGCTTGTACGCGTTTTAAAAATTAATGGACACGACCCGCAAGTAGTGCGCGATCGAGTGTCATTTGAACATTTAACACCCATTTTTCCTAACGAAAAATTTAATATCGCAAGCAAACAAGCCACTATATCTACCCGAATAATCGACCTTTTTTCGCCAATAGGTAAAGGGCAACGAGGCATGATTGTAGCACAACCCAAAACAGGTAAAACAATGCTATTAAAGGATATAGCAAACGCAATCGCAGCAAATCATCCCGAAGTGTACCTCATTGTATTGCTTATTGACGAACGCCCCGAAGAAGTGACCGACATGCAACGCAGCGTTCGTGGTGAAGTAATAGCATCAACATTTGATCGCGAACCACAAGAACACGTAAAAATCGCAAATATAGTACTCGAAAAAGCCAAAAGATTAGTAGAATGTGGGCACGATGTAGTAATCTTACTTGACTCAATAACACGTTTGGCCAGAGCATATAATACTGTTCAGCCCGCGTCCGGTAAAGTTTTAAGCGGTGGTGTAGATGCCAACGCACTGCAAAAACCAAAACGATTTTTTGGAGCCGCCCGTAATGTTGAAAATGGCGGCTCACTAAGCATAATTGCCACAGCATTAACCGAAACTGGCTCTAAAATGGACGAAGTTATTTTTGAAGAATTTAAAGGAACAGGTAATATGGAATTACAACTAGATCGCAAAATTGCCAACCGCCGAATTTTTCCAGCAATCGATTTAACCTCGTCAAGTACCCGACGCGATGATCTACTTTTGGACGTCCAAACCATCAAGCGCATGTGGATTATGCGGAAATATTTAGCAGATATGAACCCTGTAGAAGCTATGGATACCATAAACACCAAAATAAAACAAACCCGAAATAACGAAGATTTTTTGACCTCAATGAATGATTAATTTTTTCAGGAGGTTCCCCACCGCATTTTTTTGGTGATTGCTTCGTTCCTCTCAATCACCAAAAAAATACCGTGCGTCGCGCTGTACGCTAAATCTTTTTTTTGCCAAAGTATATTATGGAAAGGCAAAAAAAAGGATACCGCTTCCATCCCTAACCCAAAGACATACGAAGAACAACATTTTTTTAAAATTTAAACTTTTTTTTAAAAATAAAAAACTATCTTTGCACCATATATCGGGGTGTAGCGTAGCTCGGTTATCGCGCCTGCTTTGGGAGCAGGAGGTCGCAGGTTCGAATCCTGCCACCCCGACTAAAAGAGTATCAGAATTGATACTCTTTTTTTTATACAACATAAATAAATCGATGTATAAGCAATAAAATTTAAAAATACCTTTAAATTTTTATATGCAAATCATACTGAGTCTATAAATAGTGTGGTGCTTGTTAAAAAATAAATCTTTACTCTTACAATAAATTACCCTCACTTTCACACCAATCCTTCATGTGCTACTGAAATCGTAAAGCATAAAATAAAAAAACTTATAAGCACTGCAAAAGTTGCATTTTATTAACAGAGAAAGAAAAACAAAAGTGTTTTTTTGCATTTTTTACTACATCAAATTTATTTTAATGTACTGCAAAAAAAGTCGATAATACTATAAATTTTATTGTTCGTGAGGTGTTACAACAATTAATTTTCACAATAATAACTTATAATTTATGGGTACCGTTGAATAGATATTATTTATCATGTTGCCATTCAAAAAATAGATTTAAATTGTAACTTTGCAATTGTAAAAATAATCAAAAAATAATGTCAAATACAATCGAAAAAGTAAAATGTTTAATCATCGGCTCAGGACCAGCCGGATATACAGCTGCCATTTATGCCTCACGTGCTAACATGTTTCCAGTTTTATACCAAGGAACGCAACCTGGCGGACAATTAACCACCACAAATGAGGTAGAAAACTGGCCAGGAAATCCAGAAGGAATTACTGGACCAGAAATGATGATACAAATTCAAGAACAAGCTAAACGTTTTGGAACTGATATAAGAGATGGTTGGGCAACTAAAGTTGACTTTTCGGGCAACATTCATAAAGTTTGGATTAATGATACGCACGAAATTCATTGCGAAACTGTAATTATTTCAACCGGTGCATCTGCAAAATATTTAGGGTTAACTTCGGAGCAACATTATTTAAAAACTGGCGGGGGCGTTTCGGCTTGTGCAATATGCGACGGCTTTTTTTACCGAAATCAAGAGGTTGTAATAGTAGGTGCAGGAGATTCTGCTTGTGAAGAGGCACATTACTTATCAAAATTATGCAAAAAAGTGACTATGTTAGTGCGCAGCGAACAATTTAGAGCGTCAAAAATAATGGAGGCACGAGTTAGAAAGACGGCAAATATAGAAATTTTATTAAATACCGAAACCGACGAAGTTTTAGGCGACGGGCAAGTTGTTACTGGTGTTCGAACTGTGAACAGAGCAACTGGCGAAAAAACTGATATTGAAGCAACTGGATTTTTTGTTGCAATAGGTCACAAACCCAATACCGATATTTTTGCAAGCTATTTGGAACTTGATGAAACAGGTTATATCATTAATACTCCCGGATCTTCAAAAACAAATATTGCAGGAGTTTTTGTATCGGGTGACGCAGCCGATCATGTGTACCGTCAGGCAATCACTGCTGCTGGAACAGGTTGTATGGCCGCTTTGGATGCAGAACGGTATTTAGCCGCAAAAGAATAATTGCACTTTGAAAAATTAAAAATAAAATCCCATTTCAAATTTTCGAAATGGGATTTTTTATGGATTTATTTTTTTTGTATTTTCTTTAAAATAGCACTATCTGCAAATTTTGTAACAGTAACTTGCGGTTCTCCGTATAACTCTATTTCTGACGTACCAGAAGCAAATATTTTTACAGCAGTCTTAGCATTAATACTCGCCTTTGCAGCTAATTCAGTGGTAATTTCAGCTGATTTTGACACTAAATCCTTTGCAGCACAACGAGTTGAATTATCTAATCTTAACTTTAAATTAATGCAATCACCTTCTACTTTGGCATCAGATTTTTGATACATATCTAAAAGTACATCGTTAGACACAATTAATGCTTTTAGTTCACTATTTTTACTTAAAGTTAAGGTTGATTTCTCACCTTTTAAATTAATTTCAGCACGTGAATTGTCATCCAAAAACAATGAAAAGTTTCTCGCTCTAGATGTTACAAATAATTTAGTGTCATCATAATTTTTGAAAGTTATCGTTTCCAAATCTAAATCGGTTAATGTATTTACTTTTACTTGATCATGCAAAATAATCTGTTTTAAATCAGCTGTGTAAGTAACTCGTAACGTGAATTTTTTTGAACTTGACACTGTTTTTGATGCAGTTAAATACAGTGCTTTACCTTTTGTGTTTATGGTAATTATCGAATGTAAATTATCGTCAGCATCAATCTCTACATTGCTCGAACTTCCTTTTATTAAATAAATTTCTAAATTGTCCGACACTTCTAAAGTTTCAAAAGTTGCAACTGGTTTTATTTCTACTGTAACAATTCTAGAGCCTTTTATTTTTTCTTTTTTTTGCGCAAAGGTTACAGCTGTTAACAATAATGTAGTAATAAGAAGTAGTGTTTTTTTCATTTTTTTTTATTTTAATGGTAAAGATAAAAAAATGTTTTAAATTCCAAAATTTCCTTTTCAAATTGATAAAAAAAACATCGCAACTGTATTACGATGTTTTTACAATACGAACTCAAAACTATAATTTACTTACGCTTCCGCCAGAATCTTCAGTTTTTTTTACTTTTTTTGGTTCACCAATGTAATCAATTGATGCACCGCTATCGGCATTTGCATCAAGACTTACAAGCGGCTGAACTGAAATTGAACTGCCACTATCTGAAGTTGCAATTACATCATTCGACAATAAATTTTTGGCATCTAAATCGCTTCCGCTATCCGAATGAGCATTTAATTTTAGCGATTTTCCTGCTAATTTTTGAGAACTTCCACTGTCGCAATCTGCACTTATACTTTCGTATTCCGCTTTCGCTGTTAATTCGCTACCGCTGTCTGAATGTAATTTTAAATTGATGCCTTTTATAGTGTTTATTGTTGTTATCGTTGATCCGCTGTCGGTTGATAACGATTCAATAATTGGCATCTTTATGGTTATTTTTCGTGCTGAATAATCGTCCATGTCTCTATCGGTTGTAACAATTAAAGTACCGTTTTCCACTTTTGTGATAATATGTTTTAATAAATTTTCATCGGCCATTACTTGAATTGAACTTTCAATAGATTGTTCAATAATTACATCCAACCCGCGGCTACTTTCGATTTTAGTAAATGTTGCCGTTGTTGCTCTATTTTCGGTTTTTACTA
>JAYVGC010000048.1:0-10477 GCA_043772535.1 Flavobacterium sp. | reverse complement strand
ATAGGCTCGCTTAATGTATCTGTGGCCTGCGGAGCATTTTTATACGAGGCACTACGACAACGCATATAAAAAAAGCCAAAAAATTTAATAGTATAAACTTAACTTTAAAACAGATTAACTAATTAAAAAAATACCTAAAATGTATATATCTCAATTTGATATAATACGTTTTAGGTATTTAATAATTTAATTCCAACTATATTTAAGCCTTTTAAAAAGTTTGGGCGTTACCTGCTTGCATCGTTCCTCGCAACGACAGGTCGGGCTTTACGTTACACTCTTTTTTGAAGCAAAAAAAGCTTTAAAAAAGGAGTTCCACTGCAATCCCTACCGCAAAAATGCAATTAACCATAAAATCCTGATGTTTAATACATCACCTTAAACAACAAATAAGTAACATTATTTTGAAGCTAATACAGTAACTTGTTCTATTATTGGTGCTTGAGACAGTAAAGTTGCAGCATTAGCCATTAACGCTTTCGCTATTTCACCTGATAAATGCGCTTGGCGTGCCTCTTCATGAGGAAAAGTATCAAAAATTCCGAAAGTAGATTTATCAATTTGAATTGCATACCATGTTGTGGTATCAACCTCTGCAACGGCCAACGGAAGTGCATTGGTAATAAAATCGGCTACTTGTTGCTCTTTGCCTTCTTGGGCAACGATGCGTACTAATAGAGCTAGTTTTTTCATTTTATTTATATATTTATTATTAGGATGTGCAAAGTTAAAAAAATACCCACGTTTAAAAGAATTAAGTTTTAAAAAATGGGTAAATTTTATGTTTAACTTTTATTTAAGTAAAAAAAATGCGGCTATGTAGTTTCTTTAAAAACAAAAATTGTTTACTGAAATGTGTACAAAAGTGCCAAAACAACTAGTACAAAAATAACTACTGATTTAAAGATAGAATAAAACCGTCAATACAAAAAGCTTACTCAATTTGGCTGTTTGGATTAAAGTGATATACTATTTTTGGAATTTCAAAACCTATTTCATCATCAATTAAATCGGGGTTTGGTTTGGGTGCAAAATTACCATTTTCGTCAAAATGTTGCATAAAACTGTCGTCATTTGGATTAAAATTGGGCTGTTGCCAATCGTAAACTGTTGTTGCAACATAATTAGGTGTTTTGAAATAATATGCAAAAATAAACCCAACAAGCAGCCCCGAAAGATGTCCTTCCCAAGAAATATTTTGATTGACACCAGAAATTTGTGGTTGCGGAAAAACAAACCATATCATACCACCATATACTAATATAATAGTAAATGACAGTGCCATTAAGCGATAATATTTGGTCACAAAACCTTTAAAAAATAAAAATGAAACCAACACATAAATCAAGCTACTTGCACCAATATGAATGGCATTTCTGCCAATAATCCACGTAAAAATACCTGAAAGCAGAATTCCATAAAACAAAACTTTTAACGATAAATTGCGATAAAAATAAACCGTAGCCATTGTGAGCACAAAAATCGGAATAGAATTATTTGCAATATGACTGAAATTATCGTGCAAAAACGGACTAAACAGTACGCCTTGTAAACCTAAAAAAGTTCGTGGACAAATTCCATGATTGTTTAAATGCAAATTAAAAAACTGATCAATTAAAAAAATACCCCACATAAAAACCACCAAAAAAGTAGGTACAAGCCATACGGAAGGTGAAAATTTGAACGGGCTATCTGTCATTGCTATTCGTTTTAATGTACTGTTACTTTTAATTTATCAAAGATGTAGCCAAATATACAAACTGCTAATTTGTCAGTGAAAGTACAACTTTTAAATAAATAAAAGACCCAAATTGTGGCATTTAACCCTGATGGAAAGGAAAAACAATCGCTTTTTTTGCGATTTTTTGGGATGACAGCAGGAACACAAATTACTTAACAAGCTTAAATTGCTGTTTTTAAATAAAAGAATATTATTGTATTTTTGCAAAATGAATACACCATTAGCAGAACGAATTCGACCTCAAAAACTAGAAGATTATATTAGTCAGTTGCATTTAGTGGGTAAAAATGGAGCTTTAACGCAACAACTTGCTAATGGAATTATTCCATCGATGTTATTTTGGGGTTCGCCCGGCACAGGCAAAACTACGTTGGCTCAAATTATTGCGCAAACTAGTAATCGCCCTTTTTATAGTTTAAGTGCCATTAATTCGGGTGTAAAAGAGGTTCGTGATGTTATAGAAAAAGCCAAGCAAAGTGGCGGCATTTTTACTTCAAAAAACCCAATTTTATTTATAGACGAGATTCATCGGTTTAGTAAATCGCAACAAGATTCTTTACTTGGGGCGGTCGAAAAGGGTATTGTAACCTTAATTGGCGCTACTACCGAAAACCCAAGTTTTGAGGTTATTCCAGCACTTTTATCGCGGTGCCAAGTGTATGTTTTACACGCTTTTACCAAATTGGATTTGCTAGAATTACTTAAACGAGCGATGCGTGAAGATGTGATTTTAAAAACGAAATCTATACAATTAATTGAAACCGAAGCATTATTACGACTTTCGGGCGGCGATGGACGAAAATTATTGAACATTTTTGAATTAGTAATTAATGCGTCGGTTGGTGCAGAAATTGAGATTACGAACGATAAAGTACTTACTTTAGTGCAACAAAATACCGTTTTATACGATAAAAATGGCGAGCAACATTATGATATTGTTTCGGCATTTATAAAATCTATTCGCGGTAGTGATCCAAACGGAGCTGTTTATTGGTTAGCCAGAATGATTGAAGGTGGTGAGGATGTAAAGTTTATTGCCCGTAGAATGCTCGTTTTAAGCAGTGAAGATATTGGTAATGCTAATCCAACAGCTTTTGTTATGGCCAACAATACTTTTCAGGCTGTAGCAGCGACTGGAAATCCTGAGAGCAGAATTATTTTAAGTCAATGTGCTATTTATTTAGCAACGTCGCCCAAAAGCAATGCAAGTTATAAGGCAATAAATGACGCTTTGGAAGTAGTAAAAAAAACCGGAAATTTACAAGTACCCGTTCATTTGAGGAACGCACCGACCGCGTTGATGAAAGAATTGGGGTATGGAGACGACTACAAATATTCGCATAGTTTTGAAAATAATTTTAGTACACAAGAATATTTACCGACAGAAATTGCCGCAACAGTTTTGTATAACCCTGGTTCCAATTCGAGAGAAAATGCAACAAGAGAATTTTTAAAAAACCGATGGAAAGATAAATATGGCTATTAACGTGCTGTTACGAATTGTATCGTTACAGCCTCGATTACCGTTACGCTATCTTTGTACTAATCTAAAAACCACTGTTTATCTTTTGTATATAAAATACCATGGTATTTATTGTATAAATTTACCATATACACGTCTTTTAGTACTGTTTATATTATTGATATTGGAATTACACTGTCCTCTTTTAAAAACAACTCGAAACCAAAAGGTGCTTTTTTAGTTATAAAAACAGTATGGTTTTCGATAACTTGTCTTTCTTATATTTTATTTGACTCGCTTTCGTACTCTAATTTTTTTTGGCTTGCTTTGTATTAATAATTTAATACATTTAAAGATAGTGAAGCCATTTGTAAAGCCAGCGAACAAGCACTAATTCGGTTTTTATTGGCACTTTTGCCATCACCAGACACAAAAACAATTTGATTTTTACAATCTATAAAATAATTTTTATTTTAGTTGTAAATAATGTGTTTACAATATCTAAATCGGCAAAAACTTTATTATTATTGCCTTTTACAAAATCATCAGGTAACTTGTCATCATATAAATAGGTTTCAAAACCATTTTTTTCCATTTCTACAAAAGATTTTTTAGTTCTAAAAGATGATTAACTTGTTTTATATTACTTGGCGTTTGAACAAAATGCTCATTAAAAAAAATAGCATCCATACCAAAATTTAAAGCTCCACCCACATCGGCATCCATACAATCGCCAATCATAATAGCATTTTGTTTTTGAACATTTGATAATGACAACGAATATTCAAAAATTTTAGGATTTGGTTTTTTCGCATTTGCTGTTTCTGAATTGGTAATTGTATCAAAATAAATTTCGATACCCGAATTTTTCATTTTATCATTTTGCACGTTTTGAAAACCATTAGTAATTATATGCAACCTATATTTAGATTTAAGATATTCTAAAATTTCAACAGCACCATCAAATAAATGATTAAAAGTAGGCAAGTAATAAACGTACTCATCCGATAGCAACAAAATTTTTTCGTCATCAATAGCATAATTAAGTAAGATAAAGGTATCTTTCAGCCGTCCTATACGTAATTGAGCTTGCGAAATTTTTTCATTTCGATACCAATCCCAATATTGAATATTTATAGGGACATAATGATGTAAAAAAGCCTCTATATCAACCCCAACGTGATGTTTATGCAATATTGTTTCCATTGCTAAAGCCGAATTTTTTTCAAAATCCCAAAGGGTGTGGTCTAAATCGAAGTAAATATCTGTAATTTTAGTTTGCATTTTTTAAGTTTTTAAATAAACGTGCATCAATAGGAAAATCGTCTTGATTTATTATCTTTATTTTATCAAAATCGATATGATAGGGATTAATAACATAATTAAAATCACCTTTAACAACAGCAGAAGGAACCTTTAAAATGCAGAATTGCTTTGTTGTAACAAATAAATCTCCTATTTTTTGAGTTGAAAAAGATTCAGGAAAAAAATTCCAATCTTCATTAAGTAGCGCACAATCCAATTGAGAAATAGCCACAGTATTGGGAATAAAAACAGTGAGCATACAAAAATTAGAAGGTAAATTGGATAAATTTAAATGAACAACAACCTCCGCCAAAGCCAAAGCCCTACTACTGGCCAAATAAATAACCTCAGTTCCTTTCGAATTCCACCGGGCACCAAATTTAGCAGCACCGAAACCCGACAATTCAACAGGATATTTTTTATTATGTAAACGAAAAAACTCCATTATACAAAGATGCCGTAATCAATTTTATTTAACTCATTCATTACCAAGTCTTTGCCGTAAGAATTACTTAATAACTCGAATGGCTTTAAACCACCAAGAGCAAAGTTTTTCTGATGTAACCAATTTTCAAATTGAGCATCAGTATCAAAAACCTCTTTACCCAAAACCGTAACCTCGGCTAATTCAATAATTTTTTCCGATGGAATAGCATCAAACACAAAATCTCGTTTTAATTTATTTCGTACCAACGTGCGAGTAGAAACACCCAAAAAACCTGCCCAGTCTTCTTGATTAAAGGGTGATTTATCTTTAATTAATTCATATAAACTATACGGAATACCACTTTTTATAGCTTGAACCAGCAACATTTTATTTGATAAAAATTGTTTAAAATTAATATCTTCATCGGCAAAAGTATACTTGGAACTAGTGCGCACCGCACTAACATAACTGCGAACTGCACTATCCATTAAAATATTTTGATTAGGATCATCCATAATTACATTATTTAGACATTTGACTACAAATATAAGACAATTGTCTTGATATAAAAAACAAAAATAATTATTTTTTATATTTTTCCTTCGTCCTTAAAACTATAATAAGCAGTTTCGGTAATTATTAAATGATCTAACACTACAATGTCAAGCGTTTTGCCTGCTACGACAATTTTTTTTGTAACTTCAAAATCGGCATCACTTGGTTTTAAACTTCCCGACGGATGATTGTGCACTAAAATTATAGAAGTTGCATTCTTTTCAAAGGCCATTTTAAAAATAATTCTTAAATCGACAACAGTACCTGTAATACCGCCCTTTGAAAGCTGGCTTTTTTGTAAAACTTTCATATTGTTATTTAACAACAAAATCCAAAACTCTTCATGAGCAAGCTCACCAATTAGTGGTTGCATTATATCGAAAATAGCTTTGCTTGATGTTATTTTAGTAACCTCTTGCACGTCTTCATTCTTTCGACGACGCCCCATTTCGAGTGCTGCAATTATTGCAATGGCCTTGGCTTGACCAATGCCTTTAAATTCAGATAATTGCTGAATAGATAATTTGCCAAGTGCATTTAAATTATTGTTTACGCTTGCTAAAATTCGTTTGCACAAAGCAACGGCACTTTCATTTTTACTTCCCGATCCGATTAAAATAGCCAATAACTCGGCATCACTTAAAACCGATTTGCCTTTTAGAGCTAGTTTTTCGCGAGGTCGGTCGTCTTCGGCCCACAATTTAATCGAAAAGCTTTCCATTTTAAATGATTAACGTTTTAACATCATCAAAATTTAAACCACCATAATTGCCCGAACTCATTAAAAGCAAAGCCGAATTATCAAAATTTTGAGCAAAAAGAAAATCTTTAAAATCAGTAGGACTTGTAAATATTATCAAATCGTTTCGATTGAAAGCTTTTGAAATTTGGTCATAACTAACTGCATGCAGTTGCTTGATTTTAACCGCTTCAGGCGAATAAAAAACAACTGCAACATCAGCTGCTTCTAGTGCGCCCTCATATTCTTTTAAAAAATCGGGATTTAAACTACTATAGGTATGTAACTCTAAACAGGCTATTAATTTTCGGTTGGGATATTGGTTTTTCACAGCACACGTTGTAGCTAAAACTTTGCTTGGTGAATGAGCAAAATCTTTATAAGCCACTTTGCCACTGCCCTCGGCAATTTTTTCTAACCGTTTACTTGCTCCTTTAAAAGAAGCAATAGCTTCATAAAAATCATCTTGGTCAACACCCATATTTTGACAAATCCATTTGGCACCAGCCAAATTATTTAAATTATGCGCTCCAAAAACTTCAATTGGCATGAAGCCTTCGGGCGTTTCTAATAATGTAATGCCGTTTTCAACTTTATAATTTGGAGTTTTATAAGGCAATCTACGAATGGAATTTGTAGAATTCTCGGCCACTTTTTTAACCGTTTCATCTTCTTCATTATAAACTAAAATACCGCCTCTGGTAATTTGACTTACGAAAACATTAAACTGCTCAATATAATTTTCAAAGGTTGGAAACACATTAATATGATCCCACGCAATGCCTGATAACAAGGCAATATTGGGTTGATACAAATGAAATTTAGGTCGCAAATCTATTGGTGACGACAAGTACTCATCGCCTTCAAGTACAATAAAATCATTGGTTTCGGTAAGATGTACCATTGTATCAAATCCCTCTAATTGTGCTCCAACCATGTAATCAACATTAATATTGTGATAGTGCATTACGTGCAAAATCATTGATGTAATAGTAGTTTTACCATGCGAACCGCCAATAACTACGCGGGTTTTATTTTTAGATTGCTCGTATAAAAATTCAGGATATGAGTAAATTTTGAGTCCCAATTCTTTAGCTTTCAACAATTCTGGATTATCGGCTTTGGCATGCATTCCTACTATAATTGCATCTAAATTATTAGTGATTTTTTCGGCAAACCAACCCATTTCTACTGGCAGAATTCCTCTTTTTTCTAGCCTTGATTTAGATGGTTCAAAAATAGCATCATCGCTTCCGGTAACTTGGTACCCTTTGTTGTGTAATGCCAATGCAAGGTTGTGCATTGCCGAGCCGCCAATTGCAATAAAATGTGTTTTCATAATGTACTTTTTAGAAAATTTGGGGAATTAACAAAGTTGCTATAACAAAACGTGGTGCATAAAACTTTTATCTTATCTCTTGTTTTTCAAATTGCTCTTTTAGTTTTTTTGCTTTTTCTGAATCTTTTAATGCATTGCAATATAAATCATATAATTTTTGATATGTTTTGCCTGATTTTGAAATTTCATGGGCTTTTATAAAAAACTTTTCGGCAGAAGTATATCTTTTAAAATACTCGGCGATATAACCATTTGCCAAATAACCATCACTAGGTGAAATTATCATTAATTGATTGGCAAATTTTTGAGATTTTTTTTCGCTTCCACCTAAAATTCTGGGAATTTGTAGATAAAAAATTACTAATGCCCAACGCGATTCTATGTGGTTGGCGTCCAATTTGGTGGCTGTTAAAAATGCACTTTCAACATCATCGAGCATGCCAAGTGCTTTGAACTTATTGCTATTTTTGGCTTTCATACCAAGTACACCACCATATTTATACCAATACTTGGCTTCTTTTGGAAATTGATTTTTTAAAACCGTGTAGTGCTTTAGGGCTTCGTCCCAATTGCTTTGTTGACCTGCAATATCGCCAAGCATTTCTATGGATTTGTAGTTGTTTGGATTCACTTTTAAATAATTTTCAAAAAGTAGTTTTGCTTCAATTATTTTTTTTTGATTGTACAATTTTTCGCCCTTTTCGAGGTCAGATTGTGCGAGGCTGCAAAAAGAACATAGAAGTAAAAAAAAAAGAATTGATTTCATATCGCTTTCTTAAAAATTCAAAAGTAGCGAATTGAATCTAAATTTTTATGGTATTTAAGATTTTGTTTTGATTAATTCTGGGATGCAGTAGGGATTGCAGCGACATCCTTTTTTTGCCTTTACAGAAATAATCGTTGGCAAAAAAAGATATAGCGAAAGACCCGACCGATTTTGAAATTTTTGTTTTTCTCAAAAATTTCAAAATTGGTACTGCCCAAATAAAAAAATCCTCCTAAAGGCTAGCTTTAAAAGGATTTGATTACTTATATATTGTTTATTTTACCAAAGTCATTTCGTCTACAATGTGCTTTGCATTGGCGAAGTTTTCGATAACCCAAAGTACGTATCTGATGTCGACATTGATGGTGCGTTGCAGCTTTTTGTCAAAAATTACATCTCCAGCCATTGCCTCAATATTGCCATCAAATGCTAATCCGATTAACTCACCTTTGCCATTTAAAACGGGTGAGCCTGAATTTCCGCCAGTAATATCGTTATCGGTTAAAAAATTTACGTGCAACGATCCGTCTTTATCGGCATAGCGACCGTAGTCTTTGTTTTTTTCCATTTCTAAAACTTTAGTTGGAAGGTCAAATTCTTGGTCGTCTTTTTTATATTTTAAAACCTGACTGTTTAATGTAGTGTAATTGTTAATTTTTGCGTTGTTGCGTTTATCTGCCGGCAGCGCACGAACTTTACCGTATGTTAAACGCAAAGTTGAGTTGGCATCTGGATACTGAATTGTGCCTATCTTTGATTCGCGCAAACCTTCTACCAATAATCTAAAAGATGCACCAAAATCGTTTTGAACTTTAACAATTTCATCTGAACGTTTGCCGAAATGCGCAACCATATCGTTTGATAATTTATAAAGGTTATCATTATTAAGTTGTTCTTGGCTTGGATTTTGTAAAAACGAAGCTACTTTTTCTGGAGTGCCAAAAATACTATTATCCACAGTTTCATTTACATAGTTTGAAAAATCATTTGCGTTTGCCGCAGCAATTGTCTTTACCATTGGAGCAATGTCGTAGCCCACAACTTTAGCGCTGTAAATTGCTAATTGTGCTGCTAAAATATCTTTTTCGGCAGGCAGGTGCATGTTGCTGTAGGTTTGCTTCACCATTTCGGTAAGCTGCGGAAGCATTTGTGTACGTTTGGCTTCATCGGCTTTTACATAGTTGTCTAATTGTTTACCTAAACTGCGACCGATAGTGGATAACGCGGCGGTTCTAAACATTTGTTGCATGTAGTTATCGTGACGTGCTTTTTGGTTAGTTAAACCGTAAAAGTTGTTGATGGTGGTTACTACAGCACCGTATTTTGCTTTGTTGGCAGGTAAATTTGCCCAAGTGTTAAATTTAACCTCTTGTTTGGCTTTACTTTCTGAGGTATTTGCTTTTGTTAAAGCATCAATCATTCCTTGTCTGTTTTTCCAATAATTGGCAGTTGAGGCATATTTTGAAGCATAAATTAAACGCAATGCATCGGATTGATCCATATATTTTTTCATACCGTCCATACCCGTTTTTGCACCTTCAACCCAAGCAGGATAAGCAAACTTAACGTTTTGCTCAATTCCGCCAGCTGGCATCCAACGGTTGGTTCGTCCTGGATAACCTAATATCATGGCAAAGTCGCCCTCTTTCACGCCCGCCAAATTAACAGGCAAATAGTGTTTTGGTTGCAACGGCAAGTTGTTTGTTGAATAGTCAGCTGGATTACCATCCTTGTCGGCATATACTCTAAAAATAGAAAAATCAGCTGTTTGTCGTGGCCATTCCCAATTATCAGTATCGCCACCAAATTTTCCTAAACTTTCTGGCGGTACACCTACCAAACGAACGTCTTTGTAATCTTGATATACAAAATAATAGTATTCATTTCCTTGAAAAAACGGACGAACAGATACAGTATATTTACCTCCTTCGTTGTTTTCTTTTTCGATTTTTGCAATTTCTTGATTTATTGCCTTTTCACGCTCAAGTTCGGTCATACTTGAATTTACAACGGCCAAAATTCGTTTTGAACAATCGTCCATTCGTACAAAAAAGCGCACATATAAACTTGATGGTTTTTTTTCGTCGGCACGATTGGCTGCCCAAAACCCGTCTTTTAATAAATTACGTTCCGGTGTGGAGAG
>JAYVGC010000047.1:0-30382 GCA_043772535.1 Flavobacterium sp. | reverse complement strand
TTTTTTTGCGTGAAGGATGGCAGTGAAAATCCTTTTATAAAGCTTTTTTTGCTTTATAAAAGATTGTAACGTACAGCCTGACCTGTCTTTGCGAGGAACGTAGCAAGCAGGTTACGCCCAAAATAGGGGGTTAGTTACTACAATAGCTCGTTTTGGATATTTAAATTTTTTGAAGTGAAATAGTACACGTTCGTAAAAATTTTGATTGTTTGGTACGTTGGCAAAAGTAGTCTGTTAAAATACAATTTATAAAACATTTAAAAATTGTATATTTGTACCATATATAAATGTAATGAAATTGACACAAGAAAAAACAATACTTCATCCAAAAAATGCACACCGTTTTGGGTATGATTTTGAGCAATTAAATGACAAATGTCCTGAATTGAAACAATTTGTTTTTACCAACGAATTTGGCACAAAAACTATTGATTTTGCGAATACAAAAGCTGTAAAAGCACTAAATAAGGCCTTACTAGTATCGTTTTATGAGGTAGATTATTGGGATATTCCTCAAAATTTTTTGTGTCCGCCTATTCCTGGTCGCGTAGATTACATTCATCATATAGCTGATTTATTGGCGACAGTAAAAAATGCGAAATTAAATGATGCCGAAAATATTTTGGGACTTGATATTGGTATTGGTGCCAATTGTATCTATCCTATTTTAGGAAATGCAATTTATGGTTGGCATTTTGTTGGTACTGATATTGACAAAAAAGCGATTCGAAATTGTGTTGAAATTATAGAGAAAAATCCAAAAATGAGTGATGCGATTAGCTTACAATTGCAGCCAAATGCGCGATTTATTTTTAAAGATATTATTTTGCCCGAAGACCGCTTTACGTTTACTATTTGCAACCCTCCTTTTCATGCATCGCAAGAAGATGCTGTAAAAAGTACGATTAGAAAAGTAGCGAATTTGGAGCAGACGCGAACTCAAAAACCAGTTTTAAATTTTGGAGGACAAAATGCTGAACTTTGGTGTGAAGGCGGTGAGTTAAAATTTATTACTCAAATGATTTATGAAAGTGCCAAATATCCGGTACAAGTACTTTGGTTTACTACTTTGGTATCTAAACAATCAAATTTAGAGAGTATTTATAAAACGTTAGACAAGGTGAATGCAGCGGCTATAAAAACGATTGATATGGCACAGGGTCAAAAAACAAGTCGTATTGTTGCTTGGAGTTTTTTAACTAAAATTCAACAAGAGCATTGGATTGGATAATTTTATGTAATGCCGTTTTTAAATACTTTATAGGTTAGCATTATTTTAAAGTAGCTACTTACGTGTTTAACAAATTTATATTATTTGCAAATTAATTCTCAATTTTATAATATCACGATTTTAAGACCGATGAATTTTACAGTAGTATCTGATTATAGTCCAAAAGGCGACCAGCCGCTAGCCATTAAAAAATTGGTTGCTGGAGTAGAAAGTAGCGAACGTTACCAAACTTTGCTGGGTGTAACGGGATCTGGAAAAACCTTTACGGTTGCCAATGTAATTGAAGAAGTGCAGCGACCCACTTTGGTTTTAGCTCATAATAAAACGTTGGCTGCACAGCTGTATTCCGAATTTAAACAATTTTTTCCGAATAATGCTGTTGAATATTTTGTATCCTACTACGATTATTATCAACCCGAGGCCTTTATGCCAGTTACTGGTGTATTTATCGAAAAAGATTTATCTATAAATGAAGAGCTCGAAAAAATGCGAATGTCTACCGTGGCATCACTACTTTCGGGTCGGCGCGATGTACTTGTAGTCGCTTCGGTATCTTGTTTATACGGAATTGGGAATCCGGCTGAATTTCAAAAAAATAAAATTCCGCTCGAAAAAAACCAAATAATATCACGAACCAAATTATTACACCAACTAGTTCAAAGTTTGTACTCGCGCACAGAAATGGATTTTACACCTGGCAATTTTAGAATTAAAGGCGATACCGTTGATGTATATCCGAGCTATGCAGATGAAGCGTACAGAATTCACTTTTTTGGAGATGAAATTGAAGAAATTGAGAGTTTTGACGTAAAAACATCTGAAGTACTTGAAAAGTTTGAGAAATTAATGATTTATCCGGCAAATATGTTTGTGACGTCGCCTGATGTTCTGCAAAATGCAATTTGGGAAATTCAGCAAGATATGGTAAAACAGGTTGATTATTTTAAAGAAATTGGAAAACATTTAGAAGCAAAACGTTTGGAGGAACGGGTAAATTTCGATTTAGAAATGATTCGAGAATTGGGATATTGCTCTGGAATTGAAAATTATTCGAGATATTTAGATGGCAGACAAGCAGGAATGCGTCCGTTTTGTTTAATTGATTATTTTCCGGAAGATTTTTTGATGGTGGTAGATGAAAGTCATGTAACCTTATCGCAAGTTCATGCCATGTATGGCGGTGATCGTTCACGAAAAGAGAATTTAGTAGAATACGGTTTTCGATTGCCTTCGGCTATGGATAACCGTCCTTTAAAATTTGATGAGTTTGAAAGTATGCAAAATCAAGTAATTTATGTATCGGCAACTCCAGCCGACTATGAATTGCAAAAATGCGAAGGTGTTGTGGTAGAACAAGTTATACGACCAACGGGTTTGTTGGATCCGATAATAGAAATTCGACCAAGTTTAAACCAGATTGATGATTTGATTGAAGAAATTCAATTGCGGGCCGAAGCCGATGAACGAGTGTTAGTTACTACCTTAACAAAAAGAATGGCAGAGGAATTGGCAAAATACTTAATAAAAGTAAACATTCGATGCAGGTACATCCATTCAGAAGTAGATACTTTGGAGCGCATTGAAATAATGCAAGATTTACGAAAAGGTATTTTTGATGTTTTGATAGGTGTAAATTTATTGCGTGAGGGTTTAGATTTACCCGAAGTTTCGTTGGTTGCAATTTTAGATGCTGATAAAGAAGGTTTTTTAAGAAGCCACCGTTCGCTTACACAAACCATTGGGCGAGCTGCTCGAAACTTAAATGGTAAAGCCATAATGTATGCCGATAAAATAACGGTGAGCATGCAAAAAACTATTGACGAAACCAATTACAGGCGTACCAAACAGATTAATTATAATACCACGAATAATTTGGTTCCCCAAGCCTTAAATAAATCGTTAGGAAGTGCTTTTACAAAAAACTCATTGGTTGATTATGAGTTGGGTGCAGTTGATTTAAATAGTGCGGCCGAGCCAATTACAGAATATTTAACCAAGCCAGAAATTGAAAAACGCATTCGCGAAAAGCGAAAAGCGATGGAAAAAGCTGCGAAAGATTTAGATTTTATGCAAGCGGCAAAATTTAGGGACGAGATTAAGGCACTGCAAAATTTATAGGGAAGTGGAGTTGATTACAAAAATTAAAAAAAGGTCGTAGCAATTTCTTTTTTGGCTAGTTCGTATTCTAAAATTACATTATTAATTATTGTTGCAACAGGCAAAATTTCGTGAATTAAACCTGCGATTTGACCAATTTCGAGTTCGCCCTCGTTTAAATCGCCTTCAAACATGCCTCGTTTTGCCCTGGCTCGTCCTAGTAAAGTTTTTAAGTCATCAACAGTTGGGTTTTTGGAATATAAATCTTGTAAATCAGTATAAAATTTATTTTTAATTAATCGTACAGGCGCCAATTCTTTTAATGAAAGTTGTGTGTCTCCTTCATTTACGTTTAAAATTGTATGTTTAAAATTTTGATGCGCAGAACTTTCGGTTGAGGCCGCAAACCGACTTCCCATTTGTACACCATCAGCACCTAAAACCATAGCAGCAAGCATGCCACGACCGGTTGCAATTCCGCCAGCTGCAATTAACGGAATGGTGATTTTTTCTTTAACCATTGGTATCAAGGTTAGCGTTGTGGTTTCTTCCCGTCCGTTGTGCCCGCCTGCTTCAAAACCTTCAGCTACAACGGCGTCAACGCCTGCTTTTTGCGCTTTTAAGGCAAATTTTGAGCTGCTTACCACGTGCACTACTGTAATTCCATTATTTTTTAAAAACGAAGTCCATGTTTGTGGATTTCCGGCCGATGTAAAAACGATTTTCACGCCTTCATCGATAATGATTTTCATGATCTCTTCAATATTTGGATACAACATTGGTACATTTACACCAAAAGGTTTGTTGGTTGCTTTTTTACATTTTTGTATATGTTCTCGAAGAATTTCAGGATACATTGATCCTGCACCTATTAATCCTAATCCGCCGCAATTACTAACCGCACTTGCTAATTTGTACCCACTATTCCAAATCATACCACCCTGAATAATTGGATATTTACTGTCAAAAAGTTGTGTAATTTTATTCATTTTAAGTGATGCGTATTTTTAGTTTTTTAATTTTTATTCATTTTACTATTTGTATCAAAAGTAGATATTTTTTTGTTTTCTGTACCTGTAACGTTGCGCTAATTACATACTTTATCAGTCGCTTACTTTTAAGTATTTTATATTTTTATCGAGATGTAATTTTTGTATGGTACATAAAACATTTTAAATATCATAGAATAATTTGTGTTTTTGTATTAAAATTGGGCTAATAAAATACATTACAAACACTTACGAAATTGTTTATTTAAAACAAATTATTCGTTAGGCTCCTCCATTTTAATATCCTATGTTTTTTGTCGCATCAGATAAAAAAGAAATGAAAGGTAATATAAATGGTATGTTATTTATGTTGCAAAAACCCAGTTTTATCAAAAATGCAAAAATAATATTATGCAATTACTCCCGATCCGATTAATTCGTCACCCACATGCCACGCCACAAATTGTCCCGCAGTGATTGATGCTTGCGGACTTTTAAATGCAACATACATGCCATTATCAAATTGATGTAATGTTGCTTCTTGCAATTCTTGACGGTAACGAATTCGTGCTAAAACAGACATTGTTTGACCTACATCGAGCTTCATATCGGTTCTAACCCAATGAATTTCGGATTGTTCAACAAATAAAACTGAACTAAATAATCCCGGATGATTGGCACCTTGACCGGTATAAATTTCGTTTGTTTTTACATTTGTACCTAAAATAAAAAGAGCTTCTTTTGTACCGCCAACATTTAATCCTTTGCGCTGCCCGTTTGTAAAATAATGAGCTCCTTGGTGTTTTCCAATGGCTTTATCAGCAATTTGCGGGGTATAATTAATTTTAGTTGCTTTAAATTTTAGTTCCTCTTGCAAAGAATTAAAGGTAAGATTGGGTTCACCATAGCATGAATTATCAGCATTAATCTCATAAATAATACCTTCTTTGGGTTGCAATTGTTGCTGTAAAAATTCGGGTAGTCGCACTTTTCCGATAAAACACAAGCCTTGCGAATCTCTTTTCTCAGCGGTTATTAGGTCTAATTTTGCAGCAATAGCTCGTACTTCAGGTTTTGTTAGCTCCCCAATAGGGAATAAAGATTTAGCCAATTGGTTTTGCGAAAGTTGGCACAAAAAATACGATTGATCTTTATTAATATCCGCACCCGCAATTAACTGAAACACTTTATTTCCATCAATTTCGGTAGTTCCTTTTCTACAATAGTGCCCCGTTGCAACATAATCGGCTCCTAGCGAAAGTGCAATTTTCATAAAGACATCAAATTTTATTTCTCTATTGCACAAAACATCTGGATTTGGTGTTCGCCCCATTTCATATTCAGAGAACATATAGTCTACAATTTTTTCTTTGTACTGTTCGCTTAAATCGACGGTTTGAAAAGGAATTCCTAGCCTTTCGGCCACCAATAGTGCGTCATTGCTGTCTTCTAACCAAGGACATTCGTTTGAAATAGTAACCGAATCATCGTGCCAGTTTTTCATAAAAAGCCCAATAACTTCGTAACCTTGTTTTTGCAACAAATATGCTGCTACGCTTGAATCTACGCCACCCGAAAGACCAACAACCACTCGTTTCATTACAATCAGAATTTAAAACAACAAATTTACATCAAAATCATGCACTTTTAAAACCTTTGTATCTTTTAAATTGATTTGTTAGTAAATAAAATCGATATTTGTTTATTAATTTGGAATTGAAATAGCAATATGCACAATTACAATAGATTATGAAAAGGAAACTACTATTTACACTATTACTTTTACACGTTTTGTTGTGTAATTCGCAAGACTATGTGTCATCAATTGATGACTATCAAACCTATAAATTATTGAAAGGAAAGCCACTATCAGATAAATTTTCTAATATTGAGTCGGTAAAAGTTGTGTACGACTTAGCATCGAATAAATTATATTTTTTTAACAGCACCAAAATTGAGTTGCATTATGAGTTTGTCACAAATTATTTAGGTTATTCTAATGATTTAGCTACTTTTAATGAGCGCAATTATAGTGGTTCAAGGCAAAAAAGAGATTTTTTACTTGGTAATTTAAATCATATTAAAGGTACAGATAAATGGGTTTTTGAACTTGCGGCTTCCGATCATATGCCTATTAATTTGCTAGAATTTTTTTTTAACATCGTATTAAATGCCACTTTTGTTCAGCATAATCTTAAATTTTATCTAAATAATCGTGAAAAATTAGATTGGTATGCACAAAAAAGAATAACTATTCCTTGTATTTCATCGGATTATATATTTAATGAATTACAATACCAAAATATTGTAAGCGGTCAATGCATCGGAATTTTAAAAAAATATTCAATAAAGCAGTTAGAAACAACGACGCCAAAATGGAACGAAATTATAATTGTAGATGGTACTCCAGAGCTATTACCAACTTGTAAGGCGATAATAGTTAACGAATTACAAACGCCGTTAAGCCACTTAATACTTTTAGGTCGAAACAGAAAAATTCCGATAATGGCCTATACTAAAGTTTTAACAGATGCCAAAATTACCAATTTAATAAATTCGACAATTCTTTTAAAAATAAGTACTGACACTTTTAATATAGCGCTATCTGATAAAAAAATTACAGCAAAAACTATCAAAAAGCAGCGAAAATTAATTTCAGATCTTACTGTAAAAAACATAGTAGACTTGCAGAAAATAAATAAAAATGGTGTGAATTATATTGGTTCTAAAGCGCAAAATTTATCTTATTTGATTGGCATTTCAAAAAAAAATAATTTCAAAACACCTGAAAATGCATGGGCAATTCCATTTTTTTATTATGCAAATCATATCAAAAAAAAATCAATTTCTATTTTAATTCAAGCGTTATTATTATCCAAAAAAACCGATTCTACAGCATGGGTCAACGCACAATTAAAAGAAATAAGAACGGCAATTAAACAAGAACCAATTGATTCACAGTTGCTTGAAGAGTTAAATAAAAAATTGGGAAATCAAACTGAATTTAAAAATTTTCGATTTAGATCGTCCACAAATGCCGAAGATATTGAAGGTTTTAACGGCGCCGGTTTATACGAATCAAAAACGGGGATTTTAAACGACAATAAAAAATCATTTGAAAAAGCCATAAAGCAAGTTTGGGCAAGTGTTTGGAATGAAAGCTCGTTTTGGGAACGTGATTATTTTGGAATCGATCAAAGTTCAATAAATATGGGAATTTTGGTGCATCGCGCTTTTCCAGATGAATTGGCAAATGGTGTAGTTATTTCTAAAAACATGACCCGAAGCGCTTTTTCGGGTTTGACCGTTAATGTTCAAATTGGTGAAAACTCAGTAGTAAAGCCAGATAAAAATGTGACTTGTGAGCAATTTACGGTGTATGATTTTAGTGCAGTAGAAAGTGACAAAACATTAGAAATTGATTACAGTTCGCAATCTAACTTAAATAATAATATGCCTATTTTGTCTGCAAAAGAAATTGATAATTTGTATTTTTCTGTCAAAAAAATACAAAATGGCTTGGCAACGTACTGGCGAAAAAATTACTACAAACCTATTGATATTGAATTTAAAATAGTTGGCAAAAAACGAGAATTATACATTAAACAAGTTCGCGTTTACACTGATTAGTGATAAATCTCAATTTCTAATTCGTGTAAAATTGAATTAATTTTAACAATTTTAAAATCAAAGTTGTCCATATTAATTTTAGTAGCTATAACTTGTTTCATTTTATTTTTATCATTTAAAAATAATAAATCGTCGCATATTTTGATGCTAATTGTATGAGTAAAGTTGGTTGATTTTGAATCTAAAACTAATGATGCAATGCAGTATGAACCTAAAATAATTAGTTGAAAAAAGCACAGAATTTCAAGTTTTTCAACAGGATATAACATATCTAGAATTGATAAGGTAATGGTTACAAACAAAAATATAATTTCGATAATTGTGAATGCTTGAGTTCTAAATCGTAAAATTGAAAAAATTGCAAATAAACCAAATCCAATACCTACACCAATTTCGATTTTTGTGAATAAAAAACATAACGAAAACGTGCACAGGCCGACAATTAAAATCAAAGGATTGATGGTATTTTTGTGTTTTTTGTTAGAAAAAAAATATAAAATTAAAATTGATAGTATAAGAACGAGAAATCGACAAAAAAGTTCAGGTAAATTCATTTATTCTTTTTTTAAATCGGTTTTTTTAGCAAATTTTCGCTTATTTTGAAAGTAAAAGTTTTCTTTAGTTTTTTTGCCATTTGTATTAAATTCCCAAATTCCTATTTTTTTACCTTTGCTAAACATTCCTTTGGCAACAGTAATATTTGAAGGACTTTTAAATATTGCCAAGCCATCAAATTCGTTATTTTTATAATAAGTATCTTCAATAATAGTACCATTTTCTGCATATCGTTTGTCAAAACCATCTTTTAAACCATTTTTATAAACTGTTTCTTGGGCTAATTTTCCGTTACTGTAATATACTTTCTTACTTCCGTCGAGTTTGCCATTTACATAAAATTCGGAAGTCATAATTTGATTTGAATCTTCGTGATAATAGGTCCATAATCCTTCAAATTTTTTATTAGCAACTTTTCCCTCGCTCACTTTGCTACCTTTTTGGTTATAAAAAATAGTCGTACATGAATTATCAGTAGCATTAAACTCTCGGGTTGCAATTACAGTTCCGGCATTGGTATCGTCAAAAAATTTAAATATACCCTGTTCTTTTCCGTGATTAAAGATACCCTCGTAACGTGGCTTTTTAGAAAGTTCGTAGTACCCTTTCCATAACCCGTGTTTATTACCAGTAGCATCAATTTGGTTGGTAATTTGCGAAAAAAGTGCTGTTGAAAGCAACAAAATAGCAATTGTAATTTTCATTGTTCTTATTTTAAATAGTTAACTACAATAGCATACTATTATTATATAACAAAAATAGATGTTTTAATTTTAATATCAATTCTATTGTAAAACGATTTTTGTTATAATTGTTACAAAATAGTATTCTTTGCACAAAAAAAAGTTTATTTTTGATTTTTAATTTTTTTATATGCTACGTCTAAAATCATCAAATTTTTGTTTGCTACTCAGCTCTTTAATAAGTAGCTTAATATTGTTAAGTTGTTCTAATCCTGTCGAAGAAAGCAAACAAAAGAGTACTGTAAATGAACTGATTAATAGCCAGCCACATTTAAGTACCTATAAAGAGGCAATGGCAATTTCGGGCTTAAATTCTTATTTAGAAGCTTCAAACCTTACTTATTTTATTCCGACTAATGCCGCCTTTCAAAAGTTTTTATCTGATAATAATTATGCCTTATTATCGGATGTTCCCGTATTGATTTTGAAAGAAATTTTAATGAATCATTTAATGAATGGATTACAATTGAGTTCAAGTTTAAGTACTGGATATTTTACAACATTAGCAAAAGGAAGTGCATCGGCAACAAATAATTTAAGTCTATTTGTATCAACGGCATCAGGTTCAATAGTATTAAACGGAATTTCAAAAATTATTACATCCGATGTAACTGCAAGTAACGGTATCATTCATATTGTAGACACAGTACTTATCTTGCCTTCAATTTTAGCACAACTAACGGCAAACCCGGTGTTTACAGACTTACTTGTCGCCTTAACCATTCAAAATCAAGCATTACCCTTAAATTATTTTAAAAATACACTTTCCGACACTACAATCAAAACATTTTTTGCACCAACTAATGCTGCTTTTACGTCGTTTAATTTAGAATTTGGTTACACAACTACTACTACGATTGCGGCAACACTTCAGAATCAAATTTTAAGATACCATATTGCAAGTGGAACTAATTTTGCGTTAAATTCGTTTATTAATAATCAGATTATTACTACAAATATATCTACAAATTTAAGTGTTCAATTTTCCACCACATCTATAGAAAATTTTATAAAACTTAAAGATGTTAATAACCGATTGGCATCTATTATTTATAAAAACATACAGTGTACCAATGGCATGATACACACGATTGATAAGGTTTTAAAACCTTAAAAAAAAATTCTATACAGCATAAAATTGTATTTAGGTAAATGTTAAAATATTGTTAATCAATGATTACCATTTTAAAATTCCTGAACTTAGTATAATTTTTTGTTTTTCTTTGCGTTTTAAATAGTCATTATTTTATTAATATTTTAAAGTACAATTAGTATGAAAAATCACTTAAATTTATTTCGAATAACAGTGCTAGGATTAGTATTTTTATTTTTAACAGGCTGTAGTTCAGACGAAGGAACTATTGCTGCACCCCCAAGCGCTACTATAATTGGTATTGCTACTACCAATCAACCAAATTTAACCACTTTAGCAACGGCATTAAATAGGTTTCCGGACTTAGTTACCACGTTGAATAGTACAGGTAATTTTACAGTTTTTGCACCAACGAATGCAGCATTTACCAAATTTTTAGCATCGACAACCTTTGCAACTGTAAACGACGTTCCGCTACCTATATTACGTGAAATAGTATTGAATCATGTATTAAACGGTAGCTATACTACAATTGCAACTGCAGGTGCAACTACATTTTCAAGCGGTTATTTAAAAACTTTAGCAAAAGGAAGTGCTTCAAGTACAAATACATTGAGTATGTATGTGAATGCTAGTGCAGGTTCCGTTTTGTTAAATGGAATATCTTTTATCACAACCGCTAATATTTTTGGAACAAATGGAGTAGTGCATATTGTTGACGACGTCATATCGTTACCGTCTATTGCTACACATGCTGTTGCAAATCCTAGTTTTTCAACACTTGCTGCCGTTGTATCAAGTACCGGCGGTGTATTTGGAGACCAGAGTGCAGTTGCATCGGTATTTGCATCGTATACAGCACCGTTAACGGTTTTTGCGCCTACTAATGATGCATTTGCAGCAGCCGTAGCCACTGGTGCTTGGGCAAACAACATTACACCTGCCCAAATTACTAAAGTTTTGCAATACCATGTAACTGGTGCCGGAAATATTTTGGCAACTTCACTTACCCAAGGTCGTGTAATTTCAATGATTACGTCGCCGGTTTTAACAACAACTATTGATTTGGTAGGTGGAGCAAAAATTAAAGATACGCAAAACATTGCTGCAAATATTAGCATCACTGATGTGCAATGCACAAACGGAGTACTACACGCTGTTGATAAGGTATTGCGCCCTTTTTAATTTATAAATTACAGGTAGGGCTTTTTATTTACGAAATACGGTAAATTAAAAAGCGTTCGTTGAAATTTAGCACATGGGTTACACTATTTTTGCACACTTTTAAAAAAAAATAGAATTTTTATATCAGTTTGGTTTGAAAGAATTTAGTATTAAAGTGCTTTATATTAAATGATGTGCACGCTAGAAGATCATTATTAGAAATAAATCCATGCAAAAATATATTTTGCGTGGATTTTTTAGACCTACTAGTCTGCTCCACAAAAGTAAAGTTTTACTGCTTTTTTATAATTGTTGCACAAATAATTTACTACCCTATATCTGTGCAAATATAAGTATTTCCGATGCACAACGAGGCAACGTTATGTTGAGTTACAATTGCAAGTTATTCATTCGTTATTTTTTTTATTATTCAATATTAGCTTCACAGTACCTAAATCTTTATTGCATTATGACCAATCAATTAGTGTTGTTGCCGATATAAAAAATCTTTCAATATCGATGCCGTTCAAGAAACGAATAACATCCAATTGTATACCATTATTTATATAATTTAATAAGTACCGATAACTTCTTTGGTATTAAAATGTATTTCAAATTCCACGAACTGCAAAATAAAAAAAAGGGTAGTAAGTAAAACTTTTTTTATATTATCTGATATATGATTATACTATATTGAGAATTTATATGTGATTTTTCGTTCCGCTACCATTCGACAAGTAGTCAATAAACAGGTAATTAGAGCATTGTAAAAAAAATCATTAACAGTTAATTCGCAAACTCATCAGTATGCTTATATGTACCCGTTTTTTTTCAATAAATCTCCAAAATTTAACGTGCTAATCAAGACTTCTGAAAAAATACTATTTTTAATTTGTTGATTATTTTTGAGCTTTGCATTTTGCTATTTTGCTCGAATATGCAAAAGTACTTTTATAAAAAGTTTTTTTATTTGCAATTAAAATCGTTTATATTTACCGCAAAATATAATAGGCGGAAAGGCATCCTTCCATTAGGTTTTGCGCAACATTAAGCCAAAGCAATTAATAAAAAAATGATTACAGTATACATAAATTGGGATTTTGACTCCGAAATAATTACTATTTTTGGTTTTCCATTAAAATATTACGGACTTTTATTTGGTGGTGGTTTGCTTTTATGCAGCTACATTTTAAAAGGGATATATAGACGCGAAAATTTAAAAGAGAGTGCACATGAAGCATTATTTGTATATGGCATAGTCGGAATTTTTGCGGGAGCACGAATTGGACATTGTTTATTTTATGATTTTGATTACTATTCAAAAAATATAGTAGAAATTATTTTGCCTATAAAAAAAATGGTAAACGGAGAATATGAATTTATTGGTTATGCCGGTTTAGCAAGTCATGGAGGAACAGTTGGATTAATTATTTCACTTTATTTGTATTCAAAGAAATACGAAATAAAATATCTTAAAATACTAGATTTAATTGCAATTGTTGCTCCACTTGGCGCCACATTTATCAGACTAGCAAATTTGATGAACAGTGAAATGATTGGAAATCAAACCACAATGCCATGGGCATTTATTTTTAGTCGTGTTGACAATATACCAAGGCATCCTGCGCAACTTTATGAAGCTATTTCATATTTAACGATTTTTGTGATAGTTTTCAGTACCTATAAAACTAAAAACATTACGTTAGGAACAGGATTTTTATTTGGGTTTGCAATAACGCTAATATTTACGATGAGGATTTTAATTGAGTTCGTAAAAATAAATCAAGTAGAATTTGAAGATGGAATGAAGTTAAATGTGGGACAAATTTTGAGTATTCCTTTTATAATAATCGGACTCTATTTTATCCGAAAAAATATGATTCGAAAACCAGTTGCAGTATAAACCAGACTTTGAAATAATATCGCAGCTCGAAAATGTTTTTTTTAAATAATTATAAAATAAAAATCCATCCAGAGCTAAAATTAAATCTAAAAAAGTAATCTGTTGTTACAATTATCAAAAAACGAGGTAAACCTAAGTTTTTTGTGATAATCAAGAATGTTTAAAAAATTGTAAAAAAAAATCCTTTTTTAAAATTTGAAATAACCATAATAGTTTTTTGATTATAGAAAATGCCAAATATGCGATTCAGCTACTTGTACATAAAACCAAAAATACTGTACTAGTTGTGAATTGCTTTCAAAATTGTATTTTTATAGACTAATTCCAACAACACTATTGGGAGAAGTTAACCTATAAGAGTTGTGTATTGATTTCAAAATTGTATTTTTATAGACTAATTCCAATAATGAAAAATTTGTCAAAGGTAAATAAATTGAATATTGCAATATATTTTATTTATAGAGGGACATTTATTGTGATTACTAATTAAAAAGTTAAAATACGAAACGATTCTCGAATAAATTTTTTATAAAAATGAGTAAAGAAATAGAAGAAGCACAAGTTAAAACAAAAAAAAGAGTTACCGACCATGGAGAAGTTTTTACAAACAAACGCGAGGTAAATGCTATGCTCAACCTTGTGCAACAAGAAACCGAAAGAATTGACTCTCGATTTCTAGAACCTGCGTGTGGAATAGGAAATTTTTTAGTAGAAATTCTTGAAAGAAAACTAAAAGTTGTCGAAACTCGTTACAAAAAAAGTCGTTTAGAATTTGAACGAAATGCTGTAACCGCTATTTCGAGTATTTACGGTCTAGATATTCTTGAAGATAATGTAAACGCTTGCCGTGATAGATTGTTAGGGATTTTTACAAAATTTTATATAGACCATTACAAGAAAGATATCAACGAAGATTTTTTAAAATCGGCTCAATTTATTCTATCAAAAAACATAATCTGGGGCGATGCTTTAACAATGAAAACTATATTGGGAAACCCAATAACGTTTTCAGAATGTAGTGCAGTAAACGGAAGCTTACTAAAACGAAGAGATTTTCAATTAGATAAATTACTCGAAAACGTAGAGTTTGACGATAGCGAAATGAATTTATTTTCAGACCACAAAGAGCCAGTTTTTATACCACAACCAGTTGCGGACTTTCCGTTAACACATTTTTTAAAAATAGGCCAAAATGATTGAAACCAACTACAATCCTGATGTATTAACTTGTTTGGCGAATCTGAGCAATGACGAGGTTTTTACTTCTCCTAGTTTGGCAAACCAAATATTAGACAGTTTGCCACAGGAATTATTTACTAACCCGAAAACAACTTTTCTTGACCCAGTAAGTAAATCAGGCGTTTTTTTACGAGAAATAGCCAAACGATTAATGGTAGGTTTAGAAAAAGAATTTCCAGACCAACAAGAAAGATTGAACCACATTTTTAATAAACAACTATTTGGTATTGCTATAACTGAATTGACTTCATTATTGAGCCGTAGAAGTTTGTATTGCTCAAAAATAGCAAATAGCAAATATTCTATTTGCGAAACTTTTAAAAATGAACAAGGAAATATCATTTTTGATAAAACCAATCATACTTGGCGCAACGGTAAATGTACTTTTTGTAATGCCAGCCAGGAAGTGTACAGCCGTGAGGACACGTTAGAAACTTATGCCTACCAATTCATACATACCAACAACCCCGAAAAAATATTTAAGAATATGAAGTTTGATGTAATTATAGGAAACCCTCCATATCAATTAAGTGATGGCGGAAATGGTAAAAGTGCAAAACCTATTTATCATAAATTTATTCAACAAGCCAAAAAATTAAATCCTAGATTTTTATCAATGATTATTCCTGCTCGTTGGTACGCTGGAGGCAAAGGATTAGATGATTTTAGAGAAGAAATGCTTACTGATAATAGAATACGCAAAATTGTAGATTTTGAAAATTCAAACGAAGTATTTCCCGGTGTTGATGTTGCTGGTGGTATTTGCTATTTTTTGTGGGAAAAAGATAATCAAGGATTATGTGAAGTTATAAATTATAGTGGTGGTTCAAAAGTAAATTCTGAAAGAGCATTAAATGAGTTTCCAATATTAATAAGACAAAGTCAAGCAATTCCAATTATTAGAAAAATATTAGTAAACAATAAACAAGCATTAAATGTACGTGTGTCTTCCAGAAAGCCTTTTGGATTGCCTACTAATTATGTTCCCAAGAAAAAAGGAATACCTTGCTGGTTTACTCAAAAAATTGGTAAGCAATTTGCTAATGTAGATGATGTTTCAGATCCCTTCAAAATTTTAGATAAATGGAAATTTTTAGTTCCACCAGCACCAATTGCAGGACAAACTGATTTTTCAAAACCTGTCGGTTTTTATTATGATGGAAACACATTAATTGCAAAACCAGGCGAATGTTGTACCGAATCTTTTATAGTTTTAGGTGCTTTCAAAACCGAAAAAGAGGTACTTGCTTATAAATCTTATATTTTCACAAAAACAGTTCGTTTTCTTTTATTACAAACTGTGGTTTCTCAACACGTAACAAAAAATAATTTTCAATTTATTCCAGATTTAATAAAATACGAAGGCATCTATACAGATGAAATGTTATGTTCACAATGGGGAATAAATGCTGAAGAATGGAAGTTTATAGATTCAAAGATTAAAGCAATAGAATTAATAAACGTCAACAAGAATATTGACTAACAAATAATTTGTTAGACGGTTTTAGAAAAAGAATAATTATGGAAATTTGGAAAGAGAAAGCATTAACCATATTAAGAGACAGTTTATTTCCTGTACCGATAGAACTTAATGAATTAGACTGGAAAAGTGGTTTATCATCAAAAACCGAAAGGCTTGCACAACATATATGTGCTTTTGCCAATTTGCAAGGAGGCGGTCTTTTGGTTTATGGCGTAAATAATGATGGTAGTATGCTTTCTATTTCACAAGAAGAAGCCGATAAAACAGTTACTTTATTAGGAAATATTGCTAAAAATAATTTGAGCACAGCCATTATTTTAGAACATAGTATAATGGAATTTAGGGGGTTTAATTTGCTTTTTGTACACATACCTGAAGAATCAGAAAAACCAGCTCATTTACGAGGGAATGATTTATACAATTGTTATACTCGCTCTGCTGGTCAAACGGTAAAAATGAATAAAAAACAAGTTCAAATTTTAATTTCACAATCAAGAGGAATACCATTTGAAGAAATAAGTGCATTAGAAAACTTATCTGAATCAGAAGTTTTAAAGAAATTAAATATTCAAAAGCTTTTTGAACTTTTAGACAAAAATACACCAAAAAATACCGATGCTATACTGAATACACTTGTTGAATATAAGTTTATCAATAAAAAAAGTGATTCGTGGAGCATAACAAATTTAGGAGCTATCTTATTTGCAAATGATATCAATGATTATCCAGAATTAAAAGGAAGAAATGTTGTAGTACGTCAATATGTAGGCAGTAATAACAGAGAATTAGAAAAAGAACAAAATGGTGTTTATGGTTATGCAGCTGGTTTTGAAGGATTGATAAATTATATTTTAAATCAGTTACCAAAAACTGAAATTATTGAAGGTATTAGAAAAGATGTTCCAATTTATCCAAAAGTTGCCATTAGAGAGTTTATGGCAAATGCTTTAATACACCAAGATTTTGCTATTGATGGAATGCCTATAACAATTGAAATTTTTTCAAATAGATTTGTTATCACAAATCCTGGAGCACCATTAAATGACGTGAATCGTTTGTTAGATATGCCTCCTAGGTCAAGAAATGAAATTCTTGCACAATCTATGCTTTTATTGGGAATATGCGAAAGAAGAGGAAGTGGTATTGATAGAGCAATTGAAGCAATTGAAGAAAGAAAATTACCCGCAGTAAAGTTTGAAAAAAGTGAATCTCACACAAAGGTAATATTGTTTCCGCCCAAAGAGTTAAAAGAAATGTCTAAAACAGAAAAAATAAGAGCCTGTTATCAACACGCTTGTTTGCTTTTTGAGGATAGAAAAGAATTAAACAATCAATCGGTTAGAGAAAGATTTGGTATTGACAAAAATAACTCATCTGTGGCATCAAGAATAATTGCTGATACTTTTGAGACTGGTTTAATTAAACTTTCAGACCCAGAAATAACGTCTAGAAAGTATGCAACCTATATTCCTTATTATGCTTAATTAATTTAATTTCTTATTTGCAAAGTAAATCCAAAAACAACTCAACCAATTGATTTTAAAGGTTTTTTTATTTGCAAAGTAAATCCAAAGTAATAAAATGAGTAAAAATTATTTTCCAGAAAAAAGCATACCTAAAGTATATTGTTATACAGATACCCGTTTTGCTAATTGTATAAAAGTAGGTTATACTACTAAAACTGCCGAGGAGCGAGTTGCAGCCCAATATCCTGTAAAATTGCCTAATATGAGTTACGAAATCATATTAGAAGATTTAGCTATTAGAAGTGATGGTACACTGTTTACCGACAAAGATATTCATAAATTATTGAATGCAAAAAAAGTAAAACATATCAATGGAGAATGGTTTGAATGTTCAATAAAAGATGTGAAAGCGTGTATTCTTGAAATAAAAACTGGCGTATTAAACGAAGATAAACGCACACTCGATTTTGGATTACGTCCTGAACAAGCGGATGCGATAATCAAAACAGAAACCTATTTTAATAGTTTCAGAAAAGAAACTAAAGATCATATCCCTCACTTTCTGTGGAACGCCAAAATGCGTTTTGGTAAAACTTTCACAACTTACCAACTGGCAAAAAAAATGGGTTGGAAAAAAATATTGGTTTTAACCTTTAAACCAGCGGTTCAGAGTGCTTGGAAAGAAGATTTAGAATCACATATAGACTTTCAAGGTTGGCAATTTGTTTCTAACAAAGAAGACGATTTGTCTTACGAAAACATTGACACCAAAAAACCTTTTGTATTCTTTGGTTCCTTTCAAGACTTGCTAGGTAAAAACTCAGCAGGTGGTATTAAATCAAAAAACGAATGGGTTCATACAACCAATTGGGATTGTGTTGCTTTTGATGAATATCATTATGGTGCTTGGAGGGAAAACGCCAAAGAACTTTTTGAAGCTGAAAGTACGAAAGAACAAGAATTTGGACAAGGTGTTGGAATGGAATATTTCGATGAAAGTAATATGCCAATTACAACAAACCACTATTTATATTTATCAGGAACTCCATTTAGAGCCATTTCTTCAGGAGAATTTATTGAAGAACAAATTTTTAACTGGACCTATTCTGATGAACAACGGGCAAAATCAGAATGGCAAGGCAATAAAAACCCTTATTCATCTTTACCCCGAATGGTAATGCTAACCTATCAAATGCCGGATGCTATTATTGAAGTGGCAAAAAAAGGTGAATTTAATGAATTTGATTTAAATGTTTTCTTCTCCGCTGATGGTGAAGGTGAAAACGCTAAGTATAGGTACGAAAATGAAGTACAAAAATGGTTGGATTTAATTCGTGGAAATTTAGCAGAAACAACTATCGACAATTTGAAAATGGGTGCAAAAAAACCGCCAATGCCCTTTTCTCACGCTAAACTTTTAAATGTTTTACAACATACTTTTTGGTTTTTACCAACAGTTGCTTCTTGTTACGCAATGAAGAATTTAATTGACCAAAAACAAAATAAATTTTACCACGATTATAAAGTTGTAGTTGCCGCTGGAGCGAGTGCAGGAATTGGAGTTGATGCAATAAAACCAGTCGAAAAAGCTTTAGCGAATGCATTTGAACAAAAACCATTACTTTGTCTTGTGGTAAATTAACTACTGGAGTATCCGTAAAACCTTGGACAGGAATTTTTATGTTGCGAAATTCTTCTAGTCCTGAAACTTATTTTCAGGCAGCATTTCGAGTTCAGACGCCTTGGACAATAAAAAATCCTGATAAAAATGCACCAAATCGAGAAGAAATAGTAAAATATGAATGTTATGTTTTTGATTTTGCACCAGACCGAGCATTAAGGCAAATTGCGGATTATAGTTGCAGATTGAATGTAGGTGAAAGTAATCCCGAAAAGAAAGTAGAAGAGTTTATAAACTTTTTACCAGTTTTGGCTTATGATGGTAGTTCTATGAAAGAGATTGATGCATCTGGAATATTAGATATTGCGATGAGCGGAACAACAGCCACACTTTTGGCAAGACGTTGGGAAAGCGCATTATTAGTTAACGTTGATAATTTCACTTTGCAACGATTAATGGATAATAAAGATGCAATGGAAGCATTAAGTAATATTGAAGGATTTAGAAACCTAAATCAAGACATTGAAACTATCATAAACAAATCGGAATCAATTAAAAAAGCAAAAGCCGGGGCAAACGAAAAGGACCTGACACCTAAACAGAAAAAAGAACTTTCTGACGAGGAAAAAGAATACAAAAGTGTTAGAAAACAAATTCAGGATAAATTAATAAAATTTGCAACTCGAATACCTGTTTTTATGTATTTGACAGATTATAGAGAACGAAGTTTAAAAGATATTATTACACAATTAGAACCAGCCTTATTCAAAAAAGTAACCGGATTAAATGTTAAAGAATTCGAACTGCTTGTTAGTTTAAACGTTTTTAATAATGCTTTAATGAACGATGCAGTATATAAATTCAAAAGATATGAAGATGCAAGTTTATCTTATTCAGGAATAAATAAGCATCCAGAAGATAAAATTGGACTTTATGATACCGTTATCAGTGGTGAAGAATTTAAACAAGAATTTGAAAATATGGTATAAAAATAGAGCTGATTTTTTACGTATTTAGCTGCAAACTCATCTTTTATTTTAAATAATTCAGGATCTTTTTTTTAATCAACACACTCCATCAGCAACAAGTCGCCTTGCAAATGCTGTATAGTTACCAAGCCATCAGATAATGCTTCGTTGCTACTGCCTGAGCGATAACCCAAGTGCAGACTTTCGTCGGTAAGTGGATATTTTAAATTGGAGGTAGTGATGCCCGAAACGTCGCCAATGGGTATTAAAGACAACGGTGTTTTTGCAACAAACCATTTGCTAAAAGTAGGCGGCAGCAAATAAATTTTAGAATGGTCGTCTATTACCACAATTTTTAATTGATTGCGGTATTTTACAATGTTTGTAATGTTTGAAATGGTATGGTCGGCGCGTTTGCCTGTCGCCCAAACTACGTTTACCGCTTTGTGGTTTTTGGCAATTAAATAGTCAAATGCTTTTTCTAAATCAGTTTTGTTCTGGTCTGGTGTGTGCACAATTTCGATCGGATATTGCTTGTTTTTGTAACTTTCGGCGTCAAAATTGCGGTCAAAATCGCCTAGTAATACATCTACTTTTATATCGAGCTGAAGTACACGATCGATAGCAGCATCTAAAACAACAACGATGGGCGACCATTCTAGCAATTGATTTAATAGTGTTGAACTGCATGAGGCACCGTTTGCAATAATTAAGGCTGGTTCTTGATCGTCGCGAACGATATGGTGTGATGACATTTTGATGTTGGTTTTGAGGGTCAAAGTTAACCTAAAAGCGCTAATGTACCGCAAGCGTTTTTACCCCAGATAGTAATGAAAACCCCGCAGTGAAAAAGGCTATTTTTTGTAGTGCTTAACGTGGCGACCCAAGAAGCCGCGTTGGGCGCTTACAAAAAAAAGACTTTTGAACGAGGAGTTGTAATGGATAGCTGGATTAAGGTTCTAAAAAAAATTATTGCACCATATAATTTCGGCTGGCTAGTTCGGTTATTGCAAAATAGCCTAATGGAAAATTATTTACGTCAGTTTGGTTTATAATATTTCCGCGAATGGTTGCTGGCGGGGTAGAAAATGGTGCGCCGCCATTTGTTCCTGCTATTTCATTTAGTTTTTGAAAATAGGTGTAATATCTATTTGATATGCTTTGAACGGACATAAAAAGGTTGTCGCCTGCTTTAATATCGTCGTTTGAAAATCGACCGAACATTAAATTTCCTTGAAAAAATTCGTCTCGAATTGGCGCATATCGTGGCAATAATTCGGTATTGCTTTTAAAGTTTATTAAATAGTAATTATTTTGGGATGCAGGATCTTGAAAGAAAAATTTAACCTCTATTCGAGTACCGGTAAAGCTCGGTAGCGTTTCTTGCGCTACATTTAAAATTGGAGGAGTAGGCAATAGTGTGTCTGTTGCGGTATAAATTTGCCCTTTATAATTGACTGTTAACGTATAATTTTCATTACTTAGCGGTACAAAATTAGTGCAGGTATACTCGCCTGTTGTGCCTACTTCGTTAAAAATAAATTGGGTGTTTGCCGAGTTGGTCACATATACTAGTGCACCGTTTGCAGGCGGAACGGTGTTGGAATAAAAATCGGATGTTAACGATAATTTAATGCTTTGAATTGCGCCGGTGTTGGTTTTATTCCATTTTATATTGGCGTCGATTACTAGTTTTGCATCGGCAGTATTTAGCGGTACAATTACCACATCTTCGCAAGAAACGAGAATGAAGAGTAAGCTAACAATTATAAATATATTTTTCATAGTGCTCTTTTTTTTAAAATTTAAAGTTATAGGAAACAGACGGAACGGCCCCAAAAATAGACAATCTAACGGCTTCATTGCTGCCAGTTTCTGAATTTTGACGAAAGTTAATTGATGCTGCATTTTTTCGATTATAGATATTATAAACGCTAAAAACCCATTCTGATTGCCAACCTTTCTTTTTGGTTGGTTTTGGAACGTACGTTGCTGATGCGTCTAAATGATGAAAAAGGGGAAGGCTGTTTTCGTTTCGTAAGCCATAACTAGGTATTACAAGTCCTTGGTATTGATATTGTCCTGTTGGATACGTTACTGGCTGCCCTGTTTGTAGTGTAAAATTGGCTCCATACGTCCATTTCTTGTTGGCTTTATAAGATGCCGTTATTGCTAAATTATGTAATTTATCGTAGGGCGATCGGTACCAATTGCCATTATTAATTCCGTTTTCTTGTGCAGTTCGACCTACTGTTTGTTGTTCTGATTTTGATAATGTGTAGGCGATCCATCCATTTAGTTTACCTGTATTTTTGCGTAATAATAATTCTAATCCGTAGCTTCGTAATTGGCCGTTTAAAATTACTCTTTCGATGGCTTCATTGGCAACTAAGTTGGCTCCGTCAATATAATCTAGGCGGTTTTTTACTTTTTTGTAAAAGCTTTCTACCTCAAATGAATATTCGTCGTCTTTAAAATTTGTAAAATATCCTACCGCCACTTGGTCTGCTATTTGTGGTTTTATATAGGCATCGCTGGGTGTCCAAACATCTAGTGGAGTGGGAGAGTTGGTGTTGGTAATGAGTTGTAAATACTGCACCATTCGGTTATAACTAAATTTTATCGATTTGGTATCCGATAATTCGTATGCTGCGGAAAACCTAGGTTCGATGTTATCAAAGCTGGCCATTACTTGATTTTTTGAATAATTTTCGGTACCAATTCGTGTTGCAGATTCATAAATTTTTAAGTCGTTATTCCAAGTAACGGGTTGGTTGTTTGCATAATTGTTTTTAATAGAACTTCCAAGTCGGTTGAAAATGGAGTAGCGAAAGCCGTATTGAATATTGAATTCTGAGCTTATTTTTTGTTCAGCATCTAAATACAAAGCGGGTTCAAAAGCATATTTTTTATCGAGCTGACTAAAATTGATACTTGACGCTGCGTTTATTGGTGCAATTGTTCCTGGATTGAAATTGTAATAAATAGCATTTGCGCCATAATTTAGTTTAATTTTATCTGATAAATAATGCTTAAAATCGTATTTAATATTAAAGTTTTTTATGCCCGAGTCCCAATTAAAACCAACAAAATCTAGTGTAAGGCCATAATAGTAATCACTATAAATTAAAGACAGATTAGAGAACAGTTGGTCATTAAATAAGTGATTCCAACGCAAATTTAGAGTAGAATTTCCATAAGTATTTGTAAACGTTTTGTTTAAACTAAAAACATCGCGTCCAAAATAGCCAGATAAAAACAGGCTGTTATTTTTATTTATTTTATAATTTAATTTGGTATTTAAATCATAAAAGTATGCTACATTTTCGTTTTTTGCTAATTTTAAAAATAAATGGGCATACGATGCACGACCTGCAATTATAAAAGAGCCTTTATCTTTTACAAGCGGTCCTTCGGCTAATAATCGAGAAGATATTATTCCGATACCTCCATTTATATGAAAATTTTTGCTATTGCCGTCTTTTTGATATACATCTAAAACAGATGAAGCTCGACCGCCAAAACGCGCAGGAATACCACCTTTGTATAATTTTAAATCCTTTATTACGTCAGAATTAAAAACTGAAAAAAAGCCAAATACGTGCGATGAATTGAAAATAGTGGCTTCGTCTAATAATATTAAATTTTGGTCGGCGCCGCCTCCGCGCACATTAAATCCAGATTGACCTTCGCCTGCATTAGTAACTCCAGGAAGCATCAAAATAGATTTAATAATGTCGGCTTCGCCTAAAATAACAGGCATGTATTTGATGGCTGCAATCGAAAGTTTGTTTACACTCATTTCGGGTTTACGAATGTTGGTTTTTGTTTTTTCTGTAATGATAACTTCTTGCAGTTCCTCGTCACTACCAGTTAGCAAAACATTTTTTTTGAGATTTTTTGTTAATGAAATGGATTCATCAACAAGTTTGTATCCTACATACGAAATATTTAAAGTATAGTCACCTTTTGGCACTGTAATGGAATAAAAGCCATATTCGTTAGTAGAGGTATAAATTTTTAGTTCGCTAACGCCAACATTTACACCTATTAAAGATTCGTTATTTTTAGCATCTGCAATGGTGCCGCTAACAGTAAATTTTTCTTGTGAAAAGCTTAAATTTGATAGTAATGAAATGCAAGAAAACAGAATAATTTTTTTCAAAAACATAGTATTTATTTTTATGCAAATTTCATTAAAATCTTATCAAAAGGGTGCACTACAAATGTTAATCTATGGTTAATTATGCGGTTAAGCTATTTAATTTTTGAATATATTTACATTTGAAAATATATTTTGCCAATGAAATTTCTTTTATATATAATTTTTTTTATGTGTATTGTTGATGGTTTTGCTCAATTTGAAATGCCAAAGCGACTGTTTAAAGTAAATGCAATAACAAAAAAAAATCCAAATACAAGTACAAATCCTTCTTTAGAGCGTTCTACAAACTCAAATGAAGCTATAAAATTTAAAAGTACTTTTTTAAAAAATGAGGCTCCATGGAAAAGTATTTCTAATTTGCCCAATGTGGGAGATTTAAGTACACAACTAAAAGAAGCTCCTCGGAATCCTTCTGAATTATACGAAACTAAGTTTAATAAAAATGACGGGCGCATAGAAGAGCGATTTAAAAGCGATTCATTTTTAGGAGAGTTTAGAACAGGCAGTAAAACAATTCGTATTGGTTGTCGCGATCATGAAGTGCCTGATGGCGATATGGTTAGAGTATGGGTAAATGGCAAAGTAGTCGAGAACGCAATTACGCTTCAATCGGAATTTAAAGAATTATTTTTATCGCTAACCGAGGGTTTTAATGTAATTGAATTTGAGGCATTAAATCAAGGTGAATCTGGACCTAATACTGCCCAATTTGTTATGTTTGATGACAAATCAAAATTAATTACATCAAATGTTTGGAACTTAACAACAGGCGTAAAGGCAAAAGTTATTATCGTAAAACAAGATACTTTGCTTACCAAACAAGGTCAATAAAAAGGCGATTCATAAGTAGAATCGCCTTTTTTAAATGGTATAAAGGACTAGCTTAATTTTTTATCTAAATTTTCTTTTATCGATGCCAAAAAGCCTTCGGTAGTTTGGTAATCATTGCTTGTTAAGCCAACTGGTTTAACTAACATTGCCAAATCTTTTGTCATTTTACCCGATTCTACTGTTTCGATGCATACTTGTTCTAAGGTTAAACAGAAATCGATTAGCGCTTGGTTACCGTCTAATTTACCCCGGTGCTCTAAACCTCGTGTCCAGGCAAAAATTGATGCAATTGGGTTGGTCGATGTGGCTCTACCTTTTTGATGTTCTCGATAATGTCTGGTTACAGTTCCGTGTGCTGCTTCTGCTTCAACTGTTTTTCCGTCGGGTGTTACAAGCACAGAGGTCATCAAACCTAATGAGCCAAAACCTTGAGCAACGGTATCTGATTGAACATCGCCGTCGTAATTTTTACAAGCCCAAACAAATCCGCCCGACCACTTCATTGCTGAGGCAACCATGTCGTCAATAAGTCTGTGTTCGTATGTCATACCGTTTTTATCAAATGCTGCTTTGTAATTTGCTTGGTACACTTCTTCAAAAATATCTTTAAAACGACCATCGTATGCTTTTAAAATTGTATTTTTTGTTGATAAATATAAAGGCCATTTTTTTGTTAATGCCATTTGAAACGATGAATGTGCAAATCCGTAAATTGACTCATCGGTATTGTACATTGCCATTGCAACGCCATCGCCTTCATATTGATATATTTCCCATTGGTGGGTTTCGCCTTCTTCTGGCACAAATGTCATGGTTAACTTTCCTTTTCCTTTAATAACAGTATCGGTTGCCTTGTATTGGTCGCCAAAAGCATGACGGCCAATAACAATTGGTTTTGTCCATCCTTGCACATAGCGAGGCACATTACTCATAATTATAGGTTCTCTAAAAACAGTACCGCCAATAATATTTCGTAACGTTCCGTTGGGTGACTTCCACATTTTTGAAAGATTGAATTCCTTAACTCGTTCTTCGTCTGGGGTAATCGTGGCACATTTTATTCCAACATTAAATTCTTTTATGGCATTGGCTGCGTCAATTGTAATTTGATCTTTGGTTTCTTCGCGTTTTTCAATGCCTAAATCGTAGTATTTAATGTCTAAATCAAGGTAAGGAAGTATTAATTGCTCTTTTATAAAACTCCAAATAATTCGTGTCATTTCATCGCCATCCAATTCTACAACCGGATTGGCTACTTTAATTTTTGTCATTATGCTTTCTTTTTTTATTAATTTTGTACAGCAAATATAAAGAAATCATTATGAATTTTTAATATTGCGCTATTGAAATTGATTGAATTATTAAATTATGATTATTTTCTTAAAATTTTATGAATTTGTTATTAGAACTATTTTTTATTTTTATTTAAAAAATTTATGTTGTCAAAAAAAATAGATTTCGTCTGCTCAGATTATCAATTTATTTTTTAAATATGTTGCGTTTTTTTTTAAGCTGTAGTAATAACTAGCCTTAAAAAAGGACAGCAAAAATAATGTTAAGTCATCACTTGCAGCACCTTTAGCTTGTTTGCACTTATTTTTAGCATATAAATACAGTAGAATTTCATTTTTTTTAAAAGGTGCTATATTTTATAGTACTCTTTTTTTTTAATAATTTTGAGTATATCTACATACATTGTTCCGTACAGTTATAAGTCAGGCTTTACGATTCAATCATTTTTAATGCTGATAAAGGTTCAAAAAAAAAGATTTTAATCGTAAACTATTGGGCTAACGCCGAACTAACAGGTAATAAAGCGAGCTAATCCTACATATAAAAAGCAGCAGCGAATAGTATTTAGCCAACAATATATGATGAAAATTTTTACTTTTGAAAACACAAAAAAAAGTTCCAAAATAAATTGGAACTTTATATAATTTAAAAAACGAAGTTTATCTTCTTCTTTCTTTAATTTTTGCTTTTTTACCGGTAAGCTCTCTAAAGTAATAAATTCTTGCTCTACGAACTTTACCTCTTTGGTTTACTTCTACTTTTTGTAAAGCAGGTAAGTTAATTGGAAAAATTCTTTCTACTCCAACAGCTCCCGACATTTTACGGATTGTAAAAGTCTCAGTAATTCCAGAACCTTTACGTTGAATAACAACTCCTTTAAAAAACTGAGTTCTCGTTTTTTCACCCTCTTTAATTTCATAAAATACAGTAATTGTATCTCCTGCACCAAATTTTGGGAATTCATTTTTTTTCGCAACTTCTTCGTTTACGAATTTCATTAAATCTACCATGATAATTGTACTAATTATAGTTTAATATAAAGCAACATTCACGATTATCGCCAGAGGTTAGTTTAATTTGTATGCAAATGTACTAAATATATGTTATACTTTATTACTAATTTAATAAAAAATTAAGTGCAATTTCACTTCTTTTTTAAAATTTTGTATTGCTCATAACATTGATTAATAGCATCTAAAATTTGCAAATCGTTTGCCGTTTCTATAAACGAATCAGAGTAACTGCAATGTTGCAATATTTCTGCAATGTCTTTTTTGTCAATGCCTAAAAGAACTGAAATAGTTTCGCGATCAAATTTAGATTCAAGTAAATCTTTCATTTTACTATCTTTTTTAAACTCTTTTAGTCTTTTTAGTTCGCGAGATTTCTTGCCAAACAAGTTATAAAGCATGTCTGCAGGATTAAATATAGAATTAACTACTCTCGAAAAAGCATTTGGAGAATATTCGCCCGTTTCATAACCTGTTGGCAAACCTGAAATACTGTACCGATAATTTTCGCGCTCTGGAATTAATTTAGTGTCGACTTCTAAATAACCTGTTAAACTGTATTTTCTAATTATTATTTCTTCGAGTGCAATTGCTTTTTCGGTTAATTTAATTTTTGCAATACCGTTTTTAATCCAGTCATTGGTTACTTTTACTTTAATTGATTGAAATCCAATCATCGATATATGCAACGTGTCATTGACGGTCGCTTCAATTTCAAAATCACCATTCAATTTTGAGGCTGTGCCTTTTACCTTGTTAATATTGATTATATTAACATTTGAAAGTGGTAATAAGAATTTATCATTTACAATTTTCCCAAAAACTTTATTTTCAGGTTGTTTGTCTTGAGCAAATATAAAAGTTGAAAGTAGTAAAACGAAAAAAACTGCAAAATATCTCATAGTATAATTTATGTTTCAAAATTAATAGATATTTTGCAGTTTTTGATGGTATTATATCAAAATTAACAAAAAAGTTTTAGCTTCTTCTTGGTCGTTTTTCTCTTGGAGCATCAGATGTGTCGCCGTCACGTTTTGAAATTCGTTGTGCTGCACCTGGTTCTTTTCTTACAAAGCCGCCTTCTCTTGGTGCACTAGCGTTTCTATCTGACCGAAAACCGCCCTCTCTTGGAGTAGCACTTCTATCCGAACGGAAACCGCCCTCACGTGGTGCCGAGCCTCGGTCTGAACGAAAACCACCACCGCCTGAACTTCTTTCGTTTCGGTCGCCACCCCTAAAACCGCCGTTTGAGCGTCCGCCGCCAAATCCACCACCAGAACTTCTTCCGTTGTGATCGCGTCTTCCGCCGCCGTCGTTTTTAGAAATTTCAACGTTAATCCGTCGTCCTTCAAGTTGTGCGTTGTTTAATATTTCCATAACCTTGTCGGTATGTTCTGGGTCGGTATTAAAGAAAGAAAAACCTTCTTTTACATCTACCTTAAACACATCATCACGACCTAGGTCTAGGGTTTCTTTTAAATAATCTTTCAAAGTCATCCAATCAAAATTATCGCGACTTCCAATGTTAACAAAATAACGCGTTGCCCCATTATTGTTGAATTCTCTTGGTTCTCTTTCCTCTCTGTTACCAGATGATTGTGATGAAATATCACGTGTTTTCTTGTAATAATTAATAAATCGATTGAATTCAACAGAAACCATTTTTTTAATCAGCTCTTCTTTAGTCAAATCGGCTAAAACATTGTTAATTGCTGGTAAGTAGGTATCAATATCGTGGTCAACATCGGTATCTTTAATTTTATTGGCCAAATGCAACAACTGAATTTCGCAAATTTCGATGCCTGATGGAAGCGTTTTTTCTTGAAATTTTTGTTGAATAATGCGTTCAATAGAAGATATTTTGCGTAATTCACTTTTTGTTACAATAACGATTGATGTGCCTAGCTTTCCGGCACGACCAGTTCGACCAGATCGGTGGTTGTAGGTTTCAATTTCGTCTGGCAATTGGTAATTTACAACATGTGTAATATTATCAACATCAATTCCACGCGCGGCAACATCGGTGGCAACCAACATTTGAATTTGACGTCCTCGAAACGATTTCATAACTGAATCGCGTTGTGTTTGGCTTAAATCGCCGTGTAATGCTGCAGCGCTGTAACCGTCTTCAATTAATTTTTCGGCTACTTGTTGTGTATCACGTTTTGTACGGCAAAAAACTACCGAAAATATATCGGGGTTACAATCTGCCAAACGCTTTAAAGCCTCGTAACGATCGCGTGCATTTACTAAATAAAATTCATGCGAAACGGTTGCCGAACCTGAATTTTTGGTGCCTACGGTAATTTCGATAGGGCTGTGCATAAATTGTTTTGCAATTCGTGCTACCTCAGCGGGCATAGTTGCAGAGAACAACCATGTGTTTTTGTCGTCGGGTGTTGTAGATAAAATGTTCACAATGTCTTCATAGAAGCCCATGTTTAACATTTCGTCTGCCTCGTCTAAGATGCAATTGGTGATTTGAGTAATGTTTACCAACCCTCGATTAATCATGTCTTGCATTCTACCTGGAGTCGCTACAATAATTTGTGCTCCTCTTTTAATGTCTCGCGCTTGTTCTGTGATGCTAGCTCCACCGTAAACTGCTACCACGTTAATACCTTTTTCGTATTTCGAGTAGTTTTTAATTTCGTTGGTAATCTGCAAACAAAGTTCGCGTGTCGGAGATAAAATTAATGCCTGTGTATTTCTGTTGTTGGCATCAATTTTCTGAATTAGCGGAAAACCAAAAGCTGCCGTTTTCCCTGTCCCTGTTTGAGCCAACGCAACTAAATCTGTGTTTTTTTCCAATAATAGGGGAATCGCTTTCTCCTGTACTTCGGTCGGATTTTCAAATCCTAGATCTAAAATCGCCTTCAGTAACGATTCACTCAATCCTAA
>JAYVGC010000046.1:0-4215 GCA_043772535.1 Flavobacterium sp. | reverse complement strand
TTCCAACTAAATTCTTAGCTAAAATAACATTTATATGTTTGAATGTATATTGATTAAACGTTCGAACCAAAACATAATCTATTTTTGGCCCAACAGTTAATGCTGTATTACTTGGTAATGTCCAAGGTGTTGTGGTCCAAGCCAATAAATGTAATTCTCCAAATTCTTGTAAAAATGTTGGTAAACTATCTGATTTTGCTAAAAATTGAGCTACAACGGTTGTATCAGTCACATCGCGGTAACTTCCTGGTTGATTGACTTCGTTTGAACTTAAACCCGTACCGGCTTTTGGAGAGTAAGGCTGAATGGTATAGCCTTTGTACATCAAATTTTTATTATAAATTTGTTTCAATAACCACCAAACCGACTCCATATATTTGGGTTTATAGGTTATATAAGGGTCTTTCATATCAACCCAATAGCCCATTTTTTCGGTCAAATTGTTCCATACGTCTGTGTAACGCATCACAGTTCTTTTACACGCTTCGTTATATTCTTCAATAGAAATAGTTTTGCCGATATCTTCTTTGGTAATACCTAACTCTTTTTCTGTACCCAATTCAACAGGCAATCCGTGAGTATCCCAACCCGCTTTTCGTTTAACTTGATAGCCTTTTTGGGTTTTATATCTACAAAAAATATCTTTAATTGCTCGTGCCATCACATGATGGATACCTGGTAGTCCGTTGGCAGAAGGTGGTCCTTCAAAAAAAACGAAAGGCGTTTTACCTTCACGCGACGTTACCGACTGCTCAAATATGTGTTCTTTTTTCCAAAAATCAAGTACTTCTGATGCCACAGCTGGCAAGTCAAGTCCTTTGTATTCAGTGAATTTAGTGCTCATTTGTATTGTTGTAAAAAATCAATTTGCGAAAGTAAGCATTTTTGAATAAAAAGTGGTGTGTAATACGTTATAAGTTATATTTTTATACGCTGTAATTATTCTATTTATAAAATGAATCAAAACGTTAAAAAACTGTATCAAATTGCCAATAAAACCGAACGAGTAATTATTGGCTTGATGTCGGGTACTTCATTGGACGGACTGGATGTCGCTCTTTGTAAATTTAGCGGAAGCGGCACAAAAACCACTGTTGAACTACTGCATTTTGACACGGTTTTATATACTATTGATACAAAAATCGAAATTAGAAAAGTATTTGCAAAAAAAACAATCGAATTGCAAGATTTATGTCTTTTAAATGCGTGGATAGGCAGTTTACATGGTGAAATTGTTAGTAATTGTTTACAAAAATGGGGCGTTTTATCTGCAAATGTCGATTTGATAGCCAGTCACGGTCAAACTGTTTTTCATGCCCCAAAAATTTTACACCAACAGCACGAATTTCCTAATGCTACTTTGCAAATTGGCGACGGTGATCATCTGGCAGTAAAAACAGGTATTATTACGCTATCAGATTTTCGTCAAAAGCATTGTGCAGCAGGTGGAGAAGGAGCTCCGTTGGCAGTTTACGGTGATTATTTACTTTTTTCTAAAAAAAATGAAGACCGCATTTTATTAAATATTGGTGGCATTGCAAATTTTACTTTTTTACCAGGTAATTTAAATGCTAATGAAGTTTTTGCAACCGATACAGGAACGGGCAATACCTTAATTGATGCCTATGTTAACTTACATTTTAACTTGCCTTATGATGCTGATGCCAAAATAGCAAGCACCGGAGTGGTAAATAATAAATTACTACTTGCATTAAAAAATAATGATTTTTTTACAAAACCATTTCCTAAATCTACAGGTCCAGAATTGTTTAATTTAAGGTATTTATTGCATGCGCAAAAGGATAGTGAAACCGAAAATTTGCCCCAACAAGATGTTTTGGCTACTTTATGCTGGTTTTCTGCCGCAACAATTGCAATGGGCATTTTAGAATTTAAATTAAATGCAAAAATAATTTATTGTAGTGGCGGTGGCGTACATAATTCTTTAATTATGAATAACTTAAAAAGTATGCTTACTGATTTCGAACTTACAAATACCGCTTCAGTAGGTATTTCGGGTGATGCCAAAGAAGCCATTTTGTTTGCCCTATTAGCTAATGAAACGGTAGCTGGAGGAAATACTAACTTTGGAACAAAAAAAGGAGTTCCAAGTGTTAGTATGGGTAAAATTTCGTTTGCTAACTAATAGTATAAAAAAATCAAATATATAAATTTACACATTTGGTAATTTACCTTGTTGATGAATCGCCAATAGTATATACTAGTTAAAACTAAAACGTTATCGTTGATAAAATAACAATTTCTTACCGTACCGTCTGAATTTTTAAAGCTTATAAACACTATATTTACAACTTATTTTAAATTTTAAATGGGTACTTTAAAATTACTAAACAGCGAATTTAACGAAATTGAATTTCAACTTTTAGCCATCCATTGTCCAATTGAGGGATATCGATTGGCTTTTTTTATAAACAAATTTCTGAAAACAAATTTGAAAATATCAAATAATAAACTTCATGTTTTACACAAAAAAGGAAGTTCAAATTTTGAACGTTTTAATTTTGAAGATACTACAAAAGATATAAGATGGGATTTGGTTCAAAATAAAAATAACATCAGCGGGTACGAAAGTCCGATTTTGAATGATTTATTCTTTGAAACCACAACTAATTTTTCGTTACCTGTTTATTTGATTCCAGAATTTAAAAAAGTAGATTTTTTTTTAAGAATTGAGTGTGAATCGGGCATGATAAATACCGATAATATTGTAGCCGAAATTAAAAAAATACAATGGATTACCACTGTATATGAAGTAAATAGAAACAAAATAAAATCAAAAAATAATTTAATTTTTTAACTAATGCCAACGAATAAAAAAACTAAAATAGTAGCAACATTGGGTCCAGCTTGTAGCACCAAAAAAGTTATTAACGATATGATACTTGCCGGTGTAAATGTTTTTCGAATTAATTTTTCGCATGCCGATTACGCTGATGTATCTGAAAAAATTACAATAATTAGAGAGTTAAATGAAGAGTTTGGCTATACCACAGCAATTTTGGCCGATTTACAAGGACCTAAACTTCGTGTTGGCGTAATGACCGATGGCGTGGTGGTACATCCAGGTGATTTGGTAACTTTTCAAACTTCAGACAATGTAGTTGGTACCGCAGATCGGGTTTATATGACTTACAAAGCGTTTCCACAAGACGTTCGCCCTGGTGAAAAAGTACTTTTAGATGACGGAAAACTGTTGTTTGAAGCTATTTCATCTAACGGAGACAACGAAGTGGTATGTAAAGTAATTCAAGGCGGTCCATTAAAATCTAAAAAAGGAGTTAATTTACCTAATACCAATGTTTCACTGCCTGCGCTTACTAAAAAAGATGTTGAAGATGCACTATTTGCCATTGAAAATAAGGTAGATTGGATTGCCTTATCATTTGTAAGAACTCCCGAAGACTTAATTGAGTTGAGCGATTTAATTGCCAAACACTCTGACTATAAAATTCCGATAATTGCAAAAATAGAAAAACCCGAAGCGGTTGATAATATTGATAAAATTGTAGCTTATTGCGATGGTTTGATGGTAGCTCGTGGTGATTTAGGTGTAGAGATTCCGGCGCACGAGGTGCCTTTAATTCAAAAAAAGCTTATTTTAAGAGCTAAAACAGCCCGAATTCCGGTAATTGTTGCCACGCAAATGATGGAAACAATGATCAACAGCCTTACACCTACCCGCGCAGAAGTGAATGATGTTGCCAATTCGGTTATGGATGGCGCAGATGCAGTTATGCTGTCGGGCGAAACATCAGTGGGCGACTACCCCGTGCAGGTTATTGAAAAAATGACTCAAATTATTATGGCAGTAGAAGATTCGCCTTTAATAAGTGTGCCACAAAACGCACCAAGCATCAGAAATACAAGGTTTATTACAAAATCTATATGTTATCATGCTGCGATTATGGCAAATGAAATTCAGGCAAAAGCGATATCAACCTTAACCAATAGTGGTTATACAGCCTTTCAAATATCGGCGTGGCGCCCAAATGCAACTATTTTGGTTTACACATCAAACAAACGAATAGTTACTCAGTTAAATTTACTTTGGGGCGTAAAGGCACTTTTTTACGACAAGTTTGTAAGTACCGATGATACCGTTGATCATATTAATGAAATAGCCAAGCAAAAAGGATTTGTAAAAAAAGGCGATATGCTTATTAACTTGGCTGCAATGCCTGTAGCTAACAAAGG